>NZ_VNXE01000119.1:0-371901 GCF_009820115.1 Escherichia sp. HH41S
CGAAGAAGTCAGCCAGCGATGCCGGCACATCAGCCCGTGAGGCGGCAACCCATGCGACTGATGCTGCAGGCTCAGCACGCGCAGCCAGCACGTCAGCCGGACAGGCCGCTTCGTCGGCTCAGTCAGCGTCTTCCAGCGCAGGAACGGCATCAACAAAGGCCACTGAGGCATCGAAAAGTGCTGCTGCTGCAGAGTCCTCAAAAAGCGCGGCAGCTACCAGTGCCAGTGCCGCGAAAACGTCAGAAACGAATGCTGCAGCGTCACAACAATCAGCAGCCACTTCTGCATCCACCGCGACTACGAAAGCGTCAGAAGCTGCCACCTCAGCCCGGGATGCGGCGGCTTCAAAAGAGGCGGCAAAATCATCAGAAACGAACGCATCCTCAAGCGCCAGTAGCGCAGCTTCCTCGGCAACGGCGACAGCAAATTCTGCGAAGGCGGCCAAAACGTCCGAGACGAACGCCAGGTTTTCTGAAACGGCAGCGGGACAGAGCGCCTCAGCTGCGGCAGGTTCAAAAACAGCGGCTGCGTCGTCTGCCAGTGCTGCGTCAACAAGTGCCGGGCAGGCCTCAGCCAGTGCCACCGCCGCCGGAAAATCGGCAGAAAGCGCCGCATCATCCGCTTCAACAGCCACAACGAAGGCTGGCGAAGCCACTGAGCAAGCCACTGCAGCAGCGAGGTCTGCTTCTGCAGCAAAAACCTCTGAAACAAATGCAAAGACTTCAGCAGACAATGCTGCTTCCTCTAAGGCGGCAGCCGCATCGTCCGCTGGTTCAGCGGCGTCATCGGCATCATCTGCGTCTGCTTCAAAAGATGAGGCGACCAGACAAGCGTCAGCAGCGAAAGGTAGTGCCACGACAGCAACAACGAAAGCATCAGAGGCGGCAGGCAGTGCGACGGCTGCATCTCAGAGCAAAGTTGCTGCTGAATCCGCGGCAACGCGTGCCGAAACAGCGGCAAAACGGGCAGAGGATATTGCTGATGCCGTATCTCTGGAAGATGCGAGTACGACGAAAAAAGGTGTGGTTCAGCTTAGTAGTGCAACCAACAGCACGTCTGAAACGCAGGCTGCAACGCCGAAAGCAGTAAAGGCAGCATATGACCTTGCTAACGCAAAATATACCGCTCAGGACGCAACGACGGCACGAAAAGGGATAGTTCAGCTCAGTAGCGCCACTAACAGCCCGTCTGAAACGCTGGCTGCGACACCAAAAGCGGTTAAGGCGGTAATGGATGAAACGAACAAGAAAGCGCCCTTAAATAGTCCTGCACTGACCGGAACGCCAACAACGCCAACTGCGCCAAAAGGTACTAATAATACTCAGATCGCAAGTACGGCTTATGTGATGGCCGCGATTGCCGCCCTTGTAAACTCGTCGCCTGACGCACTGAATACGCTGAACGAGTTAGCGGCGGCGCTGGGCAACGACCCGAATTTTGCGACCACCATGACTAACGCGCTTGCGGGTAAGCAACCGAAAGATGCCACCCTGACGGCGCTGGCCGGGCTTGCTACTGCGGCAGACAGGTTTCCGTATTTTACGGGGAATGATGTCGCCAGCCTGGCAACCCTGACAAAAGTCGGGCGGGATATTCTTGCGAAATCGACCGTTGCTGCCGTTATCGAATACCTCGGTTTACAGGAAACGGCAAACAGGGCCAGGAACGCCGTGCAAAAGAATGGCGATACCTTGTCCGGTGGGCTTACTTTTGAAAACGACTCAATCCTTGCCTGGATTAGAAATACTGACTGGGCAAAGATTGGTTTTAAAAATAATGCCGACAGCGATACTGATTCATACATGTGGTTTGAAACAGGCGACAACGGCAATGAATATTTCAAATGGAGAAGCAAACAAAGCACCACAACAAAAGACCTGATGAATCTTAAATGGGATGCTTTGTCTGTTCTTGTTAAAGCCCTTTTCGGCAGTGAAGTAAAAATATCGACAGTCAATGCACTGAGGATATTTAATTCATCTTTTGGTGCCATTTTTCGTCGTTCTGAAGAATGCCTGCATATCATCCCTACACGAGAGAATGAGGGGGAAAATGGCGATATAGGGCCGCTACGCCCCTTTACGCTTAATCTCAGAACTGGCCGCATAACTATGGGGCATGGTCTGGATGTTACAGGAGATATAACAACTAACGCCTGGGTTTATGCAAACAGGTTTGCAATTAACAGCAGTAATGGTATGTGGATTCAGATGCGCGATAACAACGCTATCTTTGGGAAAAATATAGTTAACACTGATAGCGCCCAGGCATTGCTACGTCAGGACCATGCCGACCGCAAATTTATGATTGGCGGTCTGGGAAATAAGCAATTTGGCATCTACATGATTAATAACTCAAGGACAGCCAATGGCACCGATGGTCAGGCGTACATGGACAATAACGGTAACTGGCTTTGTGGCGCGCAAATTATTCCCGGAAATTATGGCAATTTTGACTCACGCTATGTGAGAGATGTCCGACTTGGCACACGTGTTGTTAAATTGATGGCGCGTGGAGGGCGTTATGAAATAGCCGGACACGCACTTACCGGATTAAGGATTATTGGTGAAGTTGATGGCGATGATGAAGCTATCTTCAGGCCGATACAAAAATACATCAATGGCATATGGTATAACGTCGCACAGGTGTAAATTATGCAGCACTTAAAAAATATCAGGTCAGGAAACCCAAAGACAAAAGAGCAATACCAATTAACAAAGAATTTTGACGTAATCTGGTTGTGGTCTGAAGACGGAAAAAACTGGTATGAGGAAGTGAAAAACTTTCAACCAGATACAATAAAGATTGTTTACGATGAAAATAATATTATTGTCGCCATCACCAAAGATGCATCCACGCTTAACCCTGAAGGTTTTAGCGTCGTTGAGGTTCCCGATATTACAGCCAACCGCCGCGCTGATGATTCAGGAAAGTGGATGTTTAAGGATGGAGCTGTAGTTAAACGGATTTATACGGCAGACGAGCAACAACAACAGGCCGAATCACAAAAGGCCGCGTTACTTTCCGAAGCAGAAAACGTTATTCAGCCACTGGAACGCGCTGTCAGGCTGAATATGGCGACGGATGAGGAACGCGCACGACTGGAGTCATGGGAACGCTACAGTGTTCTGGTCAGCCGTGTGGATACGGCAAATCCTGAATGGCCACAAAAACCAGAGTAAAAATTAAGGCCCGATAGCGGGCCTTCTCTCATTCTGGTTGTTCGGGAAACGTTACTGGCAGGCCGGAAGTGTCTGTAGATTCGACTTTCTGCGCATAGAGCATCCACTCGGTTAATTTTTGTTTATTCTCGTCGGAAATGATGCCCAGCCGTAGCTGTGAGTCCCATAGCTGGGTTTTATCCCTGACAAGTTGCAACAGGCTTTGCTTTTCATTTTCCGCTTGTTGCCTCTGCTCTTCCTCGGTATAAGTTCGCTTTATCACTACGCCATCTTTGAACATCCATTTCCCCGAAATATCAGCCCGGCGATTTGCTGTAATATCAGGTAATTCAACGACGCTTGCACCCTCTGGATTAATTGCTGAAACATCCTTTTCAATACAAATAATAACGCCGTTATGGTCATAGACCATTTTCAAAGTGTCTGGCTGGAAATTCTTTTGTTCCTCATACCAGTTTTTTCCATCATCTGAATAAAGCCATTTGATGTTAAATTGCTTTGTTAGCTGGTATTGCTCTTTTGTTTTAGGGTTGCCAGCAGTAATGTTTTTTAAGTGCATCATCGTTAAATACTCCCCGCGTTATACCACGTCCCATTAATGCAATACTGAATTGGCCTTGCCTGAGTTGTATCAATTAATTCATCACGGTTTCCGTTAACTGAACCCGTAACGACATAACCTGACCTGTCAGACCAGCCGGGGCCTTTCCATGTCTGAACAGATGACAGACCGCCAAGGCGAATACCTGTAATAAACCTTGAGTTACATTCTGCCTGCGTATATGCACCAACATCCCCCGCAGAGGGTTTGCGTGTTGTGGTGTAAAACTCTGACCAGTTAGCTTCAAAGCCATAACCATCACGCGCTGAACGATAAAAAATACCGCCGTTCCTGTAATTCACGCGGAACTGTACAGCAGGGCAACTCCCCGCATTCATATTGAAGTGGAGGATTAATGTCGATGCACCACTGATATCTGCATCATAAACACCGCTATTCCAGTTCCAGCCAACAGCTTTATCATTTGCGACCCTGCGTCCTGTTTGCCCTAAAGCAAATGCAGGCTGCTGGTTTTTCGTGTTGTAGTCTCGTCGCCAGCCAGGAGCGTAAGCATCACCATGATTAATATAAGTGAATTGAGCGTTAGTAATTCCGCCACCGCTGGACGTGCTCGGCGTAGTAACGCGTATGGTCATTGCGCCGCGAGTGCCAATAACTTCCACCACAGCACCTGCAAGACAAATATTTCCGCAACCTGTATCTGTAATAACCTTATTATTTGCATAAGCCCATGAGCCTTTGCACATCCAGTAAGGATGGTTAAATGCCCCCTGACTCTCCAGCCACGAAATAAATTGCGCAGTTGTCCAGACCTGACTATCGCCACCAATATTCAGCCATGCGCTATATGCGCGGCAGGCACCAATGTTTTTGGTGAAGGTATCTTTTCCCGGAATATCTGCGCCGTTCTGGTTTTTCTGTAATGCGCCAGAAGCCTGATTTACCGTTTCCTGTAAACCGAGGTTTTAGATAATGGCGGTTTCTGGCCTGCATGGCATGATTTGTGCTTTGGACGGGAGATTCAGCGTGCTGATTGGCTATGTAAGGGTATCAACAAATGACCAGAATACAGACCTGCAACGAAACGCTCTTGTTTGTGCAGGATGTGAACAAATATTTGAAGATAAATTAAGCGGAATAAGGACAGGCCGACCTGGATTAAAACGTGCTTTAAAGCGCCTTCAAAAAGGTGACGCACTGGTTGTCTGGAAACTGGACTGACTGGGTCACTGTATGCGGCATCTTGTCGTGCTGGTGGTGGAAGCCTGGAAAAAGTATCGGGTGTTGCTGAACCGTGTTGATACATCAACTGCACCTGATATTGAGTGGCCTGCTGTCCCTGTTATGGAGTAATCGTTTTGTGATATGCCGCAGACACGTCGTATGCAGGAACGTGCTGCGGCTGGCTGGTGAACTTTCAATAGTGCGAGTATTGAATGATTTCCAGCCATTATTGATTTTACGTGTAAATTTATGAATAAACTACTTGTCTATTGTGGAATTTGTTTGGGACATGTATGGGACAGAAATGTCTGTTTTGGGACATTTTGGGGCATGGTTGGGACACTGTAACACATACGAACTTTGCCGAATTACGTATGATATTATTTTTTAACGCATTGAATACACTAGAGAAAGCGAGTGCTCTTGGGCGATCTTTAGTGATTTTTAAAATAGCCCTGTCACGCAGTTAAAATGGCGGGCATACTCTTCCAGGCTGGTTATCCCCAGACGGATCCATTTAGGATGCGACCATTGCGGCAGACCGATGTAAATCATAATGCGTTGAGGATCTCTTGCACGCAGCGCACACGGGCAATGCGCGGGTAGATATAATTAATACTGTTATTGTGCTGTTCTGCGCTGGCTGCGCTACAGGCGTCTTCGGCAATCACCAGATTAAAACCGAGTTCCCAGGCATTGCGGGCGGTGGATTCAACACCGATATTGGTCGAGATCCCACATAATACTATTGTATCGATACCCCGGCGGCGTAATTGCAACTCCAGATCCGTACCGTAAAACGCACCCCATTGACGTTTGATGATTTCGATATCGCTGTCGGTTGCACCTAATGCAGCAGGATGTTGCCACCAGTTTTCGGGTAACACTTTAGCGGGGGAGGGGGCATCAACCGGCTGTTTTAATGCTTCGGCATAATCGGCAGACCAGCCAACGCGCACCAGAAACACGGGCTGACCGTTCGCGCGAAATTTCGCCGCCAGCTTCCCTGCTCGATTAACCACCTCATCGGCAGTATGAGGACCACCGGCAAAAGGTAAGATGCCTTCTTGTAAGTCAATTACCACCAGCGCAGTGGTTTTAGCATTCAGTTCAAGCATGTTGTCTCCTGATAAAACAAAATCGTGCCTTTCACCTTAATGCGATTAGCCGATGGCGGAACGACAAATTTTGTTAATTTTTATGAGTTCGGGCAACACCTTTATAGCAAACTGGCGTAGAGTCTGATTTCAGGCCCGATATAAAGTGGTAACGAGGCGTTCCAGCGCGGGCCAGGCTCTTACGGTGCGGCAGAATTTCCAGTATAATAGCCGCCTTTTTTCATTCAGTTGTGACATACAGCTAACGCTGCGACTTGGTCACCTGCGCAGCAGGGGGCATCCGCCGGCAGCTAAGTTAAGGGATATCTCATGCGTACAGAATATTGTGGACAGCTCCGTTTGTCCCACGTGGGGCAGCAGGTGACTCTGTGTGGTTGGGTCAACCGTCGTCGTGATCTTGGTAGCCTGATCTTCATCGATATGCGCGACCGCGAAGGTATCGTGCAGGTATTTTTCGATCCGGATCGTGCGGACGCGTTAAAGCTGGCCTCTGAACTGCGTAATGAGTTCTGCATTCAGGTCACGGGCACCGTACGTGCGCGTGACGAAAAAAATATCAACCGCGATATGGCGACCGGCGAAATCGAAGTGCTGGCCTCCTCGCTGACCATCATCAACCGCGCAGACGTTCTGCCGCTTGACTCTAACCACGTCAACACCGAAGAAGCGCGTCTGAAATACCGCTACCTCGACCTGCGTCGCCCGGAAATGGCTCAGCGCCTGAAAACCCGCGCTAAAATCACCAGCCTGGTGCGCCGTTTTATGGATGACCACGGCTTCCTCGACATCGAAACTCCGATGCTGACCAAAGCCACGCCGGAAGGCGCGCGTGACTACCTGGTGCCTTCCCGTGTGCACAAAGGTAAATTCTACGCACTGCCGCAATCCCCGCAGTTGTTCAAACAGCTACTGATGATGTCCGGCTTTGACCGCTACTATCAGATTGTAAAATGCTTCCGTGACGAAGACCTGCGTGCTGATCGTCAGCCTGAATTCACCCAGATCGATGTGGAAACCTCTTTCATGACCGCGCCGCAAGTGCGTGAAGTGATGGAAGCGCTGGTACGCCATTTGTGGCTGGAAGTGAAGGGCGTGGATCTGGGCGATTTCCCGGTAATGACCTTTGCGGAAGCAGAACGCCGTTATGGTTCTGATAAACCGGATCTGCGTAACCCGATGGAACTGACTGACGTTGCTGATCTGCTGAAATCCGTTGAGTTCGCGGTATTCGCAGGTCCGGCGAACGATCCGAAAGGCCGCGTTGCTGCTCTGCGTGTTCCGGGTGGCGCATCGCTGACCCGTAAGCAGATCGACGAATACGGTAACTTCGTTAAAATCTACGGCGCGAAAGGTCTGGCGTACATCAAAGTTAACGAACGTGCGAAAGGTCTGGAAGGTATCAACAGCCCGGTAGCGAAGTTCCTCAACGCTGAAATCATCGAAGCCATCCTGGATCGTACTGCCGCGCAAGATGGCGATATGATTTTCTTCGGTGCCGATAACAAGAAAATTGTTGCCGACGCGATGGGCGCATTGCGTCTGAAAGTGGGTAAAGACCTTGGTCTGACCGACGAAAGCAAATGGGCACCGCTGTGGGTTATCGACTTCCCGATGTTTGAAGACGACGGTGAAGGCGGCCTGACGGCAATGCACCATCCGTTCACCTCACCGAAAGACATGACGGCGGCAGAGTTGAAAGCTGCACCGGAAAATGCGGTGGCGAACGCTTACGATATGGTCATCAATGGTTACGAAGTGGGCGGTGGTTCTGTGCGTATCCATAATGGGGATATGCAGCAGACGGTGTTTGGTATTCTGGGGATCAACGAAGAGGAACAGCGCGAGAAGTTCGGCTTCCTGCTCGACGCCCTGAAATACGGTACTCCGCCGCACGCAGGTCTGGCATTCGGTCTTGACCGTCTGACCATGCTGCTGACCGGTACCGACAACATCCGTGACGTTATCGCCTTCCCGAAAACCACGGCGGCAGCGTGTCTGATGACCGAAGCGCCAAGCTTTGCTAACCCGACTGCTCTGTCCGAGCTGAGCATTCAGGTTGTGAAGAAGGCAGAGAATAATTGATATGACTTATAAGCGTCCCGTTTCTATTCTGGTGGTTATTTATGCGCAAGATACGAAACGGGTGCTGATGTTACAGCGGCGTGATGATCCCGATTTCTGGCAGTCGGTAACCGGCAGTGTGGAAGAGGGGGAAACCGCGCCGCAAGCTGCCATGCGCGAAGTAAAGGAAGAGGTCACCATTGATGTTGTCGCTGAACAACTGACCTTAATTGACTGTCAGCGCACGGTGGAGTTTGAAATTTTTTCACATTTACGTCATCGCTATGCGCCGGGCGTAACGCGTAATACGGAATCTTGGTTCTGTCTTGCACTCCCGCACGAGCGCCAGATCGTTTTCACTGAACATCTGGCCTACAAGTGGCTTGATGCGCATGCTGCGGCGGCGCTCACAAAGTCATGGAGCAACCGGCAGGCGATTGAACAGTTTGTAATTAACGCTGCCTGAACAGGCAGGGCTACCTGGAGATATTTTTATGGCAGGTCATAGTAAATGGGCCAACACCAGACATCGTAAAGCTGCGCAGGATGCTAAGCGCGGTAAAATCTTCACTAAAATCATTCGTGAGCTGGTAACCGCGGCTAAGTTGGGCGGTGGCGATCCGGATGCTAACCCGCGTCTGCGAGCAGCTATTGATAAAGCACTGTCTAACAACATGACCCGTGACACCCTGAACCGCGCAATTGCCCGTGGTGTGGGTGGTGATGATGATGCAAACATGGAAACCATCATCTACGAAGGTTACGGTCCTGGCGGCACGGCAATCATGATTGAATGTCTGTCTGATAACCGCAACCGTACCGTTGCTGAAGTGCGTCACGCATTCAGCAAATGTGGCGGTAACCTCGGTACTGATGGTTCCGTAGCCTATCTGTTCAGCAAAAAAGGCGTGATCTCCTTTGAGAAAGGCGATGAAGACACCATCATGGAAGCAGCTCTGGAAGCTGGTGCTGAAGATGTTGTGACCTATGATGATGGCGCGATTGACGTCTACACTGCATGGGAGGAAATGGGCAAAGTACGCGACGCTCTGGAAGCTGCAGGTCTGAAAGCAGACAGCGCGGAAGTTTCCATGATCCCGTCCACCAAAGCTGATATGGATGCAGAAACCGCACCGAAACTGATGCGTCTGATCGATATGCTGGAAGATTGCGACGACGTGCAGGAAGTCTACCATAACGGTGAAATCTCTGATGAGGTTGCAGCGACTCTCTGATGAGGCCTGCTAAACAGCAAAACGGAGACGCGTGATGGCTATTATTCTCGGCATTGACCCGGGTTCGCGCGTGACCGGCTATGGCGTCATCCGCCAGGTGGGCAGGCAGCTGTCCTACCTGGGTAGCGGATGTATACGCACCAAAGTAGATGATTTACCGTCTCGTCTTAAGCTCATCTATGCGGGCGTGACGGAAATCATCACCCAGTTCCAGCCTGATTATTTCGCCATTGAACAAGTCTTTATGGCTAAAAATGCCGACTCGGCCCTGAAGCTGGGGCAGGCGCGTGGCGTGGCGATTGTGGCGGCGGTGAATCAGGAATTACCAGTATTTGAATACGCGGCACGTCAGGTAAAGCAAACGGTGGTAGGTATTGGTAGTGCCGAAAAAAGCCAGGTGCAGCATATGGTCCGCACCTTGCTGAAACTCCCCGCTAATCCTCAGGCGGATGCCGCTGATGCGCTGGCAATTGCCATCACCCACTGCCACGTTAGTCAGAATGCGATGCAAATGAGCGAATCGCGGCTGAACCTGGCGAGAGGGCGACTGCGTTAAGTTATACCGCCTCGGTCAATTCAGGCTGAGGCGTTTCTACTCCCTCCGCATGAATCAACACCAAACCCGGATGATGCCACAAACTGGCTGGCGTGACGGTTTTACGCTCCCACGGAATAGAACCTAAGAACCAGAATTTCCAGAAAGTGAGTTTTGCATTCGGATTGCTATTTAACAGTTCTCCAAACGTCTCTATTTCACCCACTGGAATACATAGCGCCTCTTTATAAATATCAAAAACGAATTTTGAACAGAACTGGCGGGATGATTCGTATTTAAAACCGGTGTGGTAGAACTTATGCAACCGGGCAGGGACCTTTTCGACAAGAGCAAGTTTCTGCTCTGCGGTTAAACCTCCTGCCAGGCGGCGAACACCGTAGCGTTGATCGGTCGACCGTTCAATAAATCGTGACAAAGTTGTGATTGTGGAGAGCGGAACTCGACTCTCCGCAACCAGGTAATCATCACCGTCATGTCCAATGATTATCCCCACATGGTTGCTCCAGCATTTCGAGGCTGCAGAGATTTGCCCAAACAGGCGAGCACCGATGCAGGTAAAAACAATATCACCGGTTTCATATTTAGCTGGGTAATTTATTTTCACTATATCAATCCATTATTTATATATAAAACAGCATCTATCTTTCGTGATGGTAAAGCATTAGCATTGTATTGTAATAATAACAAGGAATGTTTTATGCGGTTATTTATTAATGTGATAATTATAGTTTCGATCAGTCAATGCGTGAATGTATTTGCTCAAGATAATGTCATCCGCTATCCCTGGCGATATGGACGTATTTCTTTAAATGAGAATAATGAGTTTGTGCCTCAAATTATTCATATGCGTGATGATATCTACGGCGTGGGTGAAGCTGGTGCAAGCCTTAACGATGCGAGAATGGCGCAAAGTGGTGTCACCGTGAGGCTTAGCGTTATACAGCAGGGGCAGGTGGTGAATGCTTTACTGGATTTCTACAATAGCAATAATCAACCTGCTTATATCTTTGAAGGTGGTTTGATGCCTTGCAATAAAGCCTTTGACATCACAACAAGCAACATTGTCCTTGATGGGATGTGTGGAATTTATGATGGGGTCGATGGCTGGCAAGTTATTCCTGCGGGTGATCATTATAAAGAATCATTTTCACTCACTCAGGCTTTTGAATTTCTGCCGGGAAAACATCATTATAAAATTAATGCCGGAAGTTTTATCATCAGAGTGGGGGATGATATTTTTGCAAGAGAGGACGCCGAAAGCATTCTTTTTGATTTGATTAACTGGCGATATGGCTATGTGCTAAAAAGTTATGAAAGGGTGTCGAAGGGGGATTTGATGGCAGGATATTATGCTCTGTATGAATACTCAGGCGCTGACATAATTGATGAGTATGATATTTACTCAAACCAGGTCTCGATTGATCTTAATGGTGACGAGTTAGCGCATACGGAGTCATATCAGTGGCGTATTGATAGTGGAATGATCCCGCAAAAATTCAGCGTTCAGGGACTCGCTGAATGATTAGTCCTCTACCTGCTTGCCAGATACAGAGGCGCGGATGAATTTATCAAGCGTATTCAATCAGCTTTTAATCTCATTTGCTCTTGCCGGGACGTTGATATTAAGCATCTATCTCATGGAAGCTCACTACCCACGTTTCAGGAAGCCAATTGCGCTCTTTTACTTCTTTTTAGCGATTTATACCAGTTATGCTGCCGTTCTGGAGTATGAGTACCACCGCAATAGCTTGACTACGCTCGCAAAAGTTTCTTCGGTTCGTTATACCAGTAATTTTGAGCGTAGCGCCTCGCACTCCTGCAATTTACTGCGGGGAGGAAGGATTGATTGCACGGGGCTGTATGCCTATGACCTGACCTGGCAGATTGACGGTAAGACCTGGAATTTGCATGTTGAGGACAAGCGTATAAAACCAGGAATCACCATGTGCGTGAAGGTTGTAAAAGATCGCCCCGCCATCGGGAAACCCTGTGAAAACGTGTTTTTCAATATCAGCCCTTTGCCGATTCTGATAGCTATATGGGCAATAAGCGCATTTATATTTGCGGTCTTACTCCTTCACCAACTAAAAAAATGCCGCGAATGGAAGCACGCCAGCAAGGAACGTGGAAAAATTGGCCATTAGAAGTCAAAGAAAGAGTGCGATGTAAGGTGATTCATAGAAAATTTCAGATACCGTGAGCCAAAGGATTATCAGTTCTGAAATGATTTAATATCATCCCTCGCTGGATATCTATCCAGCATTTTTTTATCATACAGCATTATCTTTGATTCATTACGCAGGAGCGTCATGTGATAGGCAGACTCAGAGGCATCATCATTGAAAAACAACCCCCGCTGGTATTAATTGAAGTGGGCGGCGTAGGCTATGAAGTGCATATGCCGATGACCTGTTTTTATGAACTCCCTGAAGCGGGTCAGGAAGCGATCGTTTTCACCCACTTTGTGGTGCGTGAAGACGCGCAACTGCTGTACGGTTTTAACAATAAACAAGAGCGCACGTTGTTCAAAGAGTTGATCAAAACCAACGGCGTTGGGCCTAAACTGGCATTGGCAATCCTCTCCGGAATGTCAGCGCAGCAGTTCGTTAATGCCGTTGAGCGTGAAGAGGTGGGGGCTCTGGTGAAACTGCCGGGTATTGGCAAAAAAACCGCCGAACGCTTGATTGTCGAAATGAAAGACCGATTTAAAGGTTTACATGGCGATCTCTTTACGCCAGCTGCCGACCTGGTACTCACGTCACCTGCCAGCCCGGCGACCGACGATGCTGAACAGGAAGCGGTTGCCGCGCTGGTGGCGCTGGGCTATAAACCACAAGAAGCAAGCCGGATGGTGAGCAAAATCGCTCGCCCTGACGCCAGCAGTGAAACATTAATTCGCGAAGCCCTACGCGCCGCGTTATGAGGTAAAGGATGATTGAAGCAGACCGTCTGATTTCTGCCGGTACCACTTTGCCGGAAGATGTGGCAGATCGCGCCATTCGCCCCAAATTACTGGAAGAGTATGTTGGTCAGCCGCAGGTTCGTTCACAGATGGAGATTTTCATCAAAGCAGCGAAACTGCGCGGCGATGCCCTCGATCATCTGTTGATTTTTGGTCCTCCGGGTTTAGGTAAAACTACGCTTGCCAACATTGTCGCCAATGAAATGGGCGTGAATTTACGCACGACTTCCGGTCCAGTGCTGGAAAAGGCGGGCGATCTGGCAGCGATGCTCACTAACCTTGAACCGCATGACGTGCTGTTTATTGATGAGATCCACCGTCTTTCACCAGTGGTGGAAGAGGTGTTGTATCCGGCAATGGAAGACTACCAACTGGATATTATGATTGGTGAAGGTCCGGCGGCACGCTCCATTAAAATTGACTTGCCGCCGTTTACTCTGATTGGTGCAACCACGCGCGCAGGTTCGCTGACATCACCGCTGCGTGATCGTTTTGGTATTGTGCAACGTCTGGAGTTTTATCAGGTGCCGGATCTGCAATATATCGTCAGTCGTAGTGCCCGTTTTATGGGGCTTGAGATGAGTGACGATGGCGCGTTGGAAGTTGCTCGCCGGGCGCGTGGTACGCCACGTATTGCCAACCGTCTGCTGCGTCGTGTTCGCGATTTTGCCGAAGTGAAGCACGATGGCACCATCTCGGCGGATATCGCCGCCCAGGCACTGGATATGCTGAATGTTGATGCTGAAGGTTTCGATTATATGGACCGCAAATTGTTGCTGGCGGTAATCGATAAGTTCTTTGGTGGGCCGGTAGGTCTGGATAACCTGGCGGCAGCCATTGGCGAAGAACGTGAAACCATTGAGGATGTACTGGAACCTTATTTGATTCAGCAAGGCTTTTTGCAGCGTACACCGCGCGGGCGTATGGCGACAGTGCGGGCGTGGAACCACTTCGGCATCACGCCACCAGAAATGCCTTAAGTTGAATAAGGCATTCAAGCCGCTTCCGACATTGGCGATAAGCCTGATGCGACGCTGTTCGCGTCTTATCAGGCCTACCAAAAGTAGCGAACCGTAGGTCGGATAAGGCGCTCGCGCCGCATCCGACAAATGTGTTCAGCGACAGATTAGCTGGCCTGCTTTTTCATCATACTGATAATAAATAACAGTGCCGCACATAGCACTACCGACGGACCCGCCGGCGTATCGTAAAATGCGGAAAAGGTTAAACCGCCAGTTACTGCCACCATTCCCACCAAAACAGCGACACCGGCCATCTGTTCCGGCGTGCGGGCAAAGCGACGCGCTGTAGCTGCAGGAATAATCAGCAGCGAAGTAATAATCAACGCGCCGACAAATTTCATCGCTACACCAATCGTCAATGCTGTCACCAGCATCAACAACAATTTCACGCGCTGTAATTTCACACCATCAACAAACGCCAGATCCGGGCTAATCGTCATTGACAGCAAATTGCGCCATTGCCAGAACAGAATCGCCACTACGATGACCACGCCAATCGCAATAGAGATGAGATCTTCTGGCGTCACTGCCAGCAAATCACCGAACAGGTAAGCCATCAAATCAACACGAATGTTAGACATCAGACTAACGACCACCAGGCCCAGCGACAGGGCACTGTGCGCCATAATCCCTAATAACGTGTCGATCGCCAGCTGTGGGCGCTTCTCCAGCCATACCAGACCGCCCGCCAGCAGCAGCGTAACGGCAATTACCGCATAGAATGGATTCACGTCCAGCAATAAACCAAACGCGACGCCAAGTAATGAGGCATGAGCCAGTGTATCACCGAAATAAGACATACGACGCCAGACTACAAATGAACCCAGCGGACCCGCGGCACAGGCGAGCATGATCCCGGCTAACCAACCAGGAAATAATAATTCAATCATGAGCGATCATTTCCCCGACGCAAAACAATTCGTCCCTGTAAATCGTGACGATGATTATGATGATGGCGATAGATACCCAGTTGTTCAGCACCACGAGGACCAAACATAGAAATAAACTCCGGATGCAGGGAAACAACTTCCGGTGTGCCGGAACAACAAATGTGGTGATTCAGGCAAAGCACTTCATCGGTTTTTGCCATTACCAAATGCAGATCGTGAGACACCATTAAAACGCCACAATCCAGTTCGCGACGCAACTGGTCAATAAGGTCATATAACGCCACCTGACCATTCACATCCACGCCCTGAGTGGGTTCATCCAGCACTAATAATTGCGGTCGATTTAACAATGCTCGCGCTAACAATACACGCTGTGTTTCGCCACCCGAGAGCTTTTGCATCGGTGCGTTAATCAGATGCCCGGCCTGGACACGTTTCAGTGCAGGCAATATATCTTCTTTATGTGTGCCAGGGCGTAAGCGTAAAAATCGATTTACGGTCAGTGGCAATGTGGTGTCGAGATACAGCTTCTGCGGTACGTAGCCGATGCGCAGTTTTCCGTTGCGCTTGATAACCCCTTCATCGGGTGTTACCAGTCCGAGCACTACCCGTACCAGTGTCGACTTACCTGCGCCATTTGGCCCAAGTAAAGTTAAAATTTTTCCAGGTTTAAGTTCCAGCGACACATCAGAGAGGACGCGGCGTTGGCCGAAAGAAACCGAGACATTTTCCAGGGAAACCAGACTTGTCATGTTAATTTTAGTCTTGCAGTAGTCATGAAATGTTATAATATCACACTTCTCATATTCATTACGATGATTGGTCGCATTATGTTACATAAAAAAACGCTTCTTTTCGCAGCATTATCCGCCGCTCTCTGGGGTGGTGCAACACAGGCCGCAGATGCTGCCGTTGTCGCTTCGCTTAAACCCGTTGGGTTCATTGCTTCTGCCATTGCTGATGGGGTAACAGAAACGGAGGTTTTACTACCTGACGGCGCTTCAGAACATGATTATTCACTGCGTCCATCAGATATAAAACGCTTACAGAACGCGGACTTAGTCGTTTGGGTTGGCCCGGAGATGGAAGCGTTCATGCAAAAACCGGTAAGTAAATTACCTGAAGCGAAACAGGTAACGATTGCGCAGCTAGAGAATGTGAAACCGCTGCTGATGAAAAGTATTCACGGCGATGATGATGATCACGACCACGCGGAAAAAAGTGACGAAGATCACCATCACGGCGATTTCAACATGCATCTTTGGCTCTCCCCAGAGATAGCGCGGGCTACAGCGGTTGCAATCCATGGAAAATTAGTGGAACTTATGCCGCAAAGTCGAGCCAAACTTGACGCCAACCTGAAGGATTTTGAGGCACAATTAGCCTCAACCGAAAAGCAGGTTGGTAACGAGCTCGCGCCGCTCAAGGGGAAAGGTTATTTCGTTTTTCACGATGCTTACGGCTATTTCGAAAAACAGTTCGGACTGACACCGCTTGGTCATTTTACCGTTAACCCTGAGATTCAACCTGGCGCGCAGCGTTTACATGAAATAAGAACACAGTTGGTTGAGCAAAAAGCAACCTGCGTTTTTGCTGAGCCACAGTTCAGGCCAGCGGTCGTTGAGAGCGTCGCACGAGGGACATCCGTTCGTATGGGAACGTTGGATCCCCTGGGGACGAATATCAAACTGGGTAAAACAAGCTATTCAGAATTCCTGAATCAATTAGCCAACCAGTATGCGAGCTGCCTGAAAGGAGATTAATGAGGAAGTGATTACGTGCAACAGATAGCCCGCTCTGTCGCCCTGGCGTTTAATAATTTACCGCGACCACACCGCGTTATGTTGGGGTCGCTCACCGTTCTTACTCTGGCCGTCGCTGTCTGGCGGCCCTATGTTTATCACCGCGATACCACGCCAATTGTCAAAACCATTGAGCTGGAACAGAACGAAATTCGTTCGCTCTTACCTGAAGCCAGTGAGCCGATTGATCAAGCTGCACAAGAAGATGAAGCCATTCCCCAGGATGAACTGGATGACAAAATCGCCGGTGAAGCGGGCGTGCATGAATATGTTGTTTCCACTGGCGATACGCTAAGCAGCATTCTCAATCAGTATGGTATTGATATGGGGGATATCACCCAACTGGCTGCTGCTGACAAAGAATTGCGTAACCTGAAAATCGGTCAACAACTTTCCTGGACATTAACCGCGGACGGCGAATTGCAGCGCCTTACCTGGGAAGTATCTCGTCGGGAAACCCGAACCTATGACCGTACTGCCGCTAACGGTTTTAAAATGACCAGCGAAATGCAGCAAGGAGAGTGGGTCAACAATCTGCTGAAAGGTACCGTCGGGGGAAGCTTTGTTGCCAGCGCCAGAAACGCCGGTTTAACCAGCGCCGAAGTGAGCGCAGTGATTAAAGCCATGCAGTGGCAAATGGATTTCCGCAAACTGAAAAAAGGCGATGAATTTGCGGTGTTAATGTCACGAGAAATGCTTGATGGCAAACGTGAGCAAAGCCAACTGCTGGGCGTACGTTTGCGTTCAGAAGGTAAAGATTATTACGCAATCCGCGCTGAAGATGGCAAATTCTACGATCGTAACGGTACTGGTCTGGCGAAAGGATTCTTGCGATTCCCGACGGCGAAACAGTTCCGTATCTCGTCTAACTTTAACCCGCGTCGTACTAATCCGGTGACTGGTCGTGTTGCGCCACACAGAGGTGTTGATTTCGCCATGCCACAGGGTACGCCAGTACTTTCAGTGGGTGACGGTGAAGTGGTGGTTGCCAAACGCAGTGGCGCAGCAGGTTATTATGTGGCTATTCGTCATGGTCGTAGCTACACCACGCGTTATATGCACTTGCGTAAGATTCTGGTGAAACCAGGACAGAAGGTGAAACGTGGCGACCGTATCGCGCTTTCCGGTAATACCGGACGTTCAACCGGGCCGCATCTGCACTATGAAGTATGGATAAACCAGCAGGCCGTAAACCCGCTGACGGCAAAACTGCCGCGTACCGAAGGGCTGACCGGCTCCGATCGTCGCGAATTCCTGGCGCAGGCCAAAGAGATTGTGCCGCAGCTACGGTTTGATTAATTAACATCCATTCGCAGCCGGTACGCAGTCAGTACCGGCTTTTTTTATTTGGTGCGGGGCAAGTTGCGCCGCTACACTATCACCAGATTGATTTTTGCCTTATCCGAAACTGGAAAAGCATGGAAACGAAAAAAAATAATAGCGAATACATTCCTGAGTTTGATAAATCCTTTCGCCATCCTCGCTACTGGGGAGCATGGCTGGGCGTAGCAGCGATGGCGGGTATCGCTTTAACACCGCCAAAGTTCCGCGATCCCATTCTGGCACGGCTGGGACGTTTTGCCGGACGACTGGGTAAAAGCTCACGCCGTCGTGCGTTAATCAATCTGTCGCTCTGCTTTCCAGAACGTAGTGAAGCTGAACGCGAAGCGATTGTTGATGAGATGTTTGCCACTGCGCCGCAAGCGATGGCAATGATGGCTGAGTTGGCAATACGCGGGCCGGAGAAAATTCAGCCGCGTGTTGACTGGCAAGGTCTGGAGATCATTGAAGAGATGCGGCGTAATAACGAGAAAGTGATCTTTCTGGTGCCGCACGGCTGGGCCGTCGATATCCCTGCCATGCTGATGGCCTCGCAAGGGCAGAAAATGGCAGCGATGTTCCATAATCAGGGTAACCCGGTTTTTGATTATGTCTGGAACACGGTGCGTCGTCGCTTTGGCGGTCGTCTGCATGCGAGAAATGATGGTATTAAGCCTTTCATCCAGTCGGTACGTCAGGGCTACTGGGGATATTATTTACCCGATCAGGATCATGGTCCAGAGCACAGCGAATTTGTTGATTTCTTTGCCACCTATAAAGCGACGTTGCCCGCGATTGGTCGTTTGATGAAAGTGTGTCGTGCGCGCGTTGTACCGCTGTTTCCGATTTATGATGGCAAGACGCATCGTCTGACGATTCAGGTGCGCCCACCGATGGATGATCTGTTAGAGGCGGATGATCATACGATTGCGCGGCGGATGAATGAAGAAGTCGAGATTTTTGTTGGTCCGCGACCAGAACAATACACCTGGATATTAAAATTGCTGAAAACTCGCAAACCGGGCGAAATCCAACCGTATAAGCGCAAAGATCTTTATCCCATCAAATAAAAAAAGCCTCTCGCGAGGAGAGGCTTCCGCCGTGTGATAAGTTCAAGTTTGCTTCAGAAGATTCGAAATCTGTTGAACTATCATTGAACTGTAGGCCGGATGAGGCGTTTTCGCCGCATCCGGCAACGTACTTACTCTACCGTTAAAATACGCGTGGTATTAGTAGAACCCACGGTACTCATCACGTCGCCCTGGGTGACAATCACCAGGTCACCAGACATCAAGTAACCTTTATCGCGCAGCAGATTAACCGCTTCGCTGGCAGCTGCTACGCCGTCATTAGCGCTATCAAAGTGCACCGGCGTAACGCCACGATAGAGAGCAGTCAGATTCAGCGTACGTTCATGGCGCGACATAGCGAAAATCGGCAGACCGGAGCTGATACGGGAGGTCATCAGAGCGGTACGACCCGATTCGGTCATAGTGATGATCGCCGTAACGCCTTTCAGGTGGTTAGCCGCGTACATTGCTGACATGGCGATAGCTTCTTCCACATTGTCGAACTGAACGTCCAGACGGTGTTTAGAAACGTTGATGCTCGGGATTTTTTCCGCACCCAGGCAAACACGCGCCATGGCTGCAACGGTTTCTGAAGGATACTGACCAGCAGCAGTTTCTGCAGACAGCATCACAGCGTCAGTACCATCCAGAACGGCGTTTGCTACGTCCATGACTTCTGCACGGGTCGGCATTGGATTAGTAATCATTGACTCCATCATCTGGGTCGCAGTGATTACCGCGCGGTTTAACTGACGTGCACGACGGATCAACGCTTTCTGAATGCCGACCAGTTCCGGGTCGCCAATTTCCACACCGAGGTCGCCACGTGCAACCATTACCACGTCAGAGGCGAGGATGATGTCATCCATTGCATCCTGGCTGCAAACGGCTTCCGCACGTTCAACCTTGGCAACAATTTTCGCATCACATCCTGCATCGCGTGCCAGCCGACGGGCATAGTTCAGATCTTCGCCGCAGCGTGGGAAGGAGACGGCCAGGTAATCTACGCCAATTAACGCCGCAGTCTTAATGTCTGCTTTGTCTTTTTCGGTCAGCGCTTCAGCCGACAAACCGCCGCCAAGTTTGTTGATACCTTTATTGTTGGAGAGGGGACCACCGACGGTCACTTCGGTGAACACTTTCATGCCCTGAACTTCCAGTACTTTTAACTGAACGCGACCATCGTCCAGCAGCAGGATGTCACCAGGCACGACGTCAGCAGGCAGGCCTTTGTAGTCGATACCGACTTTTTCTTTGTCGCCTTCACCTTTACCCAGGTTGGCGTCGAGCAGGAATTTATCCCCAATATTGAGGAAAACTTTGCCTTCTTTAAAGGTGGATACACGGATTTTGGGCCCCTGGAGGTCACCCAGAATAGCCACATGACGCCCCAGTTTTGCGGCAATCTCACGAACTTTATCCGCGCGCATTTTGTGATCTTCAGGAGAGCCGTGAGAAAAGTTCATACGTACAACGTTTGCACCCGCAGCGATAACTTTCTCAAGGTTATTATCGCGATCTGTTGCTGGGCCTAACGTGGTAACGATTTTTGTTCTGCGAAGCCTTCTGGACATGTAATACTCCGTTGACTGAAACAACCAGGTGTTGCTTGAACATGAAATCCGAATGAAATAACGCCGTTATGGCGATAAAGTAATCTCATTCGGATGTCGTATAAGATTAGAACAGTGACAGTCGTTTTTAGCGATCGTCACTTAAATTAAGTAACTGCTTATCAAAACGCGATTCCTTCAGCGCTTCCTTGACCCGCTTCAAGTTATCTCTGAATTTTGCACCGCGTCGCAAAGTAAAACCTGTTGCCAGCACATCTATCACGGTCAGCTGTGCAAGTCGAGAAACCATGGGCATATAAATGTCAGTATCTTCCGGTACATCGAGGGTAATTGCTAGCGTTGCTTCTCGGGCAAGCGGGGTACCCGCAGAGGTGAGGGCAATCACCATGGCGTCGTTTTCCCGTGCCAACTGCGCCAACTCGACCAGATTTTTTGTTCTTCCAGTGTGAGAAATCAGCACCACCACGTCTCCGTCGCTACAATTCATACAACTCATGCGTTGCAGCACGATATCATCGGAGTACACCACCGGAACATTAAAGCGAAAGAACTTATTCATCGCATCGTGGGCAACGGCGGCAGAAGAGCCTAATCCAAAAAACGCGATTTTTTTGGCCTGAGTGAGCAAGTCGACGGCGCGGTTAACGGCAGATTTATCCAGTGAATGACGGACATGATCGAGCGTCGCCATTGCCGACTCAAATATTTTTCCCGTGTATGATTCAACGCTGTCATCTTCATTGACGTTGCGATTAACATAGGGGGTGCCATTCGCCAGACTTTGTGCCAGATGCAGTTTAAAATCAGGAAAACCGCGCGTGTCCATACTGCGACAGAAACGATTCACCGTCGGTTCACTAACATTGGCCTCCAGCGCCAGAGCAGCAATACTCGAATGGATCGCGTTATCGGGCGAAGCCAGAATGACCTCGGCAACTTTGCGCTCTGATTTGCTCAAATGTTCCAGCTGAGACTGGATTTTTTCCAGCATATTCATGATGTAAAGAGACTCACGGGTAATGACGATTTCCGCACTGAAAGAAATCGAAATGCAGTTTTGACAGATATTACGCCTGTGCGCTGTGTTAATGACAAAAGCAGATAAAAAAGTTGTTATTTTTTTTCATAACATGATCAGTGTCAGATTTTTACCCAATGGAAAACGATGATTTTTTTATCAGTTTTGCCGCACTTTGCGCGCTTTTACTGTAATCGCACGGGTGGATAAGCGTTTACAGTTTTCGCAAGCTCGTAAAAGCAGTACAGTGCACCGTAAGAAAATTACAAGTATACCCTGGCTTAAGTACCGGGTTAGTTAACTTAAGGAGAATGACATGGCGGTAACGCAAACAGCCCAGGCCTGTGACCTGGTCATTTTCGGCGCGAAAGGCGACCTTGCGCGTCGTAAATTGCTGCCTTCCCTGTATCAACTGGAAAAAGCCGGTCAGCTCAACCCGGACACCCGGATTATCGGCGTAGGGCGTGCTGACTGGGATAAAGCGGCATATACCAAAGTTGTCCGCGAGGCACTCGAAACTTTCATGAAAGAAACCATTGATGAAGGTTTATGGGACATCCTGAGTGCACGTCTGGATTTTTGTAATCTCGATGTCAATGACACAGCTGCATTCAGCCGTCTCGGCGCGATGCTGGATCAAAAAAATCGTATCACCATTAACTACTTTGCCATGCCGCCCAGCACTTTTGGTGCAATCTGCAAAGGGCTTGGCGAGGCAAAACTGAATGCTAAACCGGCACGCGTAGTTATGGAGAAACCGCTGGGGACGTCGCTGGCGACCTCGCGGGAAATCAACGATCAGGTTGGCGAATACTTCGAGGAGTGCCAGGTTTACCGTATCGACCACTATCTTGGTAAAGAAACGGTGCTGAACCTGTTGGCGCTGCGTTTTGCTAACTCCCTGTTTGTGAATAACTGGGACAATCGCACTATTGATCATGTTGAGATTACCGTGGCAGAAGAAGTGGGGATCGAAGGGCGCTGGGGCTATTTTGATAAAGCCGGTCAGATGCGCGACATGATCCAGAACCACCTGCTGCAAATTCTTTGCATGATTGCGATGTCTCCGCCGTCTGATTTGAGTGCAGACAGCATCCGCGATGAAAAAGTGAAAGTACTGAAGTCTCTGCGCCGCATTGACCGCTCCAACGTGCGCGAAAAAACCGTACGCGGGCAATATACTGCGGGCTTCGCCCAGGGCAAAAAAGTGCCGGGCTATCTGGAAGAAGAGGGCGCGAACAAGAGCAGCAATACAGAAACCTTCGTGGCGATCCGCGTCGACATTGATAACTGGCGCTGGGCCGGTGTGCCATTCTACCTGCGTACTGGTAAACGCCTGCCGACCAAATGTTCTGAAGTCGTGGTCTATTTCAAAACACCTGAACTGAATCTGTTTAAAGAGTCGTGGCAGGATCTGCCGCAGAATAAACTGACTATCCGTCTGCAACCTGATGAAGGCGTGGATATCCAGGTACTGAATAAAGTTCCTGGCCTTGACCACAAACATAACCTGCAAATCACCAAGCTGGATCTGAGCTATTCAGAAACCTTTAATCAAACGCATCTGGCAGATGCCTATGAACGTCTGCTGCTGGAAACCATGCGTGGTATTCAGGCACTGTTTGTACGTCGTGATGAAGTAGAAGAAGCCTGGAAATGGGTGGACTCCATTACTGAGGCGTGGGCGATGGACAATGATGCGCCGAAACCCTATCAGGCCGGAACCTGGGGACCGGTTGCCTCGGTGGCGATGATTACTCGTGATGGCCGTTCCTGGAATGAGTTTGAGTAATATCTGCACTCATCCTTTATGGTTATTTTACCGGTAACATGATCTTGCACAGATTGTAGAACAATTTTTACACTTTCAGGCCTCGTGTGGATTCACCCACGAGGCTTTTTTTATTACACTGACTGAAACATTTTTGCCCTATGAGCTCCGGTTACAGGCGTTTCAGTCATAAATCCTCTGAATGAAACGCGTTGTGAATCATCCTGCTCTGACAACTCAATTTCAGGAGCCTTTATGAATCCACAATTGTTACGCGTAACAAATCGAATCATTGAACGTTCGCGCGAGACTCGCTCTGCTTACCTCGCCCGGATAGAACAAGCGAAAACTTCGACCGTTCATCGTTCGCAGTTGGCATGTGGTAACCTGGCACACGGTTTCGCTGCCTGCCAGCCAGAAGACAAAGCCTCTTTGAAAAGCATGTTGCGTAACAATATCGCCATCATCACTTCCTATAACGACATGCTCTCCGCACACCAGCCTTATGAACACTATCCAGAAATCATTCGTAAAGCCCTGCATGAAGCGAATGCGGTTGGTCAGGTTGCGGGCGGTGTTCCGGCGATGTGTGATGGTGTCACCCAGGGGCAGGATGGAATGGAATTGTCGCTGTTAAGCCGCGAAGTGATTGCGATGTCTGCGGCGGTGGGGCTGTCCCATAACATGTTTGATGGTGCGCTGTTCCTCGGTGTGTGCGACAAGATTGTCCCCGGGCTGACGATGGCAGCCCTGTCGTTTGGGCATTTGCCTGCGGTGTTTGTGCCGTCAGGTCCGATGGCAAGCGGTTTGCCAAATAAAGAAAAAGTGCGGATTCGCCAGCTTTATGCTGAAGGTAAAGTGGACCGCATGGCGCTGCTGGAGTCAGAAGCTGCGTCTTATCATGCTCCAGGGACATGTACTTTCTACGGTACCGCCAACACCAACCAGATGGTGGTGGAGTTTATGGGGATGCAGTTGCCGGGCTCTTCTTTTGTTCATCCGGACTCCCCGCTGCGCGATGCTTTGACCGCTGCCGCTGCGCGCCAGGTTACACGCATGACCGGCAATGGTAATGAATGGATGCCGATCGGTAAGATGATCGATGAGAAAGTGGTGGTGAACGGTATCGTTGCACTGCTGGCGACCGGTGGTTCCACTAACCACACCATGCACCTGGTGGCGATGGCGCGCGCGGCTGGTATTCAGATTAACTGGGATGACTTCTCTGACCTTTCTGATGTTGTACCGCTGATGGCACGTCTCTACCCGAACGGTCCGGCCGATATTAACCACTTCCAGGCGGCAGGTGGCGTACCGGTTCTGGTGCGTGAACTGCTCAAAGCAGGCCTGCTGCATGAAGATGTCAATACGGTGGCAGGCTTTGGTCTGTCTCGTTATACCCTTGAACCATGGCTGAATAATGGTGAACTGGACTGGCGGGAAGGGGCGGAAAAATCACTCGACAGCAATGTGATCGCTTCCTTCGAACAACCTTTCTCTCATCATGGTGGGACAAAAGTGTTAAGCGGTAACCTGGGCCGCGCGGTTATGAAAACCTCTGCCGTGCCGGTTGAGAACCAGGTGATTGAAGCGCCTGCGGTTGTTTTTGAAAGCCAGCATGACGTTATGCCAGCCTTTGAAGCGGGTTTGCTGGACCGCGATTGTGTCGTTGTTGTCCGTCATCAGGGGCCAAAAGCGAACGGAATGCCAGAATTACATAAACTCATGCCGCCACTTGGTGTATTATTGGACCGGTGTTTCAAAATTGCGTTAGTTACCGATGGACGACTCTCCGGCGCTTCAGGTAAAGTGCCGTCAGCTATCCACGTAACACCAGAAGCCTACGATGGCGGGCTGCTGGCAAAAGTGCGCGACGGGGACATCATTCGTGTGAATGGACAGACAGGCGAACTGACGCTGCTGGTAGACGAAGCGGAACTGGCTGCTCGCGAACCACACATTCCTGACCTGAGCGCGTCACGCGTGGGAACAGGACGTGAATTATTCAGCGCCTTGCGCGAAAAACTGTCCGGTGCCGAACAGGGCGCAACCTGTATCACTTTTTAAGACGACAAATTTGTAATCAGGCGAGAGAAAACTCTGATGAAAAACTGGAAAACAAGTGCAGAATCAATCCTCACCACCGGCCCGGTTGTACCGGTTATCGTGGTAAAAAAACTGGAACACGCGGTGCCGATGGCAAAAGCGTTGGTTGCTGGTGGGGTGCGCGTTCTGGAAGTGACTCTGCGTACCGAGTGTGCAGTTGACGCTATCCGTGCTATCGCCAAAGAAGTGCCTGAAGCGATTGTGGGTGCCGGTACGGTGCTGAATCCACAGCAGCTGGCAGAAGTCACCGAAGCGGGTGCACAGTTCGCAATTAGCCCGGGTCTGACCGAGCCGCTGCTGAAAGCTGCTACCGAAGGGACTATTCCTCTGATTCCGGGGATCAGCACTGTTTCCGAACTGATGCTGGGTATGGACTACGGTTTGAAAGAGTTCAAATTCTTCCCGGCTGAAGCTAACGGCGGCGTGAAAGCCCTGCAGGCGATCGCGGGTCCGTTCTCCCAAGTCCGTTTCTGCCCGACAGGTGGTATTTCTCCGGCTAACTACCGTGACTACCTGGCGCTGAAAAGCGTGCTCTGCATCGGTGGTTCCTGGCTGGTTCCGGCAGATGCGCTGGAAGCGGGCGATTACGACCGCATTACTAAGCTGGCGCGTGAAGCTGTAGAAGGCGCTAAGCTATAAAAGTCAAAATGCCCGATCGTGAATCGGGCATTTTTGTAGCGTTTTTCGCCGGGGTTAAGCTTGTACTTTTACCTGTGCTGCGGCGTGCTTTGCGCGCTCAATCGCTTCATCAACACTCTCAGCGGTCGCCAGCGCTACACCCAGACGACGGCTGCCATCAATTTCCGGCTTACCAAATAAACGAATCTGCAAACCTGCCCCTACGGCATTCTGCACATTATTAAACGTGACATTCTGACTGGTCAGTTGTGGCAGGATAACGGCAGAAGCTGCAGGGCCATACTGGCGGATCCCGCCAACCGGAAGTCCGAGGAAAGCACGCACATGCAGGGCAAATTCCGAGAGATCCTGAGAAATTAACGTCACCATCCCGGTATCATGTGGGCGAGGGGAGACCTCACTGAAAATCACCTCATCACCACAGACAAACAGCTCGACACCAAACAGCCCATAACCGCCCAGTGCCAGTACTACTTTGCGGGCAATCTCCTGCGCACGTTTCAGAGCCAGCTGACTCATTTGCTGCGGTTGCCAGGATTCACGATAGTCGCCATCTTCCTGGCGATGACCTACCGGTGCACAGAAATGGACGCCATCCACTGCGCTGACGGTTAGCAGGGTTATTTCGAAGTCAAACTTAACGACGCCTTCAACAATCACGCGGCCCGCTCCGGCGCGTCCACCTTGCTGAGCGTATTCCCACGCATGTGTAAGCTGCTCGGCGGAACGAATAAACGTCTGCCCTTTGCCGGAAGAGCTCATTACCGGTTTAACTATGCAGGGATAGCCAATAGCGGCAACTGCTTCGCGGAAAAGACTTTCACTATCGGCAAAACGATAAGTGGAAGTGGGCAGCTGCAGTTCTTCTGCCGCCAGGCGACGGATACCCTCGCGATTCATCGTTAATTTCGTTGCGCGAGCGCAGGGGACAACATTCCGTCCTTCCTTTTCAAGCTGGATCAGCATATCGGTGGCAATAGCTTCGATCTCCGGCACGATATAATGTGGTTTTTCCAGTTCAACCACACGGCGTAATGCATCACCATCAAGCATATTAATGACATGGGAGCGATGCGCGACATGCATAGCTGGCGCGTCGGTATAGCGATCGACGGCAATCACCTCTACGCCGAGACGCTGACACTCGATTGCCACTTCTTTACCCAGTTCACCGGAGCCTAATAACATCACGCGAGTTGCTGCCGGACGCAGCGCAGTGCCTAATAACGTCATAACGAATATCCCCTGATTAATTCCGCGCGCAGTATAAACGAAAACGTTTGCGCGTGTCTTTATTGTTGAAGTTGATTTCCCAATCGAGAAGAAATATACTGTATAAAATCACAGTTATTATGAGAGGCTGTAAATGGCGGTTGAAGTTAAATACGTAGTCATTCGTGAGGGCGAAGAGAAAATGTCGTTTACCAGCAAAAAGGAAGCCGATGCTTATGACAAAATGCTTGATACGGCGGATCTGCTTGACACCTGGCTGACAAATTCTCCAGTGCAAATGGAAGACGAGCAACGTGAAGCCCTTTCGCTATGGCTGGCAGAACAAAAAGATGTGCTGAGCACCATTCTGAAAACCGGCAAATTACCGTCCCCACAGGTCGTCGGTGCTGAATCCGAAGAGGAAGATGCCTCACACGCGGCCTGAAGCAACTTGCGCTCCTGACAATTTGTACCATGCTTTCTCCTGAATCATTGTGCTATGGAGAAAAACATGAAAAAAAGAGGGGCGTTTTTAGGGCTGTTGTTGGTTTCTGCCTGCGCATCAGTTTTCGCTGCCAATAATGAAACCAGCAAGTCGGTCACTTTCCCAAAGTGTGAAGGTCTGGATGCTGCCGGAATTGCCGCGAGCGTAAAACGTGATTATCAACAAAATCGCGTGGCGCGCTGGGCAGATGATCAAAAAATTGTCGGTCAGGCCGATCCTGTGGCATGGGTCAGTTTGCAGGACATTCAGGGTAAAGATGATAAATGGTCAGTACCGCTAACCGTGCGTGGTAAAAGTGCCGATATTCATTACCAGGTCAGCGTGGACTGCAAAGCGGGAATGGCGGAATATCAGCGGCGTTAATGGCCTCTGATAATTCGATTGACCGTCGGCGGATGCGGCGCGAGTGCCTGGTCCGCCCTACAAGGCACCTCAATCGTAGGCCTGGGAAGACGCAACAGCGTCGCATCGGGCAATCAGCATCAAACAATGCCACTCAAAACGTCAAATTACGTTCACCTAAAATACCCTTATCACCTGATATACAGTGAACACCTTACCTGGCGCGAATTTCTTTGAATAACGGCCTGCCGACCCGCTTATTTGCGCATCTTTGTCTCGATATACATTTTCTGACATCCTCATCCGCTATGCTACAGGCACTAAAAATGGTTATTGAGGAGCAAATATGGCTAACTGGTTAAATCAACTGCAATCCCTGCTTGGGCAAAGCAGTTCTTCTACCTCCTCGTCTGCGGATCAGGGATTGGGCAAACTTTTAGTGCCTGGCGCATTAGGCGGACTGGCTGGGCTGCTGGTCGCAAATAAATCAGCACGTAAACTTCTTACGAAATATGGCACCAACGCGTTGCTGGTTGGCGGCGGAGCGGTAGCGGGTACGGTGCTGTGGAATAAATACAAAGATAAAATTCGCGCGGCGCATCAGGACGAACCGCAGTTTGGCGCGCAAAGTACGCCGCTGGATGAGCGTACGGCACGTTTGATCCTTGCGCTGGTCTTTGCCGCTAAAAGTGATGGTCATATTGATGCCAGAGAACGTGCGGCAATCGACCAGCAATTGCGTGAAGCCGGCGTGGAAGAGCAGGGGCGTGTACTCATTGAGCAGGCAATAGAACAACCGCTGGATCCACAACGCCTGGCTACCGGGGTTCGTAATGAAGAAGAGGCGCTGGAAATCTATTTCCTGAGCTGCGCGGCTATTGATATTGACCATTTTATGGAACGCAGTTACCTGAATGCCCTGGGTGACGCGCTGAAAATCCCCCAGGATGTTCGTGAAGGTATTGAACGCGATCTCGAACAGCAAAAACGTACTTTGGCGGAATAATTCCGCTCTGGATAGCCTGAAGTTGACTATTTCGGGCTATCCAGAACCGCACAGCCATTTAAGCAGGCTGATTTTCTCTGTCTGCATAACATTCGATATCCGCGCCATTACCTTTCATCATCTAAGCAATGACTCCCCTGTTTCGCTTGCATCCCCGGTGAGTTTTGCCACCCTTATAAGATGTTTCAACCAGAAAGAACAATAACATGCTACCAAAAGCCGCTCGCATTCCCCACGCCATGACGCTTCATGGCGATACGCGCATCGATAATTACTACTGGCTGCGGGACGATACGCGTTCGCAGCCGGAAGTGCTGGACTACCTGCAACAAGAAAATAGTTACGGTCATCGGGTGATGGCCTCACAACAAGCCTTGCAGGATCGCATCTTAAAGGAAATCATCGACCGTATTCCGCAAAGAGAAGTTTCTGCGCCCTACATTAAAAATGGTTACCGCTACCGGCATATTTATGAACCTGGCTGTGAATATGCTATCTACCAGCGTCAATCGGCGTTCAGTGAAGAATGGGACGAGTGGGAAACATTGCTCGATGCTAACAAACGCGCAGCGCACAGTGAGTTTTATTCCATGGGCGGAATGGCGATTACGCCCGATAACACCATTATGGCTCTGGCAGAAGATTTTCTTTCCCGACGCCAGTACGGAATTCGTTTTCGTAATCTGGAAACAGGTAACTGGTATCCGGAACTGCTGGATAACGTTGAACCCAGCTTTGTCTGGGCGAATGACTCCTGGACGTTTTACTACGTACGTAAGCATCCGGTGACACTGCTGCCTTATCAGGTCTGGCGTCACGCCATCGGTACGCCAGCATCGCACGATAAACTGATTTACGAAGAAAAAGACGATACCTATTACGTCAGCCTGCATAAAACGACGTCGAAGCACTATGTTGTCATTCATCTGGCCAGCGCCACCACCAGTGAAGTTCGCCTGTTGGACGCGGAAATGGCCGATGCTGAGCCGTTTGTTTTTCTGCCACGCCGCAAAGATCACGAATACAGCCTTGATCACTACCAGCAGCGGTTTTATCTGCGTTCCAACCGCAATGGTAAAAACTTTGGCTTATACCGTACCCGTATGCGTGATGAGCAACGGTGGGAAGAGTTAATTCCGCCACGCGATAACATTATGCTGGAAGGGTTTACGCTGTTTACCGACTGGCTGGTGGTTGAAGAGCGTCAGCGCGGGTTAACCAGTTTGCGCCAAATCAACCGCAAGACCCGGGAAGTCATTGGCATTGCCTTTGATGATCCGGCCTATGTGACCTGGATTGCCTACAATCCAGAACCTGAAACCGCGCGATTGCGTTATGGTTATTCTTCCATGACCACACCAGATACTTTGTTTGAACTGGATATGGATACCGGTGAGCGTCGTGTATTAAAACAAACGGAAGTTCCCGGTTTTGATGCGGCGAATTACCGCAGTGAACACCTGTGGATAGTCGCCCGTGATGGCGTCGAAGTCCCGGTTTCGCTGGTTTATCATCGCAAACATTTTCGCAAAGGACACAACCCGCTACTGGTGTATGGCTACGGTTCTTACGGCGCAAGTATTGATGCCGATTTCAGTTTTAGCCGCTTGAGTTTGTTGGATCGTGGATTTGTCTACGCCATTGTCCATGTTCGCGGCGGTGGTGAGCTGGGGCAACAATGGTACGAAGACGGAAAATTTCTGAAGAAGAAAAATACGTTTAATGATTATCTTGATGCCTGCGATGCATTGTTAAAACTGGGCTATGGCTCTCCTTCGCTCTGTTATGCGATGGGCGGGAGTGCGGGGGGCATGTTGATGGGCGTTGCAATTAATCAACGCCCGGAATTGTTCAACGGCGTTATCGCCCAGGTACCGTTTGTTGATGTTGTAACAACAATGCTTGATGAATCAATTCCTCTTACCACCGGCGAATTCGAAGAGTGGGGGAATCCGCAGGATCCGCAATATTACGAGTACATGAAAAGCTACAGCCCCTATGACAACGTCACCGCACAGGCTTATCCGCATTTACTGGTAACGACCGGTTTACACGATTCTCAGGTGCAATATTGGGAACCGGCAAAATGGGTCGCTAAATTGCGCGAGCTGAAAACCGATAACCATCTTTTATTGCTCTGTACCGACATGGACTCAGGCCATGGCGGTAAATCTGGTCGCTTTAAATCGTATGAAGGCGTAGCGATGGAATATGCTTTTCTGGTCGCGCTGGCACAGGGAACATTACCCGCTAAGCCAGTAGATTAAGTATTTTCCAGATAATGCTTCAGTGTTAAACGCAGCTCCGGGCTCATGCTGTCCAGGTTATTAAATAACCAGCGCAGATAGCCCGGATCGCGTTCGGCAACGTCGGAAACCGCTTTGCCACGGTATTTGCCAAAGGTGAAGGTCGTCATCAACGATGGACGTCCGGTGATATCGGCCATCTGTTCTGCCGTCCAGCCGGAGGTGTTCATAATATCGATAAGCAACGCAGCGGTGATATAACAGTCATACAACGCGCGGTGATGATGCAGGCCCGGCGGCGTCTGTACATTGAGCTTCCGTGTTTTATATAACGCCATATTGCTGTACTTGATCCCTGGCCACAGACGACGGGCCAGTTTCATAGTGCAAATCCACTCACCGGGCATCTCAGGCAGTACGCGGCGGTCAAAGCTGGCGTTGTGCGCGACATACCATTCACTACCGTAATAGTGCGGGATCACATCTTCAATCCACGGTTTATCGGCGACCATGGCTTCGGTGATGCGATGAATCGCCATCGCCTGTGGACTAATAGGACGATCGGGGCGCACCAGGTGGCTCATGGGGTTGACGATTTTTCCGTCAATGACATCAACAGAGGCAATCTCAACGATCCCTCCCTGCAAACCGCAGGTTTCTGTATCGATAATGCGCAACATGGCATGCTCCAGGCCGAAAAAGCCTAGCGTAATGGAATGATATCGCCTTGCCAACCCTGTGATGAACGCTGACCGACTAACAATAATGAACCACGATCGGCGCGAACGATGAGACGACCATGTTCATCCCATAGTGCACTGTTACCACGGGCATTTGCCATCAGCACGGCAATTGAGTACTGATGTGAAAAAAATTGTAAGCGGCGGGTCGACGCCAGCAGGTCGGGTTCCCCCAGACATTGCCCCGTCGTAAACAGTGAACAGGTCGGGTCCATATCCATACCTTGCGGTTGTTCATCGACCACCGTGATGGTTCTGGAACGACGGCTCAGGCATGCACCATGACTCTGATGGTAGATCCCCGGCGTTTTTCGCCACGGTGCGAACACCGCAATTCCACGAATAAAGCGATCGTTATATTCAACGGGAAGGCCGGCAATGATGGTCATTCGCCAGGTCGTTGCAGCATAACAAAGCGGGTCTAACAGCGAGAGATCGGGTGGGGCAGGAAGGGCACGTCGCGAATAATCACACCCCAGTAAAGAAAGCGATGGAAAAACTAACAGCTGACATTGTTGCCTGGCGGCGGCCCTCACAAACTCCAGATGATGAGCTACCTGTTCGGTCAGTGAGGTTTTACGAGGCTCATATTGCGCTGCTGCAACTTTCCAGAACGACATAATGACTTCCTTTTCAAAATGACTGCAAATTATGGGGGCGGTTTAGAAAATACTCATAATTTAGCAGGCGTTATGTAAGAAAGTGTAACTCTGTATAAGTTTTATTTAAGTTTGGGCTCGTAAGGTAAACGTGACAGATTGACCGACGCTAAACGGTGGGCGATAAGTCGCTCGCGAAACCAGCTGCGCAAATGTTCAGGCTGTTCACGTTCAACCGCTTCAGCGATCACCGGCATATTGTAGCGTTCTTTAAATGCCACCCCGGCTGCCGCCAAATCGACATTCACTTTATCCATTTCTGTTTGATCCAGTTTAGCCAGATTCTTCAGCATTCTTAATCTCCTCATCATTCGCGGGCAAAAGTTACTAAGAGTGAGCCTGGATGGCAAGCCGGAATTGATGATCCTCGACTCAGACATTAGACAAGGTTATGCTCTGTAAAAAAGTTATTACAAAAAGGAATAGATAATATGACTTCAACTGCACGCTCCCTTCGCTACGCGCTGGCAATCCTGACCACTACGTTGGTGACACCTTCCGTCTGGGCACATGCGCATTTAACGCATCAGTATCCTGCGGCAAACGCGCAAGTGACAGCTGCCCCGCAGGCAATCACTTTAAACTTCTCGGAAGGCGTTGAAACAGGATTCAGTGGTGCAAAAATCACGGGACCAAAAAACGAAAATATTAAAACATTACCGGCGAAGCGGAATGAGCAGGACCAAAAGCAACTGATTGTTCCACTGGCCGATTCGCTGAAACCCGGAACCTACACCGTTGACTGGCATGTTGTTTCGGTGGACGGGCATAAAACGAAAGGGCACTACACCTTTAGCGTGAAATAAATCATGCTGGCGTTTACCTGGATCGCGCTGCGATTTATCCATTTCACCTCGCTGATGCTGGTTTTTGGCTTCGCAATGTACGGTGCCTGGCTGGCCCCCTTAACGATTCGTCGCTTGCTGACGAAGCGTTTTCTGGGTTTACAACAGCACGCTGCCGTCTGGAGTTTGATCAGTGCCACTGCAATGCTCGCCGTTCAGGGCGGGTTGATGGGAACGGGATGGTCAGATGTATTTTCGCCAAACATTTGGCAGGCTGTTTTGCAAACGCAGTTTGGTGGCGTCTGGTTATGGCAAATTGTTCTCGCCCTCGTAACGTTGATCGTCGCCCTTATGCAACCGCGGAATATGCCACGTTTGCTGTTTATGCTCACTACCGCGCAATTTATTCTGCTGGCGGGAGTCGGGCATGCGACGCTGAATGAAGGGGTAACGGCGAAAATCCATCAGACTAATCACGCGATTCACCTGATCTGTGCGGCGGCGTGGTTTGGAGGATTACTGCCGGTGCTCTGGTGTATGCAACTCATCAAAGGCCGTTGGCGACACCAGGCTATTCAGGCGCTGATGCGTTTTTCCTGGTGCGGGCATTTTGCGGTGATCGGCGTACTGGCAAGCGGCGTGCTTAATGCATTGTTGATTACCAGATTTCCCCCCACGCTTACGACTTACTGGGGCCAACTCTTATTGCTCAAAGCCATCCTGGTGATGATTATGGTGGTTATCGCGCTGGCTAATCGTTATGTTCTTGTACCGCGCATGAGGCAGGATGAAAATCGTGCGGCTCCCTGGTTTGTGTGGATGACTAAACTCGAATGGGCGATAGGTGCGGTAGTGCTGGTGATCATCAGCCTGCTTGCGACTCTCGAACCTTTTTGATGGATTACGAAAATGATGAAAAAAAGTATTCTGGCGTTTCTGTTACTCACCAGTTCTGCAGCGGCGCTGGCGGCACCGCAGGTGATTACCGTCAGTCGTTTTGAAGTGGGTAAAGACAAATGGGCATTTAACCGCGAAGAGGTGATGCTGACATGCCGACCGGGCCATGCGTTGTATGTTATTAATCCGAGTACCCTCGTGCAGTATCCTTTGAACGATATCGCACAAAAGGAAGTCGCCAGCGGGAAGACCAATGCCCAGCCCATTTCGGTGATTCAGATTGATGATCCTAACAATCCAGGTGAAAAAATGAGTCTCGCACCGTTTATAGAGCGAGCTGAAAAACTCTGTTAATTACCTAAAATAGCCTTTTGATTTCCAATAAAAAACCGCCTCAGTTCTTTCACCAGAACAGGCGGTTTTTAACATTTAAGCTGATGACCACCACGCTTTTTATTGACCATTTTGCACGCAAACTGGAAAACCTGGCGTCGTCATCTATTCTTAAAGGGCAAGGCAACTAAGCCTGCATTAATGCCAACTTTTAGCGCACGGCTCTCTCCCAAGAGCCATTTCCCTGGACCGAATACAGGAATCGTGTTCGGTCTCTTTTTATCTGTTAAAAGTCAGAAGCATTCCCTTCGCTGACTTTATAGTCAACCATAACACACACTCTACTGTCTGAGTCCAGCGTTTTTTAACATTCTTGTTAAGATTATGTGATCTTTAGCGCGGGAGGAAAATATTGATGAAACAGCCTGCGCCCGTTTATCAGAGAGTTGCGGGTCATCAATGGCGACATATCTGGCTTTCAGGCGATATACACGGTTGTCTTGAGCAGTTGCGCCGCAAATTATGGCATTGTCGTTTTGATCCGTGGCGAGATTTACTTATCTCAGTGGGAGACGTTATCGATCGTGGGCCGCAAAGTTTACGTTGCCTGCAGTTACTGGAACAACATTGGGTTCGTGCGGTAAGAGGCAATCATGAACAGATGGCGATGGATGCGCTGGCATCCCAGCAGATGTCTTTGTGGTTGATGAATGGCGGCGACTGGTTTATTGCGCTGGCAGATAATCAACAGAAACAAGCGAAAACGGCGCTGGAAAAATGTCAGTATTTGCCCTTTATTCTTGAAGTACACAGTCGCACCGGCAAACATGTTATTGCCCATGCCGATTATCCGGATGATGTTTATGAATGGCAAAAGGACGTCGATTTGCATCAGGTCTTGTGGAGCCGCTCACGATTACGTGAAGGCCAAAAAGGGCAGGGAATTACAGGTGCTGATCATTTCTGGTTTGGTCATACACCGTTGCGCCATCGCGTGGATACTGGCAACCTGCATTATATTGATACCGGTGCTGTCTTTGGGGGAGAACTGACTCTTGTGCAATTGCAATAATTAAAAATCACCGTACTCCTGTGCAGGTCGCCAGAAACCATCTATAAAATCCTCAATCGGAAAACAACCGCCATGGCGGATCCGTTGATCGCTCATAGAATAAAGACACTGTTGTTCCGTGTTGTAGACATCCACAACAATATCTTCACAACCGCCATCCAGGTAGCAAACAAAAAGTACCAGCGCGAACATTTCATCCCCGAAGTGTGGTGCCGTACCGTTAAGTTTAGGAGAGATTTTACAACGGGGGAATAACCAGGACAAATAACCCGCCATGCCGACGGGTTCTTTTTGGATCAGGCAAGACGCATAATCCAGGCATCAGATTGTTGATCGTAACGGGTACGGTAAAGGACAGAGTGTTCGCCATTTAGCAGGGCAGGGATACTGGTTTCAGCATCCCAGGCATCCAGTTGCATACATAAATCGGGGTCTGATTTACAAGGAATGGTTAACGTTCGATCACCCGGCGATTCGCCGTGTAATTCGCCGTCGTCGATTTCAAAAGCGCCTATGCGCACACTGGTTTTCATCTTCGTGCTCTCCATTTAGCTGCCGGTTGTGGTACGACCAGTCCGATCGCACCATTTTTCAGCCTAGTTGAGGCAGCCGAATGTGCCAGTCAAAAAGTGCGCTTTTTTTGTGCGCTTTCAGGCGTTACCGGTAAAAAGCTTCCCGTCGCGCACCAGTTCACGCGGGTAGCTGTTTTTCAGTCGCGAACCAATCCGTTTGGCTAAACCAATCGGCTGATGCTGGAAAGTAACCAATACATCATCCGCTACTGGCGCGGCTTGCGGGTAAACATCGCGCCCGCGATACCATTCTTCCGCTTCCTGCGGTGTCAGTTCAAAAGCGTTCACATTGTCGGGGGAGGCAAGGGCAATAACCGCTTCATGCTGCCAGCGATAACCTTTGTTATGTGTTTCGGCAAGTTTAATCCCCAACCGAGAAAATCGGACTTTACCGATCAAGGCTTCAATGCCCACCGGGAACAACCACAGTTCTTTGTCGCGTTGCCAGAGTCGCAGGTTTCCATCCCAGTTTAAGCCAACACTTGCAGCCGCCTGACGAATTTGACCGGCTTCGCGATCTTTCACCGGGCTAAACGGGAAATTGCCCACTTTGTATTTTGGGGCGGGTAAGACGGGGATCGCCTGAGTTTTACGCAGACGAGCAACGAAGAAGCCTTCGCAGTCGTAAATTTGTGGGAAAACATGCAAAAAGCCTTCTTCGGTCAGCGCCTTATTTGCACCAGGGAAGAGATCGCCAAGCGGTAAAAACTCTACTGCGTCGGGGTAAGTCTCTTTCAGCCACCGGCAGACGGCTTCATTTTCTTCCTGGTTTAAGGTACAGGTCGAGTAAACCAGCGTACCGCCAGGGCGTAATGCATGAAAGGCGCTGTCGATCAGTTCCCGTTGGGTAGCTGCGATTTCCTGATTGCTTTCTGGTGACCAGTTTTTTAGCGCATCGGGATCTTTACGCACCACGCCTTCGCCGGAGCAGGGAGCGTCCAGCAAAATGGCATCGAACATTTCTGGTAATGCCCCACCAAATACACGGCCATCAAAATGCGTGAGCGCAACATTACGGATGCCACAGCGGCTGATATTGGCATGTAACACTTTTACCCGACTGGCGGAAAACTCATTGGCAAGGATCGCCCCTTCGTTATTCATCCGCGCGGCAATTTGCGTCGTTTTGGAGCCGGGCGCGGCAGCGACATCCATCATCCGCTGTGGTGCATTACCGTCAGCAAACAAGGCGGCGACGGGCAACATTGAACTGGCTTCCTGAATATAAAACAGGCCACTTAAATGCTCGGCGGTACTACCCAATGGCAAGGCATCTTCATCGTCGCGTTCAATCCAGAAACCTTCTTCACACCACGGAATTGGCGTAAGCGTCCAGCCATAAGGGGCGGTTAATTGCAGGAAATCAGCAACGGAGATTTTCAGCGTATTAACGCGAATACTGCGGCGCAACGGGCGCTGACAGGCGGCAAGAAAATCATCAAATGAGAGCGTCGAAGGCATTGCTTCGCGCATTTGTGTCAGAAAGGCGTCCGGGAAATAAACGGTGTGTTGGGCCACGAGCATGTACCACTGGCAAAAAAACAGGCGCGCAGTTTAGCATAAACGCTCCGGCGCAGGCACGCCGGAGCAGTAGGCATTATTTGGGAAGCGCTGTTCCCCATTCACGCCACTCTTTCGGTTCACTTTCCTGCAACAGGAAGTGCTTGCCTTCCTGGGCTTTCGGTGCCAGCGGCGTACCCGGAGGCGTAGCGAAGGCGATGCCGCCACGGATAAACTGGTTAAAGGTGCCGGTTTTCACGACGCCGCCCGTCAGACCAAAGTCCAGACTGTAACCCGATGCCAACCAGAAGACGGAATTGTTACGCACCAGGTGTTGATAGCGTTTACTGATGCGCATCGCAATCATCACGCGATCTGACAATGTCCCCAGCGTCATTCCGGTAACCGTACCGACTTCCAGACCACGGAACAGCACAGGCGTACCGATGCCTAACGAACCGGCTTCCGGCGCTTCAACAATAATGCTTAAGCCATCCAGGTAACGCGAATCAGTTATGGTGGCCTCTTGTAATTCAAAGTCGCGGCGAGGATTGCCCCGGCCTGGTTCGACGTTGATATACGGCTGGAGGATAGTATCAAGATGCTCAACGCCAGCTGCCGAAATTTGCGGTGTGACCACTGAGAAGCGTGTACCACCGCGTGCAAAGGTCTGGACATATTCCGGATAGAGTACCGCCTTTGCCTGTACTTCATTGCGCGCGGTAATCAGATCCAGCGTCTGGATTTGCCCGATATCAATACCGAGATAGCGAATTGGCATCCCGACCGCCAGTTTTCCGGCATCGAAAGCGTGAAGCGTAATTTGCCCTCCAACCGCACGGGCCGCTGTTTCGGAAGCATACAGAATTCGCTTGTCGCCTTTACGCTGACTGGCGCTGGCACCGCTGAGGTTATCGAAGCTAATAGCCCCCTTTAATGCTCTGGAGAGCGGGGATGCCTGTACAGTCAGACCACTACCATTTAGCTGAACTTTCGCCCCACCTTCTGCCCAGAACACGCTGTTGCTGGTCAGAAGGTTGCGATACTCCGGCTTAATATGCAGATCGATATCAAACGCGTTAGCTCGCGGACGCACAGTAATAACTTCACCAACTTCAAATTTACGGTACAGCACTACCGATCCTGCCTGCACATCTGGCAATGTCTCTGCACTCAAACTCACGGTTGTGGTGGGTAAATCGCTAAGGCTGTTCTCCAGCGCTTTTTCCAGATTGGCATACAGCGGATAGCTGGCTTTCATCTCGCCTTTATCGCCTGGCAGAATACGTATCCCGCCGTTAATCCATTCTGAGGCGCTGGCACCGAGAAACTCAACGCCATCCAGCCCCACCTTCACGTCGACACGGCTGTTGACGACAAATTTGCTATCGCCTTTTACCAGTTCGCGATGCTGAGGCTCGATGGCGACGGTAAAGGTGACGCCTTTGCTGGTGAGTTTACGATCGATAACCTGGCCTACCTGCACGCCGTGAAGAATGAGCGGCTGACCAGCATCAATGCCGTAACTTTCTGGTGCTGTCAGGGTCAGCGTCAGAACATCTGGCTCATGGAGCAGGGCTTTTTCGCCAGGAACAACAATAAACTCTTTACGTGGCTCACCGTCGCCCGGCACCAACTCGAAGGTTTTGCCGGTCAGCAGGGCACTGAGATTAGCATCGCTAAGGGATAATTTTGGATTACGTAATTCGATGCGGGTATTTTCCCGTAACAGCGTGACGACGCTGGGATCAACGGTCATTTCCCCAGTGACTTTACCACCAGGATTTAAATCCAGTTTAGTCAGCTGTCCGACTTCCAGCCCCTGATACATTAACGGCGTCGAGTCGGCGGTTAATCCGGCCCCACTCGGCAGTTCCAGTTTTATTATTACGCCACGCTGGCTGTGGGCGAGATCTTCATAAAGACCAAAGGTATCTTCCGCCTCGGCAGGTTTCGACTCTTCAGGTGAATCGAAGGCAATCGCACCGTTAACCAGTGCCGCCAGACTTTCCAGTTTCACCTTCGCACCACTGATACTGACGTTGGCATCAACGCCAGAAACGTTCCAGAAACGGCTACCTTTTTTCACCAGATCGGTAAAACGCCGCTCGATCAGGACATCTATCACCACACCTTGTTTATTGGGATTGATGGCATAGTCGTAGACTTTACCCACCGGGATCTTGCGGAAATAGACCAGTGAACCACTGTTCAGTGAACCGAGATCGGGGGCTTGCAGGTGGATCATCAGATCGCCATTATCCAGCCGATATTTCGGTTGGGTATCGAGTGCGACAAAGTGATCCTGCTCTTTACCTTTACCCGGCATCATGCCGATATAGTTACCCCCGACGAGGGCGTCCAGCCCGGAGACACCTGCCAACGAGGCTTTTGGCGTCACCAGCCAGAACTGTGTCTCCTCGCGCAGCGCATCTTTCATATCGGACTTGATGCTGACTTTGACTTCAATCTTACGAAGATCGTCGCTCAGGCTGATATCCTGCACTGTTCCGACCTCAACGCCCTGATAACGAACAGGTGTGCGGCCCGGGACGATACCGTCCGCCGACATAAAGTCGATGGTGACGGTATTACCCCGATCCTGATAACTGTCCCAAATCAGCCAACCAGCAATCATTAGCGCGATGAACGGCAGCAGCCAGAAAGGTGAGATACGGCGTTTATTTTTAATCTGCGCTTCAGTCGTCGAAGCGGGCGTTTCCTGACTCATGTGCATCCCAAAGTAAGCGGCTGTCCAGCCATTCCACAGCAAGAATAGTCAAAATTACCGCTGCGCCGAAATAAAACGCAGCCGGTCCCATAGTAAAAGCGAGGATCTGATCGCGATTAATTAGCGACATGGTTAAAGATATGACAAACAGGTCGAGCATCGACCAGCGACCGATCCAGGTCACCATCCGCAGTAACAGAATCCGTGTGCGTAAACCTTGCTGGCATTTAAAATGAATGCTCAACAGTAAAGTGAACATGACGATCACTTTGGTAAATGGCACCAGAATACTGGCGATAAACACGATTCCGGCGACCGCAATGTTGCTACTTGCCAGCGACATAATCCCGGAAAGAATCGTATCTTCCTGCCGGCCACCATTTAGATAAATGATAGAAATAGGTAACAGGTTGGCAGGTAACAACAACACGATTGATGCTAACAGCGCCGCCCAGCACTTTTGCAGACTATGACGGCGACGCAGGCGTAGCGGGATATGGCAACGCGGGCAGCGACCACGCTGATCAGGATAGCCGGTAAAATGGCACCCAAGACAAACACGGAGTTTCTCGTCCCTACGCGTAGCGTGACGCTGTGGATAAAATCGCGCCCACAGTTCCTCGACATTAAGATGTGACAACGTCACCGTGGTCAATATCACTAATGCAACAAAAGAGAACAGACCAATACCCGCCTGAATGTGCGCATAATCCTGCACCTTTATAGAAGCAACGCCAATACCGACCAGATAGATGTCCAGCATCACCCACTCTTTCAATCGCTCAAGCATCAGCAGTACCGGGCGTAGATTCATTCCCAGTCGGTTACCAAACCATAAATAAGCTATGGAGGTCACCAGAATGAGGGGGGCACCAATAACGCAAAAAAAGACCATTGATCCCGTTATCGCATCGCCCTGTTTGGTCATTTGCCAGATGCCTTGCATGACGTTGGCGTCAATACGAATGCCTAACAGCCAGATATGCAACAGCGGTTCGCCCCAGGCAAACGGCATAAGCAACAGCATAGCGAACGCCATTGCCGCCAGGCGCGTCAGCGACCAGTCGCGCCCGTCACGAATTTTTGCCTGACAGCGCGGACAATAGGCACTTTGATGAGAGTTTATCTCGGGTAGGCTAAACAGCATGTCACATTGCGGGCAACGTTGGTAATCACCACGCGGCAGTTCCTCGCCAATTGCCCTCACTGTTATCTTTTTTGTCGGCGTAATTTGTGGTGTGTTAAGAGCCATGACGTGCCAAATGTAATAAGAATTAACATTAATCTTAACCCATGATGGGAATGATCTTGAGCATTAACGCATTTAATGCTTATTTTAATAGGCTGGCAGTTCCAGGTAAGACAACCAAGTGATTATATAATGAACAAAACAGAATTTTACGCGGATTTAAACCGTGACTTTAACGCGCTGATGGCGGGAGAAACCAGTTTTCTGGCAACGCTTGCTAACACCAGTGCGTTGTTATATGAGCGTCTCACTGACGTAAACTGGGCAGGTTTTTATTTACTTGAGGACGAGACGTTGGTTCTCGGACCGTTTCAGGGCAAAATTGCTTGTGTACGCATCCCCGTCGGGCGCGGTGTGTGTGGCACTGCAGTTGCCCGTAATGAAGTGCAGCGAATCGAGGATGTTCACGCTTTTGACGGACATATTGCCTGTGATGCAGCAAGTAATTCTGAAATTGTCCTGCCGCTGGTGGTGAAAAATCAGATTATTGGTGTTCTCGATATCGACAGTACCGTCTTCGGTCGCTTTACAGACGAGGACGAGCAGGGCTTACGTCAGCTTGTGGCACAGCTTGAAAAGGTGCTTGCAATGACGGATTACAAAAAATTCTTTGCGAGCGTCGCAGGATAATCAACGGATAACGTAGCATTTACTGATGGCGTCATTATAATGACGCCTGTTCATGCCTGCGCTTGTTGGCTACGTCCGTTGTAATCAGGAAATTTCATGGAAAATCAACCTAAGTTGAATAGCAGTAAAGAAGTAATCGCGTTTCTGGCCGAACGTTTTCCCCACTGTTTCAGTGCGGAAGGTGAAGCGCGTCCGCTGAAAATCGGTATTTTTCAGGATTTGGTCGATCGTGTTGCCGGGGAAATGAACCTGAGCAAAACGCAATTGCGATCCGCTTTACGTCTCTATACCTCGAGCTGGCGTTACCTTTACGGTGTTAAACCCGGCGCAACGCGTGTCGATCTTGACGGCAACCCATGCGGTGAGCTGGACGAGCAACATGTAGAGCATGCTCGCAAGCAGCTTGAAGAAGCGAAAGCACGTGTTCAGGCACAGCGTGCTGAGCAGCAAGCGAAAAAACGCGAAGCTGCCGCAGCTGCTGGTGAGAAAGAAGACGCACCGCGCCGTGAACGCAAGCCACGTCCGACCACGCCACGCCGCAAAGAAGGCGCTGAGCGTAAACCACGTGCGCAAAAGCCGGTAGAGAAAGCGCCAAAAACAGCAAAAGCACCTCGCGAAGAACAGCACACCCCAGTTTCTGACATTTCAGCTCTGACTGTCGGACAAGCCCTGAAGGTGAAAGCGGGTCAAAACGCGATGGATGCCACCGTATTAGAAATCACCAAAGACGGCGTCCGCGTCCAACTGAATTCGGGTATGTCTTTGATTGTGCGCGCAGAACACCTGGTGTTCTGAAACGGAGGCCGGGCCAGGCATGAACATGTTTTTTAGGCTTACCGCGTTAGCTGGCCTGCTTGCAATAGCAGGCCAGACCTTCGCTGTAGAAGATATCACGCGTGCTGATCAAATTCCGGTGTTAAAGGAAGAGACGCAGCATGCGACGGTGAGTGAGCGCGTAACGTCGCGCTTCACCCGTTCTCATTATCGCCAGTTCGACCTCGATCAGGCATTTTCGGCTAAAATCTTTGACCGCTACCTGAATCTGCTCGATTACAGCCACAACGTGCTGCTGGCAAGCGATGTTGAACAGTTCGCGAAAAAGAAAACCGAGTTAGGCGATGAACTGCGTTCAGGCAAACTCGACGTTTTCTACGATCTCTACAATTTGGCGCAAAAGCGCCGTTTTGAACGTTACCAGTACGCTTTGTCGGTACTGGAAAAGCCGATGGATTTTACCGGCAACGACACTTATAACCTTGACCGCAGCAAAGCTCCATGGCCGAAAAACGAGGCTGAGTTGAACGCGCTGTGGGACAGTAAAGTCAAATTCGACGAGTTAAGCCTGAAGCTGACAGGAAAAACGGATAAAGAAATTCGTGAAACCCTGACTCGCCGCTACAAATTTGCCATTCGTCGTCTGGCGCAAACCAACAGCGAAGATGTTTTCTCGCTGGCAATGACGGCGTTTGCTCGTGAAATAGACCCGCATACCAACTATCTTTCCCCGCGTAATACCGAACAGTTCAACACTGAAATGAGTTTGTCGCTGGAAGGTATTGGCGCAGTGCTGCAAATGGATGATGACTACACCGTTATCAATTCGATGGTGGCAGGTGGCCCGGCAGCGAAGAGTAAAGCTATCAGCGTTGGTGACAAAATTGTCGGTGTTGGTCAAACAGGCAAGCCGATGGTTGACGTGATTGGCTGGCGTCTTGATGACGTGGTTGCCTTAATTAAAGGGCCGAAGGGCAGTAAAGTTCGTCTGGAAATTTTACCTGCTGGTAAAGGGACCAAGACCCGTACTGTAACGTTGACCCGTGAACGTATTCGCCTCGAAGACCGCGCGGTTAAAATGTCGGTGAAGACCGTCGGTAAAGAGAAAGTTGGCGTGCTGGATATTCCTGGCTTCTATGTGGGTTTGACAGATGATGTCAAAGTACAACTGCAGAAACTGGAAAAACAGAATGTCAGCAGTGTGATCATCGACCTGCGTAGCAATGGCGGTGGGGCGTTGACCGAGGCAGTATCGCTTTCAGGCCTGTTTATTCCTGCAGGTCCGATTGTTCAGGTTCGTGATAACAACGGTAAAGTTCGTGAAGACAGCGATACCGACGGTCAGGTCTTCTATAAAGGCCCGCTGGTGGTGCTGGTTGACCGCTTTAGTGCTTCGGCTTCAGAAATCTTTGCTGCGGCAATGCAGGATTACGGTCGTGCGCTGGTTGTGGGTGAACCGACATTTGGTAAAGGCACTGTCCAGCAGTACCGTTCATTGAACCGTATTTACGATCAGATGTTACGTCCTGAATGGCCAGCTTTGGGTTCTGTTCAATACACGATCCAGAAATTCTATCGCGTTAACGGCGGCAGTACGCAACGTAAGGGCGTAACGCCAGACATCATCATGCCGACAGGTAATGAAGAAACGGAAACGGGAGAGAAATTTGAAGATAACGCGCTGCCGTGGGATAGCATTGATGCTGCAACCTATGTGAAATCAGGCGATTTAACGGCCTTTGAACCGGAGTTGCTGAAGGCGCATAATGCGCGTATCGCGAAAGATCCTGAGTTCCAGAACATCATGAAGGATATCGCGCGCTTCAACGCCATGAAGGACAAGCGCAATATCGTTTCTCTGAATTACGCGGTGCGTGAGAAAGAGAATAATGAAGATGATGCGACGCGTCTGGCGCGTTTGAACGAACGCTTTAAACGCGAAGGTAAATCGGAGTTGAAGAAGCTGGATGATCTACCGAAAGATTACCAGGAACCGGATCCTTATCTGGATGAGACGGTGAATATCGCACTCGATTTGGCGAAGCTTGAAAAAGCCAGACCCGCGGAACAACCCGCTCCCGTCAAGTAACATCAATCAGGCACAAGAAATTGTGCCTGATTTTTTAACAGCGGCAAGATGCCGTAAATCAGATGCTACAAAATGTAAAGTTGTGTCTTTCTGGTGACTTACGCACTATCCAGACTTGAAAATAGTCGCGTAACCCATACGATGTGGGTATCGCATATTGCGTTTTGTTAAACTGAGGTAAAAAGAAAATTATGATGCGAATCGCGCTCTTCCTGCTAACGAACCTGGCCGTAATGGTCGTTTTCGGGCTGGTACTGAGCCTGACAGGGATACAGTCGAGCAGCGTTCAGGGGCTGATGATCATGGCCTTGCTGTTCGGTTTTGGTGGTTCCTTCGTTTCGCTTCTGATGTCCAAATGGATGGCATTACGATCTGTTGGCGGGGAAGTGATCGAGCAACCGCGTAACGAAAGGGAACGTTGGCTGGTCAATACTGTAGCAACCCAGGCTCGTCAGGCGGGGATCGCTATGCCGCAAGTGGCTATCTACCATGCGCCGGACATCAACGCTTTTGCAACCGGTGCGCGCCGTGATGCCTCTCTGGTTGCTGTCAGCACCGGTTTGCTGCAGAACATGAGCCCGGATGAAGCTGAGGCGGTAATTGCTCACGAAATCAGTCACATCGCCAATGGTGATATGGTCACCATGACGCTGATTCAGGGCGTGGTGAACACCTTCGTTATCTTTATTTCACGTATTCTGGCGCAGTTGGCTGCTGGCTTCATGGGCGGTAACCGTGACGAAGGTGAAGAGAGCAACGGCAACCCACTGATCTACTTTGCCGTCGCGACGGTGCTGGAACTGGTGTTTGGTATTCTGGCGAGCATTATCACCATGTGGTTCTCGCGTCACCGTGAATTCCACGCCGATGCGGGTTCAGCAAAACTGGTTGGTCGTGAGAAAATGATTGCCGCGCTGCAACGCCTGAAAACCAGCTATGAACCACAAGAAGCAACCAGCATGATGGCTTTCTGTATTAACGGGAAGTCGAAATCGCTCAGTGAGTTGTTCATGACTCACCCGCCGCTGGATAAACGTATTGAAGCTCTGCGTACGGGTGAATACCTGAAGTAATATGAAGTAAATACTAAAAAGCGCGTCCTGATCGACGCGCTTTTTTTATGCCCTGGATCGTGGCTGGGTAATACGTAAGCCACTGACACAGGCAGCAATCACTGCCAGAATAGCCGCAGCCATCAGCGAGACGTGTGTACCATTATCACCAAACTGATTTAGCATCAGCGCCACCAGCGCCGCGCCACTACTCTGACCCAATAGACGAGCCGTCCCTAACATGCCACTGGCCCCACCGCTACGTTCGCGCGGAGCGGAGGTAATAATGGTGTGGTTATTGGGTGACTGGAATAAGCCAAATCCAGCGCCACATAAGATCATCGGCCAGATAATATTGATATCCGCAGGTGACGCGGGCAGCAGAACCAGGGAAAAAAGCCCCGCAGCCATGATGAACAACCCTAAAGCACCCAGCAATCCTGCATGTACGCGTTCAATCAAATAGCCTGCCAGCGGAGCCATCACCATTGTTGCTAACGGCCACGGTGTCAGAAGTAAACCTGTTTCGACTTCACTACGCCCGAGCACGGTTTGCAGGTAAAAGGGCAGGGAAACCATTGCCAGCATTTGTGCGCAGAAAGAGCAAACAGATGTGCAAATAGAAAGCGAAAACAGCGGGATACGCAGTAAATCCACCGGTAGCAGCGGTACGGGAAGAGAAAGCTGGCGGCGAATAAAGAAAATACCAACGACAACCATTACCACCAGTTCCGCGCCAATCAACGTCAGCGATTGCCCCTGAGCGAAACCACTCAATGCAGTAATAAGCAGGCCGAAGGTTAACGCGTTCATCACGGCGCTGGGCAGGTCGAAACGGGGTTTACTGGCACGAGAGCCATTGGGTGGCAGAAAACGCATGGCCAGAAGCAGGGCGATAATACCCAACGGTACGTTGATTAAAAATAACCATTTCCAGGATGCGATGGAGAGGATTGCTGCAGCAATTGTCGGCCCGGCAGCAGAAGAGACGGCAACAATAAACGAGTTTATGCCCATCCCTCTACCCAGAAAACGTTGTGGATAGATCAGGCGGATAAGTGCGGTATTAACGCTCATCAACGCTGCACCGCCGAAACCTTGTATGACACGCGCAAGGGTGAGCATTTGTAGCGAATCAGAAAGGGCGCAGAACAGTGAAGACAACAGAAAAACGACCAGACCGCATTTATAAATACGTCGATAGCCAAACATATCGCCCAGAAACGAAAACGAGAGCAGGGAGATGACAATGGCGATTTGATAGGCGTTCACTACCCAGATGGAACTGGCTGGCGTGGCATGAAGGTCCGTGGCGATTGTTGGCAGGGCGACGTTGGCGATTGCGCCGTCAAGGACAGCCATCGAAATACCAATCACAATGGTTAATATCGCACCGTATCGCTGGGGCAACGGCAGGCCGTCGGCCTGAACTTTTGGCATAGGAATTTTATATCTTTGGTGAATAATCAACAGGGGTAAGATTCTAGCACTGATATTCACGGTGGATGTCGCAGAATTGTAACTAACCGGCAAAAGATGGATTGCGACCACCCAGGTGCGAAATTATAATAAAAAACAGTTCTGATTTTTATAAAACACTCGCAATGAGGTGATAAATGGCTAACGCAGATCTGGATAAACAGCCTGATTCTGTATCTTCCGTGCTGAAAGTTTTTGGCATTTTGCAGGCGCTGGGTGAAGAGCGCGAAATAGGGATAACCGAGCTGTCGCAGCGCGTCATGATGTCAAAAAGCACCGTTTATCGCTTTTTACAGACCATGAAAACCCTGGGTTATGTGGCGCAGGAAGGGGAGTCGGAGAAATATTCGCTGACCCTGAAATTGTTTGAACTGGGCGCTCGCGCGTTACAAAACGTCGATTTAATTCGTAGCGCAGATATCCAGATGCGTGAGATCTCCCGCCTGACCAAAGAAACTATCCACCTCGGCGCACTGGACGAAGACAGTATTGTTTACATCCACAAAATTGACTCTATGTACAATTTGCGCATGTATTCACGGATTGGTCGTCGTAATCCGCTGTACAGCACCGCGATTGGTAAGGTACTGCTGGCATGGCGCGATCGCGATGAAGTGAAGCAAATTCTCGAGGGCGTGGAGTATAAACGCAGTACCGAACGGACCATCACCAGTACTGAAGCGTTATTACCCGTTCTGGACCAGGTGCGCGAGCAGGGGTATGGCGAAGATAACGAAGAGCAGGAAGAAGGACTGCGTTGCATTGCGGTTCCGGTATTTGATCGCTTTGGCGTGGTCATTGCCGGTCTGAGCATCTCCTTCCCGACGTTGCGTTTCTCTGAAGAGCGTTTACAGGAATATGTCGCAATGTTGCATACCGCGGCGCGCAAAATTTCTGCACAAATGGGTTATCACGACTATCCGTTCTGATGAGAGTAAGAACCTGTCTGAATATCAAACAGACAGGTTCTTTATTTAGCATGAGAAAAATAAAGTTGAAGGTGGCGTTATATTAAACGCACTTGCGATAAGAATATTTTACTTATGAGTGAGAATCTGGTTATTTATTACCCTTAACCATTATCGACCACAATATTGCTTTTACGTAACAACGGGCAATCTGTTATCCCCAGAAAACCACTTTTAGTGTGCAGGTATTGTACCGTGCTGGTGCCTCTGGCGGTCAGATAGGTACATTGCAAACCTAATCCCGCGGCATTCTCTTTGCTTCCAATCAAAACGCCATATCCGCTGAGTAATAATCCTATCCATACCAGTGCTATCAGCATAACTGTGCGAATGATGAATCGCATTACAACCTCTTCTCTTTTTATGTTCGCTTAATCGTAGCGGCAATATGCGCTGAAGCAAGCGACTCATTCTGAAAAAGCACGAATATCGACATAGTTAGGCGCTGTTTAACTAACACATGCTAGTTTAATGACATAAGGTAGGTGAAACGGAGATTGGAGTGAAAAAGTTTCGATGGGTCGTTCTGGTTGTCGTGGTGTTGGCTTGCTTGCTGCTTTGGGCGCAGGTATTCAACATGATGTGCGATCAGGATGTACAATTTTTCAGCGGAATTTGTGCCATTAACCAGTTTATCCCGTGGTGATATCATTTTTTCAGCACTAGATTTTCTTCCTCTCCAGCAGTGGTAGAATAGCGCCTCTACTCAGAGGTGGTGAAATGAACGAAGTTGTAAATTCAGGCGTGATGAACATTGCGTCTTTGGTTGTATCGGTGGTGGTTCTTCTTATCGGGCTCATCTTGTGGTTTTTTATCAATCGTGCCAGTTCACGAACTAACGAACAGATTGAACTGCTTGAGGCGTTGCTGGATCAGCAAAAACGTCAAAATGCACTGTTACGTCGTTTGTGCGAAGCAAACGAACCTGAGAAAGAAGATAAAAAGACCGTTGAGAGTCAAAAATCGGTTGAAGACGAAGATATTATTCGTCTGGTCGCCGAACGGTAATCCTTCCTCAATCTTGAGTAACCCCGTCGTTGAAGGGTTACTCAATTCATCCTGATTATACGCACTGTCATGGTGCAACTGCTTCAAATTAAAACTCTGGTCTGACTTCAAATAATTATCATATTATTTATTTGCGTAACGGGATATCAGAAAAAGATATTTAGCCCATTAATTTATTAGGATGTTTACATCGGATTTGTGATTAAGCGTGTTATTATTTATTAGCGAAACGTTTCTCTCTTGATTTTTTTGCGCATTCATCAATTTTTCTTATTTTAAATTTACAATATCTTTGGCGATTGACTTCTCTTTTGGGTGATTGATAGCCGTTAACTGACTGTTTTATGAGAAAAAGTGATATAACTTTTTATTCATTGCATAGCAGAAAATGTGATATTGCACGCACTATGTAATAACTTCTCCCATTGGCCTGGAACAACTGAACTTATTGAACTATGTTAGAAAATACGTCAGTTTAAGTATCTGCCTGAACTGGCAAGGTTAAGCACAATGATATATCGGCGCGTATTCCGTTGCATAAGTGTGCAAAAAAAGTGGAAGACGTATCGAGATTTGTGCGTCTGATCGAGACATGTTTAAAAATGGCTTGCCATAATTAACGTTGTATGTGATAACAGATTTCGGGTTAAACGAGGTACAGTTCTGTTTATGTGTGGCATTTTCAGTAAAGAAGTCCTGAGTAAACACGTTGACGTTGAATACCGCTTCTCTGCCGAGCCTTATATTGGTGCCTCATGCAGTAATGTGTCAGTTTTATCTATGTTATGCCTGCGGGCGAAGAAAACAATCTAAGGAATTTTTCAAATGGCAAAGATTAAAGGTCAGGTTAAGTGGTTCAACGAGTCTAAAGGTTTTGGCTTCATTACTCCGGCTGATGGCAGCAAAGACGTGTTCGTACACTTCTCCGCTATCCAGGGTAATGGCTTCAAAACTCTGGCTGAAGGTCAGAACGTTGAGTTCGAAATTCAGGACGGTCAGAAAGGTCCGGCAGCTGTTAACGTAACAGCTATCTGATCGAATCCACTGATCTGAAGTGTGAAGACACTTCAATCTCGCTATAAAGCCTCGTCGAATGCGAGGCTTTTTACTTTGCTTTATCTTCGCTCCTGGCATTCGGATATTTGCCCGCCGCGTGATTCGCGTTACACTTGCGGCCTTTAGTATCCTGCCGGAGTTGTCATGTCGTTTTCCTGTCCACTTTGCCATCAGCCTCTTTCGCGTGAAAAAAACAGCTATATCTGTCCCCAGCGACATCAGTTTGATATGGCGAAAGAAGGGTATGTCAATCTGCTGCCCGTTCAGCATAAACGGTCTCGTGATCCGGGCGACAGCGCGGAAATGATGCAAGCACGCCGCGCATTCTTAGATGCCGGACATTATCAGCCGCTGCGTGATGCAATTGTCGCCCAACTGCGGGAACGGCTTGATGAAAAGGCCACGGCAGTGCTGGATATTGGCTGTGGTGAAGGGTATTACACACACGCATTTGCCGATGCGTTGCCCGAAATCACCACGTTTGGCCTGGATGTCTCGAAGGTTGCGATAAAAGCGGCGGCGAAACGCTATCCGCAGGTCACTTTTTGTGTTGCTTCCAGCCACCGTTTGCCGTTTTCCGATACCAGTATGGACGCCATAATACGTATTTACGCGCCGTGTAAAGCAGAAGAGTTAGCGCGAGTAGTGAAGCCTGGCGGTTGGGTCATTACTGCCACGCCGGGACCGCGACATTTGATGGAGCTGAAGGGGCTGATTTACAATGAAGTACATCTTCATGCACCTCATGCAGAACAACTGGAAGGTTTTACATTACAGCAGAGTGCTGAGTTGTGTTATCCGATGCGTCTTCGCGGTGATGAAGCCGTCGCATTATTGCAGATGACGCCGTTTGCCTGGCGTGCGAAGCCAGAAGTCTGGCAAACACTGGCAGCAAAAGAAGTGTTCGACTGCCAGACGGACTTTAATATTCACCTCTGGCAGCGTTCTTATTAACCGTGGAAGTGCGTCCAGAGGATCTGGACGCCGATGCCGATCAGTACCAGCCCGCCGAGAATTTCCGCTTTCTTCCCAATAATTGAGCCGATAAAGCGACCAACCATCATCCCTAATGTCGACATAATCAAGGTTGCACAACCAATGGCCAATGCGGTCGCGATAATGTTGACCTGCAGGAAGGCGAGACCAACACCCACAGCCATGGCATCCAGGCTGGTGGCAATCGCGGTGGTTACCAGTAGCCAGAAACCGTGTCGACGGCGCGGTTCTTCATCTTCATCATCTGCGCCACGAAAACCCTCAATAATCATTCGCCCGCCGAGGAATATCAGCAGCACAAACGCAATCCAGTGGTTCCATTCAAGGACAAACCGGCTGGCTAACATGCCCATTCCCCAGCCGATCAGCGGCGTCAGGGTTTCGACGGCACCAAAAATAAGGCCGGTTCGCAACGCTTCAGAAAATTTCGGTTTATGGAGGGTGGCACCTTTACCGATTGATGCAGCAAATGCATCCATCGACATACCAAACGCAAGAAGAACAGTAGCAGTGATATTCATGACAACGTCCTGACCGGGGTATCCATAAAACACATCATCGCCCCCAGCAAACATGCATACATGAACAACAAACCGCGATGATTTTCGCGTTCATGCAGGCATAGCGATTGATGTGCATATGGTCTCGCCTGACTGAAAGTGTTCAGTCCGTACGTGCCACGTTTTGCAACGAGTATGTTGACACGTACATTTCCGGAATCTGGAAATCGGCTACTCCCCAAATGAGGGCGCAACATTAACATATTTTTAGAATATAAAACAACTGTTGGGATATATTATTTCAGCAGTTAATTGATAACGATTTTCATTTAGATTTATATATCAATGAAACGTTAAAATAAATAACAAATAAGGGATGGGATAATATAGCCTAAGCTATGTCTGATTATTTAAAATACAGCAAGCATAGCTTTGGCTAAATTCATAACTTATTGAGTGGAAACAAGAAGTTTATAAATTTTCTCCAGGTCGTCGATATTTCGAACGCGGATTAACAGCCGGCGCTGTTCTAATTGCATCACTAACACGCCATCTTCAGACAAGTTCATCGCTTTAATTCGACTATATTCAATCCAGACATTGGCGAAGAAAAAACCTTTTTGTTTAAAGATGATCTTCGGAACGCGGATCCAGAAAATATAAAACCCCATTAGAGCCAGTGCACTTAATAACCATGTCGTTATTTGCGCGCCATGATTCGTGACGTTGTTATAGATAAGAATGACAATCAGTCCTACGAAGATAACGCTGTCGATGCGGCCACGTCGGAGCAAAGGAATTGCCAGCAGGGTGGGGCCGTTGCGGCGGGGCATGATGAACTGATCGTAGATCGCGAAGGTCAGGAGTGCGGCGATGAAAAGAATCAGTACCAGGTCCGTGATTGTCATTAATCCTCCAGATAAAAAAACGGGGCCAAAAGGCCCCGGTAGTGTACAACAATCTTACAGTCCCAGCAGGCCGCAAGCGTAACCAGCGATACCGATGACGAAGAAGCCAACGATGATCCACAGCGGATTAACTTTTTTGCGCAGCAGCCACATACAAGCAAAGGTCAGCAGCAGTGGTACCAGGCCCGGCATTAACTGGTCAAGAATAGTCTGGACAGTGGTAACGTGTTCTTTGCCCGTCTGGTCAGTAATGCGAGAGACAACCAGCGGGATGTTGACATGTGTCCACTTGTTAACCAATGCCCCCATGACAAACAGGCCGAGAATAGACGCCCCTTCCGTCAGTTTTTGCAGGAAGCCGCCACCCATATCTTTAACGATATCGATACCTTTGGAGTAACCATACGCTACGCCGTAGTAACGGGTTGCCAGACGCACCAGGTTAAACAAGATGAAGAACAGCAGCGGACCTAACAGGCTGCCGCTCATTGCGATACCGGCACCCAGTGCTGCAAATACCGGACGTACGGTTCCCCAGAAGATCGGGTCGCCTACACCAGCCAGCGGCCCCATCAAACCGACTTTGATACCGTTGATAGCACCGTCATCGATCTCTGCGCCATTAGCACGCTGTTCTTCCAGCGCCAGGGTTACGCCGAGAATCGGCGCAGCCACGAACGGCTGGGTGTTAAAGAACTCCAGGTGACGGCGAATAGCTTGTTTACGAGCTTCGTTGTTCTCAGGGTAGAGGCGACGAATTGCCGGTACCATAGAGAAGCAGAAACCCAGTGCCTGCATACGTTCGAAGTTCCATGAACCCTGGAAGAGGTTAGAACGCAGGAAGACGCCACGAATATCACTTTGAGTGAGTTTTTTCTCGGTGGTAGTTTGAGTTGTATCAACCATTTCGCTCACCTGTTAGTCCAGTTCGTTATCGAGATCGTTGTTACCAGCGGCCTGAGCAGGCGCACCGGCTACGCGGTTGTATTTCGGGCTAAGTTGGATGTAGAGCACTGCCATAACAGTACCAATCACACCCAGAGCAACCAGGTTAAAGTTGGTGAATGCTGCGGTTACGAAGCCGAGGTAGAAGAACGGCATCAGGTAGCCAGCACGCATCATGTTGATAACCATCGCATAACCAACCACCACGATCATGCCACCGGCGATATTCAGACCATTGGTCACCACTTCCGGAATCGCATTCAGCATGTTCTGGACTTCGCTGGTACCAACAGACAGCGCAACGATGACGGCCGGAATAGCCACACGCATTGCTTGCAGGAACAGAGAAGAAACGTGGATCCAGGAAATCGCTGTCAGGTTGCCGTTATCAGCAGCCTTATCCGCAGCGTGCTGGAAAGCAACGGTAATAGTACGAACGATGATGGTCAGTACCTGACCTGCAGCAGCCAGAGGGATTGCCAGTGCGATACCTGCACCAATGCTCTGATGACCTGCGATAACCAGAATAGTAGAAATGATGGAAGCCAGAGCGGCGTCAGGCGCAACTGCAGCACCGATGTTCATCCAGCCCAGCGCGATCATTTCCAGCGTACCACCGATAATAATACCGGTTTTCATATCCCCAAGAACGATACCCACCAGGGTACACGCGATTAGCGGACGGTGAAACTGAAATTCATCGAGGATAGATCCCATACCTGCGATACAGGCTACGATAAATACCAGCACAATTTGAAGAGTGGTAATCTCCATTGTACTTCTCCTGTTTACGTAAGACTTAAGTGTGAAAACTGAGTGATAATCAACACAATACGTTACTTATCGATTTTGCTGATCAGATCCATCATTTTCAGTTTCGGATCGGTGGAAACCTTACGGACTTCCAGCTCAATACCGCGCGCATTCAGTTTCTTGAACGCCTCGATATCTTTTTCATCAACAGAAACCGCGTTATTCACCTGGGTTTTACCCTGACGGAATGCCATACCACCAACGTTAACAGAGGTGATTTTCACGCCGCCTTCAACGAGACGCTCTACATCTGTAGGGTTGGTAAATAACAGCATTACGCGTTCGCCAGCATATTTCGGGTTGTTGTAGACGCGAATCATTTTGGCGACATCAACCACGTGTGCTGTTACGCCCGGAGGTGCAACCTGGGTGAGCAGTGTCTTACGAACGGTATCCGCAGCCACTTCATCACTAACAACAATAATACGGGAGACATTGGTTTCTTTAGTCCAGCGGGTGGCGACCTGACCGTGAATCAGACGGTCGTCGATACGCGCAAGGCCAATAACCATGTAGTCGTTTGGTCCCATTGGTTTTGCCGGAGTTGGAGCCGCTTTTGGTGCTGCGGCAACGGGTGCTGGCGCGGCTTTTTCAACCGGTTTGGCTTTCAGTGCTTTCACGCCTTCACGGCCTGTTTCTACTGCCAGCGCCACCAGTTCATCAAAGCTTGGGTCATCATCACGGGCCATTAACGTTTCCACGAGCATTGGAATGTTAACGCCTGCAATGACTTCATAATGCTCTTTGTCGACGACAATGCGGCTGGCAGCATTGAACGGGCTGCCTCCCCATGTATCAACGAGAAACAGCACGCCTTTAGTGGTGTCGAGTTTTGCCAACTGAGCGTTGTACTTTTCAATCAGCGTTTCGGCATTTTCACCTGGAACGAAATCGATCCAGCCGACGTTTTCCTGCTCGCCTAACAGCATTTCTGCCGTTTTAAGCAACTGCTCTGCAGCCCAACCATGTGTGCCTATAACAATAGCAATGGTCACTTGCTACCTCCTTTATTATCGTTAACACCTCAACGTGCCAGATGTATTTTTGAATCGTCGTCCACAATCGAATCGATTCAGATAAGGGCTACAACCAAAAACCCCTGCGTTTCGCGATTTATTTTAGATATCGAAAAAATTATTTTATGTGATGAAGATCCGTAATTTAACTTTCGATTAGCAGAAATTTCGAAAGGTAAAATATCCTTGTCACATTCGTTTGCAAAGGAAGGTAAATCTTTGCCAAATCAGATGTGTCTCTGATATGTTTAACTCCCGTTTAACAACCATGGAGTATAGGGCAGTAGCCCGCAGTATGGATCGTCACCGACGTCATTTCAGCATCAGGCCTTTTAACGCCTGCTTTTCTGGCACTTTATGCCGCACCTTTCGTTTGCCTTTTGTCGTTACGCCTGCATTATTTCTGGCGCCGAATAGCTATTCCTTAAGCAGGAGCTTGTCATGGAATTCTTAATGGACCCCTCAATTTGGGCGGGGCTACTCACGCTTGTTGTTCTCGAAATTGTGCTGGGTATCGATAACCTGGTCTTCATCGCCATTCTTGCTGACAAACTGCCGCCAAAACAACGCGATAAAGCGCGTTTGCTGGGATTATCACTGGCGCTGATTATGCGTCTGGGGCTGCTGTCGCTGATTTCATGGATGGTCACGCTGACCAAACCGCTCTTTACCGTCATGGATTTCTCCTTCTCCGGACGCGACCTGATTATGTTGTTCGGGGGGATATTCTTGCTGTTCAAAGCAACAACCGAACTGCATGAACGGCTGGAAAACCGCGATCATGATTCCGGCCACGGTAAAGGCTACGCCAGTTTCTGGGTGGTCGTCACACAGATCGTCATCCTTGACGCCGTCTTCTCGTTGGATGCGGTGATTACTGCTGTAGGGATGGTTAACCATCTACCGGTGATGATGGCTGCGGTGGTGATTGCGATGGCGGTTATGCTGCTGGCATCGAAACCGCTGACGCGATTTGTTAATCAGCATCCAACGGTAGTGGTGCTCTGTCTGAGCTTCCTGTTAATGATTGGTCTGAGTCTGGTGGCAGAAGGTTTCGGTTTCCACATTCCGAAAGGTTACCTGTATGCCGCGATTGGCTTCTCGATCATCATCGAAGTGTTTAACCAGATTGCGCGTCGCAACTTTATTCGTCACCAGTCGACTTTGCCGCTGCGTGCGCGTACTGCCGATGCCATCCTGCGTTTGATGGGGGGGAAACGTCAGGCCAATGTTCAGCACGATGCCGATAACCCGATGCCTATCCCGGTACCGGAAGGTGCGTTTGCCGAAGAAGAACGTTACATGATTAACGGTGTATTGACGCTGGCGTCGCGTTCTCTGCGCGGGATCATGACGCCGCGCGGTGAAATAAGCTGGGTTGACGCTAATCTCGGGGTGGATGAAATCCGTGAGCAGCTGCTCTCCTCACCGCACAGTCTGTTCCCGGTATGTCGCGGTGAACTGGATGAAATCATCGGTATCGTACGTGCTAAAGAACTGCTGGTGGCGCTCGAAGAAGGTGTTGATGTGGCGGCGATTGCTTCGGCGTCTCCGGCGATTATCGTCCCTGAAACCCTTGACCCGATCAACCTACTGGGCGTGCTGCGTCGTGCTCGCGGGAGCTTTGTTATCGTGACCAACGAGTTTGGTGTGGTACAAGGCCTGGTCACGCCGCTGGATGTGCTGGAAGCCATTGCGGGTGAATTCCCGGACGCTGACGAAACGCCGGAAATCATTACCGATGGTGACGGCTGGCTGGTAAAAGGCGGTACAGATTTGCATGCCTTGCAGCAGGCGCTTGATGTTGAGCACCTTGCCGATGACGATGATATCGCGACGGTCGCGGGCCTCGTGATCTCGGCAAATGGTCACATTCCCCGTGTGGGCGATGTGATTGATGTAGGGCCACTGCATATCACCATCATTGAAGCCAATGATTATCGTGTTGATCTGGTTCGCATTGTTAAAGAGCAACCGGCGCACGATGAAGATGAGTAAGCGTTAACGTAACGGCATAACGGGCGTGATATGTCCATTATGCCGGGCGGGCGGCGGTTGGCTGCCCGCCAGCCATTTGGGAAAATCGCGTAGCGGCATCGGCTGTGCGTACAAATACCCTTGCAAAATATGCACGCCATGACGGCGCAAATACTTCGCCTGTTCTTGTGTTTCCACACCCTCCGCCACCAGTTCAATATTCAGTCTTTGCCCCAGTGCGATGATGATATCGGTCACCGTCGAGTTAACCGCGTCAGAACCTATAGCTGCGGTAAATGACTTATCAATTTTCAGCACGTCAGGACGTAATGTTTCAAGCCAGGAAAATGAACTGTTGCCGGTGCCGAAGTCATCAATCGCCAGTTTGACGTTTTTACGATGCAGCTCGCGGGCAATCCGATAATCAACATCCAGTAAGGCATCGCGTTCGGTGATTTCGAGGATCAGTTGCTGAATCGGGTGAGCGCTAAACCAGTACTGATTGAGATCTTTTATCAGTACACCACGGCGAAAATGGCTGGGTGCGACGTTAATGCCAACATGAAACTGACTACTCATTGGGAAAACATGCCGCTGACGGATGGTTTCTGCCATCACATAGCGGGTCAGTGGCACAATTAAATGATGTTCTTCCGCGATAGGAATAAACACATCCGGTGAAATCCAGCCCTGACGTGGATTGTTCCAGCGCAGCAAAATCTCTACACCAATACATTGCTGGCTGCGCGCATTAAGCAAAGGCTGGCAGAACAATTCGAACTCATGTTGCGCCAGGCCCAGATTGATTTCACGGGAAAAACTCATCCGGTAAGCGGTCGCCAGCCAGGCGATATAGCCCACAAGTAAACTTAGCAGCACCGCCAGCGGTAATTGTGTTGGAAGATAGTGCCATGCCAGCGCCGTAGCCCCCGGACCATTAACGTTAATGGTAAAAGGAAAGCGTTGCGAAGAAACATGATAGTTTTCATTGTCTTCAGGTTGCGGAAGGGAATCTACCAGCCCATTACCATAGAGCAAATGCCGATCGTCCACCGTCAGGCTGGCGCTACTGATTTGCGGCAGTTGTGGCTCAAGCAGCATTGCCGCCAGTAAGTCGATGTTGATCATCTCCATGACCCCAGCATTGCTACTGCCCGCTGCAGGCGTCCATTGAATCAAAACCGGACTGCCTTTAATCAGGGCATGGTCGGTCGTCAGTCGTAAAAGTGGTTGCGGTGCAGGAAGTTCAGCCAGAATGTCCACGACGGGCACATTGCGATAACCAAAAATGCTGGAGCAATAAAGTGTGCCGTCTTGCACCAGGCCAATGGATCGCACAGTTTGGAGTTTTGCCGCCTGTTTACGTAATGGCAAATGGGCGACAGAGCAGGGCAGACCAATTAGCGGAAGTAATACTTCGCTACCTGCCTGTAGGGGAAGCAGTACTTTATCTAATTCCTCTACAGCGTGATTGGCGAATTGTACTACCCGTTGTTGATTTAAGTTACGCTGTGAAATAAATCGCACGCTCAGGGTCGAAGCGAGCGTAACGAGTGCGCAAATCGTACAAACAATCATTCGATTACGGCGATAGGTTTTAATGATCCGTTGTGCTTTTTGCATGCGGGCCACCCTGTAAGCGTATGGCGACAAACGCCTGACGCAACAGTGGAAGTGTAGTGGGGAAAATTACAGCAGACGAGAAAGCAGGGATAAATTCGCCCATCCGTTGCAGATGGGCGAGGATAAAGTATTAGTCACACTGGACTTTAATTGCCAGACCACCACGAGACGTTTCGCGGTACTTGGCGTTCATGTCTTTACCGGTTTCGTACATCGTTTCGATGACTTTATCCAGCGAGACGCGCGGCGCACTGGTGCGACGCAGGGCCATCCGCGCGGCGTTAATCGCCTTGACTGACGCAATGGCGTTACGTTCAATGCACGGCACCTGAACTTGCCCTGCAACAGGGTCACAGGTCAGACCGAGGTTGTGCTCCATGCCAATTTCCGCTGCCACACAAACCTGTTCCGGGCTACCGCCCAACAGCTCGGCAAGGCCCGCAGCAGCCATTGAACAGGCAACACCCACTTCGCCCTGGCAACCGACTTCCGCACCGGAAATAGAGGCGTTCATTTTATACAGTGCACCAATCGCGCCCGCAGCCATAAAGTAACGGGTATAGATGTCCGGGCTAACCGATTCAATAAAGTGGTCATAATAAGCCAGCACTGCCGGAACAATGCCACAAGCACCGTTGGTTGGCGCAGTTACCACACGACCACCGGCGGCGTTTTCTTCGTTAACTGCCAGCGCAAACATGTTTACCCAGTCAATGACATTCATCGGATCGTTAGACAGTTTATCGCTGGAAACCAGCATCCGGCGCAGGGCCGACGCACGACGCGGCACGCGCAGCGGGCCTGGCAGTACGCCTTCGGTGTTCATCCCGCGATCGATACATGCCTGCATGGTTTGCCAGACATGCGCGAAATACTCGTCGATCTCTTTCTTGCTGTGCAGCGCCAGTTCGTTCTGCATAGCGAGACCAGACAGCGAATAGCCGGTTTCATTACAGTACGCGAGCAGTTCGGTGGCAGATTTGAACGGATACGGCACGCTCACTTCGTTGGCGGCATCCTGACCAAAGTGTTCTTCATCGACGATAAAACCGCCGCCGATGGAATAATAAGTTTTGCTGTAGACGACTTCATCGCCGTTATAGGCGTGGATTTGCATACCGTTTTCATGCAGCGGCAGGTTGCCGTTATGAAAACGCATCCCGTTGTCGCGCGGGAAATCCACTTCATGCCGTCCCTGTGCCAGCAGCAGACGTTCGCGCTCTTCTACGTCGCGAATAAAACCGGGAATACTGTCGATATCCACGGTGGCAGGTTCGTTACCTGCAAGACCCATAATAATGGCGATATCGGTGTGGTGGCCTTTACCCGTCAGCGACAGTGAACCATAAACGTCCACGGCAACGCGAGTAACGCTATCCAGTAAGCCTTTTTCGACCAGATCATCGACGAACTGTTTACCCGCCTTCATAGGCCCTACGGTATGGGAAGATGAGGGACCAATCCCCACCTTAAACATGTCGAATAGACTAATCACGATAATACTCCTGACAAGGTGACTGGACTTCCAGTAACGAACGAATAACAGCGCATAGTGTAAGAGGGAACGCGGCGACTGGCTTAACTATTCACATGAATTAAACTAATCAAAAACCGCGATTTAACTAATATTGCGATGATTGTCTCAAGTAGTGTTTTGTAGATGTAAAGATAAGTATAGTCAGGGTTTCACACCAATTTGCAGCGCCAGCTCACGAATTATGCCTGCGGTCATTCCCCATACAAAATACTGTTCATACCAGGACAGCCATACCCGATGTGAATCGCCACGGCGGTAGATATCTAACGGGTGATAACGGCCTAAATGCAGCGCCTGGGCGAGGGGCATTTCAAACACCGCCGAGACTTCATCTTCACTGGCGCGATACGGCAGATCGGGCGGGATAATGCCGACCACTGGCGTTACCTGGTAGCCAGTGACGCTATCGACGGGCGGCAGCACGCCGATAACTTCGACGGCGGAAGGTGGTATAGCAACCTCTTCTTCAGCTTCGCGCAGCGCAGCGGCGATAACTGACGCGTCCGTATCATCCACTGCGCCGCCTGGAAACGCCACTTGTCCGGCGTGTTTACGCAGATGAATCGAACGCTGAGTCAGCAACAACCCCGGTTGCGGTCGACGGACGATGGGGATTAACACGGCAGCCTGACGATGATTTAGGGTTTCCCGGTTAATTTGCGGGCGCAAAAGTTGAAAACGCGATAAAAAATCATCAAGCGTCAGGCTACGGTATTCCACGTCTTACTTCTCCAGTTGGCGTAATATCTTATTAACTTTATCAAAAGTTTCCTGATATTCCGCTTCTTCCTGGCTATCGGCGACAATTCCACCGCCCGCAGAGCAGTATATTTGTCCGTTAATGGCAGTCAGCGTGCGGATAGTAATGCTGGTATCCATGTTGCCGCAAAAGCTCAAATAGCCAATGCTGCCGCACCAGGCATTGCGTCGCTGCGGTTCCAGTTCGTCGATAATTTCCATAGCCCGTACTTTCGGTGCTCCAGTTATTGAGCCACCAGGAAAAGCTGCGCGCAGCAGATCGCTGGTGTGTAACTGTTCTGGTAGTTGCGCCGTTATGGTGCTGACCAGATGATGCACGGCAGGGAAGGATTCCACCACGAACAGCTCTGGTACTTTTACCGAACCTGCTACGGCAACACGACCGATATCATTACGCATTAAATCGACAATCATCAGATTTTCGGCACGATCTTTCGCTGAGTTCGCCAGTTTTTCTGCTTGTTTGCTATCTTCCTGAGGATCGGGCAGGCGTGGTAGCGTGCCTTTAATCGGGCGGGTCTGGATTTCACTATTATCACAAAGAATAAACCGCTCTGGCGAAAGGCTTAAAATCGCGCCCTGTTCAAGACGTAAAAAAGCGCTAAATGGCGCGCGGTTGGCCTGATTAAGCTGAAGGAATGCCTGCCATTCATCGCCAGAATAGGTCGCATGGAAACGCTGGGCGAGATTCACCTGATAGCAATCACCGCTGTGCAGATATTCCTGTACCTGGCGAAATTTTTCGCCGTACAGCTCGCGGGTCATATTGGATTGCCAGTCGGAAGTGAGCGTGAAATCTTCCTGCGGCGAGAATTGCTGGCTTTCCAGCCAGGCCCGACGGGCATTGACATCATTATGACTCAGCAAAGAAACTGTTTGACGCTGGTGGTCGACAATGAGCGCCCAGTCGTAGATACCCACAGCCATATCCGGCAGAACGATATCTTGCTGCGCAATTTCTGGCAGTGACTCAAAACGGCGGCCCAGATCGTAGCCAAACAACCCCAGCGCGCCGCCCTGAAATGGCAAATCTTCGTTATGCGCTGGGCGAATGTCTGCGCGATCCAGCACCTGCTGGAGCACCTGTAGCGGGTCATCAGTGGTCGTTGTGCGTTTTTCGCTTTCACTAACAACGGTTTCTTTACCGAAAGTGGTTAAAGTGCAAATCGGCTCGGCGACCACAATATCAAAGCGGCTATATGGATGATCGGCATAGCCGGAGTGTAAAAGCATCGCCCACGGCAGGTGACTTAAGCGGGAGAAATAAAATTCAGCGGCGTCCTGACGCCAGGGTAAAGTAATCACAGCGGGAGATAACGTCTTCATCAGTCCTGACTCTACTGGCTATGTGCCGGGTAGCATGAAATAATTAGCGCCAACAATTTAGCAGGAGTTAACAATGTTTGCAGGTTTACCTTCACTCACCCATGAACAGCAGCAAAAAGCCGTCGAGCGGATCCAGGAGCTGATGGCACAAGGGATGAGCAGCGGCCAGGCAATCGCGTTGGTGGCAGAAGAGCTGCGTGCCAACCATTCCGGTGAGCGGATTGTGGCGCGATTTGAGGATGAAGACGAGTAAGACTCTAATCCGTATTGATTTCGTTATAGAAGCCGATGATTATTTGATTGTGAGAAAAAGGACGCTTTTTATATGTGGTTAAAAGCGTCCTGCCCCATTTATGCTGATGTAAATTTAACTCAGACCAGTGCTTTTAGTTCTTCCTGCATATATGTTGAAAAGTATTCAGGATTTTTAATCACAGAGCGTTCACCAGACTCCATTTTTTTTGCCCATCCAACCATTTTTTCCGTGAACCCAGGGTTCCAGCCTTCCTGGTCAGCTCGCGCCGTAATATCAGCGGCACTCGCGGGTACTCCCAGTTCTTTCAAATATTTAAAGATTCCCTTCGCCGTGCTTTCATTCATCGAACTTGGTGTTGGCGCTGATACATCCATGGCACCAATGAAATCCAGGGCTTTATCTATTACAGCAGGCATATTCTTATCCTTAAAATTAACCATGTTATCGATAAGGCTATATATGACCTTAATTTGCATCTAATATCAAAGGGATTATAACGATATGGCACGAGTTAACCTGTTGACATTCAGGTGTTTTAAAGGTAGCAGCTCATGGTGTGTTATCCAGTAAGAGGGAGAAAATTAACGGTCAGTTCTCACGCTATAACCAGATGTTCAGCTAAGAAAGAAAACCAGAGATGCTAATCGAAGGGCGAACACAACGGCATTGTTATGTTTATTTATATAGTTAGTTTTATAGCTAAAATTGAAATTATAAAAATAAATAATGAATTAGCAGGAGCATCAACAGTAATATCTTAATCTCTGGTCGATTTATGTAAAACCGACCAGTATTATCGATAAATTATCGTCTGACTTATTTTGCTTCGATAAAGCTTACACCGCAGCCACAATCTTAATTTCAACTTTATACTTCGGGTTCATCAAACCCGCTTGTACCGTGCAGCGCACCGGCGCATGACCCGCGACAACCCAGGCATCCCACGCTTTATTCATCGCCGCGAAGTCGTTTTTATCAGCCAGGAAAATGGTGGCATCCAGAATGCTCGATTTATTGCTGCCCTGTTTTTCCAGCACGGCGTCAATCTGCGCCAGCGTGTTGGCGGTTTGCTCAAAGGCATTGGCGTCGAGGTTTTCCGGTACACCAGTGTAGTAGAGCGTGTTGTTGTGGATTACTACATCAGACCAGCGGGCTTCAGCATCGATACGAACGATAGTCATCATTTTGTCCTCATTATCCTTCCATTTTCGTGCTGCAAAGACTGCCACAATGTGAGGTCGCCGTCACCACTTCAACTGGCGAAAGCGCCCTCATCCTGACATAATCCCTGTTCAAATCAACAGGGGGTAGTGTGACGGACGATTTTGCACCAGACGGTCAGCTGGCGAAAGCGATACCAGGCTTTAAGCCGCGAGAACCACAGCGTCAGATGGCGGTAGCCGTCGCCGGGGCGATAGATAAAAGCCAGCCGCTGGTGGTGGAGGCCGGAACCGGTACGGGCAAAACCTACGCTTACCTGGCCCCTGCGCTGCGGGCGAAAAAGAAAGTCATTATCTCGACCGGTTCAAAAGCGTTGCAGGATCAGCTCTACAGCCGCGATTTGCCAACGGTTTCAAAGGCGTTGAAATATACGGGCAACGTGGCGTTGCTGAAAGGGCGCTCTAACTACCTCTGCCTCGAACGTCTCGAACAGCAGGCGCTGGCGGGTGGCGATCTACCGGTACAAATTTTAAGCGATGTGATCCTGCTGCGCTCCTGGTCTAATCAAACAGTCGATGGTGATATCAGCACCTGCGTCAGCGTGGCGGAAGATTCACAGGCGTGGCCGCTGGTCACCAGCACCAACGACAACTGCCTTGGCAGCGACTGCCCGATGTATAAAGATTGCTTTGTGGTCAAAGCACGCAAAAAAGCGATGGACGCCGATGTGGTGGTGGTAAACCATCATCTCTTTCTGGCGGATATGGTGGTGAAAGAGAGTGGATTTGGCGAACTGATCCCGGAAGCTGACGTGATGATCTTCGACGAAGCCCACCAACTGCCTGACATTGCCAGCCAGTATTTTGGTCAGTCACTCTCCAGTCGACAACTGCTCGACCTGGCAAAAGACATCACCATCGCCTACCGCACCGAATTAAAAGACACCCAGCAGTTACAAAAGTGCGCCGACCGCCTTGCCCAGAGCGCGCAGGATTTTCGCCTGCAATTAGGTGAGCCAGGTTATCGTGGCAACCTGCGCGAACTGTTAGCTAATCCGCAAATTCAGCGAGCATTTTTACTGCTCGATGACACCCTGGAACTTTGTTATGACGTGGCGAAACTGTCGCTGGGGCGTTCCGTCTTGCTGGATGCGGCATTTGAGCGCGCCACGTTGTATCGTACGCGGCTGAAACGGCTAAAAGAGATCAATCAGCCGGGCTACAGCTACTGGTACGAATGCACTTCGCGCCATTTTACTCTGGCACTCACGCCGCTTAGCGTGGCGGATAAATTCAAAGAATTAATGGCGCAAAAACCAGGTAGCTGGATCTTTACCTCAGCAACGCTGTCGGTGAATGACGATCTGCATCATTTTACCTCGCGGCTTGGCATTGAACAGGCAGAGTCGTTGCTGTTACCCAGCCCGTTTGATTACAGCCGCCAGGCGTTACTCTGTGTGCCGCGCAACCTGCCGCAAACCAATCAACCGGGCTCCGCACGGCAACTGGCGGCAATGTTGCGACCGATCATCGAAGCTAACAACGGTCGTTGTTTTATGCTTTGTACCTCGCACGCCATGATGCGCGATCTGGCCGAGCAGTTCCGCGCTACCATGACGCTTCCCGTGTTGTTGCAGGGGGAAACCAGCAAAGGCCAACTGCTACAGCAGTTTGTCAGCGCCGGTAACGCGCTGCTTGTGGCGACCAGCAGTTTCTGGGAGGGGGTGGACGTGCGTGGCGATACATTGTCACTGGTGATTATCGACAAGTTGCCGTTTACCTCCCCGGATGACCCGTTGTTAAAAGCGCGCATGGAAGATTGCCGTTTGCGCGGTGGTGACCCGTTCGATGAAGTACAACTGCCGGATGCGGTCATTACTCTCAAGCAGGGAGTAGGGCGACTGATTCGCGACGCCGACGATCGAGGGGTTTTGGTGATTTGCGACAATCGGCTGGTGATGCGCCCTTACGGCGCGACGTTTCTCGCCAGTCTGCCGCCAGCGCCGCGCACCCGTGACATTGCCCGTGCGGTTCGTTTCCTTGCGATACCATCCTCCAGGTAATTTGTGATGGAGTATGGTATGATGCGCGCCTTTTTATTGATCTAAGCACGAAGACCCATGCGAATTCTGGCTATCGATACCGCGACAGAGGCCTGCTCTGTCGCCCTGTGGAACGACGGCACTGTCAACGCTCATTTTGAGCTTTGCCCTCGTGAACATACTCAACGAATCTTACCGATGGTGCAGGATATCCTGACCACCAGCGGAACTTCCCTGACGGACATAAATGCTCTGGCTTACGGGCGCGGCCCCGGTAGCTTTACCGGCGTGCGCATTGGTATTGGCATTGCGCAAGGGCTGGCGCTTGGCGCGGAATTACCGATGATTGGCGTCTCCACGCTAATGACGATGGCGCAAGGGGCGTGGCGCAAAAACGGCGCAACCCGCGTGCTGGCAGCCATTGACGCGCGAATGGGCGAAGTTTACTGGGCCGAATATCAGCGTGATGAAAATGGTATCTGGCACGGTGAAGAAACCGAAGCCGTACTCAAACCTGAACTCGTTCATGAACGGATGCAACAGCTTTCCGGCGAATGGGTGACGGTAGGGACGGGCTGGCAAGCCTGGCCGGATCTCGGTAAAGAGAGCGGTTTGGCCCTGCGCGATGGCGAAGTGTTACTGCCCGCTGCAGAAGATATGCTGCCGATTGCTTGTCAGATGTTTGCCGAGGGTAAAACGGTGGCGGTGGAACATGCCGAACCGGTTTATTTACGTAACAACGTCGCATGGAAGAAACTTCCGGGCAAAGAATGAATCTTAAGAGTATGCCCTGAGAAAAAAAGGAGTCGCATCATGGCGGTTCAAAAGAATGTTATCAAAGGCATACTGGCAGGTACGTTTGCGCTAATGCTCAGCGGTTGTGTCACTGTGCCGGACGCCATTAAAGGCAACAGTCCCACGCCGCAACAAGATTTAGTTCGGGTAATGAGTGCGCCGCAGCTGTACGTTGGTCAGGAGGCACGCTTTGGCGGCAAAGTGGTTGCGGTACAAAACCAGCAAGGGAAAACCCGCCTGGAAATTGCCACCGTACCGCTGGACAGTGGAGCCAGACCGACGCTGGGAGAACCTTCTCGCGGTCGCATTTATGCCGATGTGAACGGTTTTCTGGATCCGCTAGATTTTCGTGGACAATTGGTCACGGTAGTTGGACCAATCACCGGTGCGGTTGACGGCAAAATCGGCAACACGCCCTATAAATTTATGGTGATGCAGGTAACGGGTTACAAACGTTGGCATTTAACCCAGCAGGTGATTATGCCGCCTCAGCCGATTGATCCATGGTTTTATGGCGGTCGTGGCTGGCCCTATGGCTACGGTGGATGGGGCTGGTATAATCCCGGCCCCGCGAGAGTACAAACTGTTGTAACTGAATAATTGCTTGTTTTTAAAGAAAAAGAAACAGCGGCTGGTCCGCTGTTTCTGCATTCTTACGGTAAAGATAAAAATAAATAGTGACGCGCTTCGCAACCTTTTCGTTGGGTAATTATCAAGCTGGTATGATGAGTTAATATTATGTTAACAGCATGTATATCATTTGGGGTTGCGATGACGACGAACACGCATTTTAGAGGTGAAGAATTGAAGAAGGTTTGGCTTAACCGTTATCCCGCGGACGTTCCGACGGAGATCAACCCTGACCGTTATCAATCTCTGGTAGATATGTTTGAGCAGTCGGTCGCGCGCTACGCCGATCAACCCGCGTTTGTGAATATGGGGGAGGTGATGACCTTCCGCAAACTGGAAGAACGCAGTCGCGCGTTTGCCGCTTATTTGCAACAAGGGTTGGGACTGAAGAAAGGCGATCGCGTTGCGTTGATGATGCCTAATTTATTGCAATATCCGGTGGCGCTGTTCGGCATTTTGCGTGCCGGGATGATCGTTGTAAACGTTAACCCGTTGTATACCCCGCGTGAGCTGGAGCATCAGCTTAACGATAGCGGCGCATCGGCGATTGTTATCGTGTCTAACTTTGCCCACACTCTGGAAAAAGTGGTTGATAAAACCGCCGTTCAGCACGTAATTCTGACCCGTATGGGCGATCAGCTATCTACGGCAAAAGGCACGGTAGTCAATTTCGTTGTTAAATACATCAAGCGTCTGGTGCCGAAATACCATTTGCCAGATGCCATCTCATTTCGTAGCGCACTGCATAACGGCTACCGGATGCAGTACGTCAAACCCGAACTGGTGCCAGAAGATTTAGCTTTCCTGCAATATACCGGCGGTACCACTGGTGTGGCGAAGGGCGCGATGCTGACTCACCGCAATATGCTGGCGAATCTGGAACAAGTTAACGCGACTTATGGGCCGCTGTTGCATCCGGGCAAAGAGCTGGTGGTGACGGCACTGCCGCTGTATCACATTTTTGCTCTGACCATTAACTGCCTGCTGTTTATTGAACTGGGTGGGCAGAACTTGCTTATCACTAACCCGCGCGATATTCCAGGGTTGGTAAAAGAGTTAGCGAAATATCCGTTTACCGCGATAACCGGCGTTAACACCTTGTTCAATGCGTTGCTGAACAATAAAGAGTTCCAGCAGCTGGATTTCTCCAGTCTGCACCTTTCCGCAGGCGGTGGGATGCCTGTTCAGCAAGTGGTGGCAGAACGTTGGGTGAAACTGACCGGACAGTATCTGCTGGAAGGTTATGGCCTGACCGAGTGTGCGCCGCTGGTCAGCGTTAACCCGTATGATATTGATTATCATAGTGGTAGCATCGGTTTGCCGGTGCCGTCGACGGAAGCCAAACTGGTGGATGATGATGATAATGAAGTACCACCGGGTCAACCGGGTGAGCTTTGTGTCAAAGGACCGCAGGTGATGCTGGGTTACTGGCAGCGTCCGGATGCTACCGATGAAATCATCAAAAATGGCTGGTTACACACCGGCGATATCGCGGTGATGGATGAAGAAGGATTCCTGCGCATTGTCGATCGTAAAAAAGACATGATTCTGGTTTCCGGTTTTAATGTCTATCCCAACGAAATTGAAGATGTCGTCATGCAGCATCCTGGCGTACAGGAAGTCGCAGCTGTTGGCGTACCTTCCGGCTCCAGTGGTGAAGCGGTGAAAATCTTCGTAGTGAAAAAAGATCCATCGCTTACCGAAGAGTCACTGGTGACCTTTTGCCGCCGTCAGCTCACGGGCTACAAAGTACCGAAGCTGGTGGAGTTTCGTGATGAGTTACCGAAATCTAACGTCGGAAAAATTTTGCGACGAGAATTACGTGACGAAGCGCGCGGCAAAGTGGACAATAAAGCCTGAGCGTTAAGTCAGTCGTCAGACGCCGGTTAATCCGGCGTTTTTTTTGACGCCCACTAAAGAGAATACAATTTGAATTACCAAATGATTACCACGGACGATGCGCTGGCTTCTTTGTGTGAAGCCGTCCGTGCCTTTCCGGCGATAGCCCTGGATACTGAATTTGTTCGTACGCGCACCTATTACCCGCAACTGGGTCTAATTCAACTTTTTGATGGTGAGCATCTGGCGCTAATTGATCCTCTCGGGATCTCCGACTGGTCACCGCTGAAAGCGATACTGCGCGATCAGTCCATCACAAAATTTCTCCATGCGGGCAGTGAAGATCTGGAAGTGTTCCTCAATGTCTTTGGCGAATTACCACAACCCCTGATTGACACGCAAATCCTTGCTGCCTTCTGCGGACGCCCGATGTCATGGGGTTTTGCTTCCATGGTGGAAGAGTATTCCGGCGTTACGCTCGACAAGAGTGAATCGCGCACCGACTGGCTGGCCAGACCGCTGACTGAACGTCAGTGTGAATACGCAGCGGCGGATGTCTGGTATCTGTTACCGATCACCGCAAAGCTTATGGTAGAAACGGAGGCCTCCGGCTGGCTACCTGCGGCGCTGGATGAATGCCGCCTGATGCAAATGCGTCGTCAGGAAGTCGTTGCGCCGGAAGATGCCTGGCGTGATATCACCAATGCCTGGCAGTTACGCACACGCCAACTGGCCTGTCTGCAACTGTTAGCCGATTGGCGACTGCGTAAGGCTCGGGAGCGCGATCTGGCGGTGAACTTTGTTGTGCGTGAAGAGCATTTGTGGTCGGTAGCACGTTATATGCCGGGAAGTCTTGGCGAACTGGACAGCCTGGGCTTATCCGGTAGCGAAATCCGCTTCCACGGTAAAACGCTGCTGGCGCTGGTGGAAAAAGCGCAGACATTGCCGGAAGAGGCCTTACCGCAGCCGATGCTTAACCTGATGGACATGCCGGGTTATCGTAAAGCGTTTAAAGCGATTAAGTCGCTGATTACTGACGTGAGCGAAACACACAAGATCAGCGCCGAATTGCTGGCATCGCGTCGGCAAATCAACCAGCTGCTGAACTGGCACTGGAAACTGAAACCACAGAACAATTTGCCCGAGCTGATTTCCGGCTGGCGTGGTGAGCTGATGGCGGAAGCATTACACAATTTATTGCAGGAATATCCGCAGTAAAACCTTCCTGAGCCGGACAGGGTGTGTCCGGCTTCAGACAAACTACAAATCCAACACCAGGCGTTTACCCTTCGCGCGTGAACAACAGATCAACATACTTTGCTGGCTGGCACGCTCTTCATCGCTAAAATACTGATCCCGATGGTCAGCTTCACCTTCCAGTATTGCCGTTTCGCAGGTTCCGCATACCCCTTCACGACATAAACATTCCACTTTCGCTGCTTTACTATTTTCAATAACCTGCAAAATAGTCATCTCTTCCGGCACCACAAACTCTTTTCCGGAACGGGCAAGCACCAGCGTAAATGCATCGCCGGTTTTGTCTTCGATAGCAAATTGCTCAAAGTGCAGCGTATCGGTGGCGATGTCCAGACGCGCAGCTTCACTTCTTACCGCCTCATTTAGCGCCTCGGGGCCACAGGTATAAACATGTGTGCCAGGTTCGATATCCGCCAATAATCGCGCTAATTCCAGTCGTGTTCCGGTTGATGAATGATGCAAATGGACTTTCTCGGCCTGCGGATGCTGGACTAGCTCATCACGAAATGCGCAACTTTCTGGATTTCGCGAGCAGTAATGTAACTGCCAGTCGACGTCGCTGTATTGCAACTCTGCCATGTGCGACAGGAAAGGGGTGATACCAATACCGCCCGCGATAAACAGATGCTTTCTGGCCGAGGGAATTAGCGCAAACAGATTATTAGGCGTCGAAATGGTCAACCGATCGCCTGCTTTCACCTGCTGATGCAAAAAGCGCGAACCACCGCGCGAGTTTTCTTCCAGCCGAACGGCAATCTGATAACTAGAGGTGTCATGCGGCGAGCTCAGGAGTGAATAAGCATTGCTGTACTGGTTATCACCATCGCTCATCTGCACAATGATGTGACTTCCTCCAGTAAACGCAGGTAATGGTTTGCCATCGGTTGCCACCAGCGTGAAGCGTTTCACCTGTTCGGTAAGGGGGGCAACCTGACTCACCTGTACTTCAAACATTTGATAGTCTGACATTGCTGTACTCCATCAAAAATCAGCCCAGCGGCGGAAAATACCGCCGCCGATGTCATTAGTCCTTAAACACCTGCGCCAGCAGATTATGGAAATGGGCGATACCGTGTTCGGAAATGCCGCTACCGCTACTGTCGGCCATGATGCGCCCCTGACCACGATAGCCACGCGATTTCAGCCCTTTCTGTACGCTTTCAACCAGACGTAAATCTTCCGGACGGAACACGTCGCGATACCACTCAATCAGTGATTTTTGCTCGTCGGTTAACTCTTCATTGGTGAAGTAAATATCGTAGTTTTGCAGGGTAGTTTCAGAATCCACCGGGAATTCATAAATGACCGTCATCATGCCTTTGATCGGGGTGACGTTCAGCATCGTGCACGGCCACAGCCAGAAACCATGGAATGCCGCATCCGTGCCCTCTTCGAATTTGAAAGACTGTTCGGACGGTTTGGCGAAACCGTACTGCAGCGTCCAGTTACCGTGCATGGTGTGCCAGTAACGATCAACCTGAACGGAGTCGGAGAAACCTGGATGCGCCGGACCACAGTGATAGCACTCGAGATAGTTATCGACAATGTTCTTCCAGTTGGCAGGCGTGCGGGTGGTAAAGCGGGCCGCCAGTTTCAGGTTGTGGACTTCCGGGCAGGCTTCCAGCACTTTCGCCCCCAGACCGGGTAACTGATCTTCTACGCTGGTGGCGTTGGGGTCCATGTTGATGAAGACGAATCCGGCATATTCTTCCAGACGTACTGGAACCAGTTGCGCTTTGTCGCTATCGAAATTGGCGACGTTTTCGCAGTTACGCGCATGGGCCAGGTTGCCATCGAGTTTGAATGCCCAGGTGTGATACGGGCAGGTAATCACATTTTTCGCTTTCCCTTCGCCGCTCAATAACTGATGACCACGGTGCGGGCAAACGTTATAGAACGCGCGCAAAACCTTATCACGACCGCGTACCAGCACGATGCTTTCGCCAATGATCTCACGCGTCACATAATCATTGGCATTCGCCAGTTCGCTGCTGTGAGCGACGCAAATCCAGCTTTTGGCGAAGACGTTCTCTTTTTCGTGTTCAAACGCGTTCTGATCGGTATAAAAACGGGCAGGAATGGTCCACGCCTCTTGTGGGTTAGCGCAAAAATTTTCGGGTAGTACAAAGTCAGGGCTCAGATTGCTCATAGGGATACCTTTATCGTTAGGATGATGGCGTTCAGTTGTCGCCTTTGAATACGGTTCCAGCAGGAAGCACTGGCGCTTTTCCCGGGGCTTCAACCGGTGTCTGCGGGAGATAATGTTCAACTTGATGAGCCGGAATGTCGGCGTAATCCTGTTTCAGCCAGCGAATAAATCCGCCGACTTTCACCAGTAAAATGGCGAGGAAGGGAAGGGCAGTGAGGACGACAGTGGTTTTCATCGTTTCCAGCGACGCGCCAGTGAAAAGAATTGAAAGCGGGATCAGGGTAATTACCACGCACCAGAAAAGACGCAGCCCACGGTCAGGATCGTCACCTTCCTGGAGATTACGCGTACTGGTTGCCGCCATGGTGTAGGCCACCGCATCCATATGCGAGGCAAGGAAAATAATCATCACGCCCAGGTATGCGGCGAGGAACAATTTACCGGCTGGCAACGACATCAGAACTTGTTGCACAGCTGTTTCGCCGCCCAGTGTTTCCAGCACCTGTGGGACGTTGATTACGCCATTGATAAACTGATGAATGGCATAGCTTTCCATTACGCCGAAGAAGAACCAGCAACCGACGGTGCTGCCGAGGATCAGTCCCCAGATAACTTCTTTAATCTTACGACCGCGCGAAACTCGGGTGACAAACATTGCTACGCCAGGGGTGTATGAGATCCACCACAGCCAGTAGAAAACGGTCCAGTTGCGGGTAAATGAACCATCGCCAAGCGGATCGGTGAATAAGCTCATTTGCAGGAAGTTTTGCGTGGTCAGGCCGATGGCATTGATGATGCTGTTGGTAATAAATTCGGTTGGACCGACAATCAGCACCAGCAATGGCAGCAGGAATGCGCCCCAGCCAACCATTTTGCTTAGACGTTGCAAACCGTTGTTGATACCAATCCACGAGCTTAGGCAAAAAATGCCGCCGGAAAGCAGGATCACAAATGCCTGTACGGTAAAGTTATCGGGTAAACCGGTCAGCGCGGAAAGCCCACGGGTAAAGGTTGCTGCGGTGACAACAAGGGAAATGGTCAGTGCGCCGACAGTGGCGATCAGGAACATCAAATCGACCAGTTTCCCCCACGGGCCTTGCGGGCGAACGCCGGTAATAGCAGCAATAATGCCGGAAAGGCTCAGCCCTTTATTTTTCCGCACATGAAAGTGATAAGCCATGATTAATGAGGCCAGCGTATAAGTTGCCCAGGCGCTGATGCCCCAGTGGAAGAAGGAGTAGGGAACGCTAAATTCGAGTGCCTGTTGTGAACGCGGTGCGATATTTAATCCAGGCGTTTGATAATAATAGGCCCATTCAGCAACCCCCCAATAAAGCGTAGAAGAACCTAAACCTGCACAAATAAACATAAACAGCCAGGAGAGCGTGCTGTATTCCGGTTTTCCTTCGCCAAGACGAATATTGCCGTATTTACTGGTGGCTAAATAAATCACCAGTCCCATTGCCAGCAAAACCAATACCTGTACGGCGGAACCTAACGTACGCGTGACAAAAGTGTATATAGCGTTGGCCGCGTCGGCCGATTGTTGTGGGAAAAGGCTTAATGCAGCTGCGATGAAAAGAATGGCCACCAGGCTGATGCTTATCAACGGCACATCTTTTTTCTTAACATTGCTCATCATGAGTCATCTCCTGGGCATAAAAGCCCGTCTCTGGCTTTTGCCAGTTGTAATTATTTGCAGGGTATGAGTTGTATGTTGTGTTTAACAAATTGATTATTTACATGTTACATAAATTAAACAATTAAGAATACGGAAAGCCATAAAACACGAAACGGAAACAATAAAAGGTGAAATGACGCAGGTTATTTACTGCAAAGAACGAATAAAAAAACCGCGTCAGTGACGCGGTTCAAATAAACTGGTTTGACCTTAACGCAAAATAATTTTGCAAATCGCGTCGGCAACCTGTGGCGTGGTGGCATTGCCTTTCATATCAGGTGTTTTCGGCCCGTGAGCAATCACTTCTTCAATCGCGGCCAGAATACCGTTATGCGCTTGCTGGAAACGCTCATCGCCATTGCCGAGAAAATCGAGCATCATTGCACCGGCCCAAATCGTGGCGATAGGGTTAGCAATATTTTTCCCGTAGATATCCGGCGCGGAACCGTGGACTGGCTCGAAGAGCGACGGGAAAGTGCGTTCCGGATTCAGGTTGGCGGATGGGGCAATGCCAATGGTACCGGTGCAGGCCGGGCCAAGATCGGAAAGGATATCGCCAAACAAATTGGACGCCACTACCACATCGAAGCGTTCCGGCTGCATCACAAAACGTGCGCAGAGAATGTCAATATGCTGCTTGTCCCAGCGGATCTCCGGGTAATTCTCAGCCATTGCTTCCACTCGCTCATCCCAGTACGGCATGCTGATGGCTAAACCGTTCGATTTAGTGGCAGAAGTTAGCGTCTTACGTGGGCGGCTTTGCGCAAGTTCAAAGGCATAGCGCAAAATACGATCGACACCACGACGAGTAAATACCGATTCCTGAATGACGACTTCATGCTCTGTACCTTCATTCACTCTACCGCCGAGCGAGGAATATTCGCCTTCGGTGTTTTCCCTGACCACGTAAAAATCGATGTCGCCAGGATGTTTTCCCGCCAGCGGGCAGGGAACGCCAGGAAAGAGACGAACCGGGCGCAGGTTGACGTACTGGTCGAACTCACGACGAAATTTCAGCAGCGAACCCCACAACGAAATATGGTCCGGAACGGTATCCGGCCAGCCGACGGCACCAAAATAGATGGCGTCGAAACGGCTAAGTTGCTCATGCCAGTCGTCCGGCATCATTTTACCGTGATGGCTGTAATACTCGCAGCTCGCCCACTCCATTTGCTCAAAACTCAAGGCGAAGCCCCAGCGCTCAGCGGCAGCCTGTAACACGCGAATCCCTTCAGGAAGGACTTCTTTGCCAATCCCGTCTCCCGGGATCGCAGCAATACGCATCGTTTTCATCATTGGGTTCTCACTTCCTGACCATCAAAATTGACAATACCCTCATCCTATAATTGACTGAAAAGGAATTAATCCCCGTAACTGGTGAAACATAAAACACGAATCATGAATAATTTACCGCTGCTGAACGATTTGCGCGTCTTTATGCTAGTGGCTCGCCGGGCTGGTTTTGCCTCCGTGGCAGAAGAATTGGGTGTTTCACCGGCGTTCGTCAGCAAGCGCATCGCCTTGCTGGAACAAACGCTAAATGTGGTGTTGTTACACCGTACCACCCGCCGCGTCACTATTACCGAAGAAGGAGAGCGGATTTATGAATGGGCGCAGCGGATTTTGCAAGATGTCGGCCAGATGATGGACGAGCTTTCTGACGTGCGTCAGGTGCCGCAGGGGATGTTGCGTATTATCAGCAGCTTTGGTTTTGGACGGCAGGTGGTGGCTCCGGCGTTATCGGCGTTGGCGAAGGCGTATCCGCAACTGGAGTTACGTTTTGATGTGGAAGACCGACTGGTCGATTTGGTCAATGAAGGCGTCGATCTCGATATTCGTATTGGTGATGACATTGCACCTAACTTAATCGCCCGCAAACTGGCGACCAATTACCGTATTCTCTGCGCATCGCCGGAATTTATTGCGCAATATGGCACGCCGAAACATTTAACCGACCTTTCTGCATTGCCGTGCCTGGTCATTAAAGAGCGCGATCATCCTTTTGGTATCTGGCAATTACGCAATAAAGAAGGCCACCATGCGATTAAAGTCACCGGCCCGCTGTCGTCTAATCATGGAGAAATTGTTCATCAGTGGTGTCTTGATGGTCAGGGGATTGCGCTACGCTCCTGGTGGGATGTCAGCGAAAATATTGCCAGTGGTCATTTAGTGCAAGTGCTACCGGAGTATTACCAGCCAGCAAATGTCTGGGCCGTTTATGTTTCAAGGCTGGCGACGTCAGCGAAAGTGCGGATAACGGTAGAATTTTTACGCCAGTATTTTGCCGAGCACTACCCGAATTTTTCACTGGACCACGCCTGATTAATGATTCAATTATCGGGTTGATATCAGGTTAAACCCTGATTTTCTCCTTTCTAAGCCGCTAGAGATTGGTTAGCATATTCACCTTTAATCGCGCATGATCGATAGATAATTAAAGAGGTTAATGTGTTCGCTGAATACGGGGTACTGAATTACTGGACCTATCTGGTTGGAGCCATTTTTATTGTGTTGGTGCCAGGGCCAAATACCCTGTTTGTACTCAAAAATAGCGTCAGTAGCGGTATCAAAGGCGGTTATCTTGCGGCCTGTGGCGTATTTATTGGCGATGCAGTATTGATGTTTCTGGCATGGGCCGGAGTGGCGACATTAATTAAAACCACCCCGATATTATTCAACATTGTACGTTATCTTGGTGCGTTTTATTTGCTCTACCTGGGGAGTAAAATTCTCTACGCGACCCTGAAGGGTAAAAATAGCGAGGTCAAATCCGACGAGCCCCAATACGGTGCCATCTTTAAGCGCGCGTTAATTTTGAGCCTGACTAATCCGAAAGCCATTTTGTTCTATGTGTCGTTTTTTGTACAGTTTATCGATGTTAATGCCCCACATACGGGAATTTCATTCTTTATTCTGGCGACGACGCTGGAACTGGTGAGTTTCTGCTATTTGAGCTTCCTGATTATTTCTGGTGCTTTTGTCACGCAGTATATACGTACCAAAAAGAAACTGGCTAAAGTGGGCAACTCACTGATTGGTTTGATCTTTGTGGGTTTCGCCGCCCGACTGGCGACGCTCCAGTCCTGATGCATTCAGCCCGCGTTGTCGCGGGCTTCCCACCTGTAATCCTCCCTGATTCTTCTCTGATACGGTGCTAAATAGTAACCAATAAATGGTATTTAAAATGCAAATTATCAGGCGTACCCTGAAACGGCTGAAATAAACCGTTTTCAGCGCATTCACCGAAGGAGGGAAAAGGATGCTGCAAATCCCACAGAATTATATTCATACGCGCTCAACGCCTTTCTGGAATAAACAAACTGCGCCTGCCGGAATATTCGAACGTCATCTTGATAAAGGAACGCGCCCGGGGGTTTACCCACGCCTTTCCGTTATGCATGGGGCGGTCAAATATCTCGGCTACGCTGATGAACACAGTACAGAGCCTGATCAAGTGATCCTTATCGAAGCGGGGCAGTTTGCGGTGTTTCCGCCAGAAAAGTGGCACAACATTGAAACCATGACTGACGATACTTATTTCAACATTGACTTCTTCGTTGCTCCTGAAGTCCTGATGGAAGGCGCGCAACAACGGAAAGTCATTCATAACGGGAAATGAATCATGGGCAAAGCAACGTATACCGTGACCGTTACCAATAACAGCAATGGTGTTTCTGTCGATTATGAAACAGAGACGCCGATGACTTTGCTGGTGCCAGAAGTGGCGGCTGAAGTGATAAAAGATCTGGTGAATACCGTGCGTTCTTATGACACGGAAAACGAACATGATGTTTGTGGTTGGTAATTATCACTGATCGTAGATGGCGCAATTTCTGCGCCATCGCAAAAAAATCCTCCGTGATGCTTGTCACAAATCTTGCCCTCCTGATGTTGTGCTATGCTTTTTATCAGCGACTAACCCGCTAATGCAAAACAGATAAGTGAGGAAACAATGGGCATTCTGTCATGGATTATTTTTGGGCTTATTGCCGGTATTCTGGCGAAGTGGATCATGCCAGGTAAAGATGGTGGTGGATTCTTTATGACTATCCTGCTGGGGATAGTCGGTGCCGTAGTCGGCGGATGGATCAGCACGCTGTTTGGCTTTGGTAAAGTCGATGGCTTCAATTTTGGCAGCTTCGTGGTTGCCGTTATTGGTGCGATTGTCGTGCTGTTTATCTACAGAAAGATCAAAAGTTAACGCGTAAATTGCACAAAGGCTGCACACAGGCAGCCTTTGCTATTTTTTAGATGTGACGTTACCACCATCCCAACTCAGTGCCGAGAACGACAATAATCGCTACGCCCATCATAATAATCGTTGTTTTTTTCATCTTTATGCTCCCGGGGCAGCATAGCCGCCAATAAAAAACCATGCTAAAAATACGACCGCTGTAATAAAGATTACAACCGGAAAAATAATACCGATTCGCATGTTATCACCAATCAAAAGGATGTGAATACGCCTCAGGAATGTAGCGCTGAATGCGCGACAAAAGGTGTTTTCTGTTTGTGTTTTTTCTCCTGATACATCGCGATATCGGCAGCATGCAGGGCGCTGTCTGCATCGGTCGTTTCAGGATCGACTTCTACTATGCCAAGACTGGCACCAGGATAATACAAATCAACATCACCTAAGTGATATTCTCCGCGTATTTGCTGTTGAATACGTTCTCGCAGCGATGGAATATCCGCATTCTCATTGTTCAGTGAAACAACCAAAAACTCATCACCGCCGAGACGACCAATAACTTCGCCATTTTGCTGGAGCGTATTAAGGCGCTCGCCAACCTGAATAAGAAACAGATCGCCACTATTATGACCAAAACGATCATTGATTAATTTGAAGTTATCCAGATCGATAAATGCGATCATTATCTTATGGTTAAGATGCCTCGCAAGAGAAAACAGCGTCGTCAGGTTTTCAAAAATCGCCCGCCGATTCGGTAGCCCGGTTAACGAGTCGGTATACGATTGCGCAATCAGTGCGGCATTGGCTTCGCGCAGCTGTTCAACCAGCGCCTCTTTTTGAATATATTGTGCAATCAGTCCGGCGAATAACTGCAAAACCTGTTCCGCGCGTTCACTCCACTGGCGCTTCTCACTGCTGGCGGCGCAAAGCGTGCCATAGAATGATCCATCCGGTAAGTGAATTGGCGTGCTCAGAAATGTGGTGATGCCAAGATTGCGTGCCGCAATACAGTCGCCCCAACGGTCGGGGACTTCATCGCTGAAAAAGCAGTTTTCATCAATGGCGCGTTTGCATAACGAGTAATCCCACGAGACGGTAAAATTCTCCGGGATGTGCATTTTCTGGCTGTTACGGGCAAACATTATATGCTGCAGGCGCGCTTCGACATCCACTTTGGTCAGGTAGGTTGATTCCATATCAGTGACCATTTCCAGCATCTCCAGAAGCTGTCGGACCAGGCTTTCCAGTGACTGTTCTTTGGCAAGGGATTGCGAGACGCGGGCGATAATCTGATCTGACACGAAACAACTCCAGGATACGGCGGGTAAATGCTGATTATTTAATCTTTGCAGGCATGATAAAACATCAACAACAAAGATGAAACAAGGCGTAATATGATTTGAGTGAATGTAATAAAAATAGTGCTGCAAAACAAAACGATACCGCGATACTCTAAGCTTGGATAAATATGTGAGATCAATAAATGAAAATTATCAGTTTTGTTCTGCCTTGCTTGCTGGTCCTGGCTGGTTGTTCAACCCCTTCTCAGCCAGAAGCACCTAAACCGCCGCAGATTGGTATGGCAAATCCGGCGTCGGTCTATTGCCAGCAGAAGGGCGGGACGCTCATTCCTGTGCAGACAGCGCAAGGGGTCAGCAACAATTGCAAATTACCGGGCGGTGAAACGATTGATGAATGGGCATTGTGGCGACGGGACCATCCGGCTGGTGAAAAATAACCGCCGGATGCTGCACTAAAATCACAAGCTACGTAGCCAGTCTGCCAGCACCAGCGCATGGTTCTGCGTGGTGTTTTTTGCTGAGTAGAGCAGGGTTAGCGGCTGTTTTTTGGCGATGTCTGCCAGCCGCTTTCCTTCTTGCTCGTGTTGCGCCAGTTCTGCAAGATATTGCTCGCGAAAGGTTGCAAAATCGACGACTTCGCCGTGAAAGGCTTTGCGCAGTTCCGTTGACGGCGTGATTTCTTTATCCCACTCATCAAGGGCTAAATCGGTTTTTTTGATACCACGTGGCCAGAGGCGGTCGACCAGTACGCGATAACCATCGCTCTGTTCAGCCGGATCATAAACGCGTTTGCACTGAATATTCATCGTATTTGTTCTCCCTTTCACGCATGATTTGTCACGTCACTATAGCACCGGATATTAGCGAATTTCTTTGTCTCTTCCGGCGCAAAGTCCGAAAATCGCCATCAGTAGTGAAAGTATTGCAACACCCATCAGTGGTACGGACCAGTCACCGTTAGCATCGTGTATTTTACCCATCAGCGGCGGCCCACAGGCTGCCAGCAAATACCCGACGGATTGTGCCATCCCCGAGAGTGCCGCCGCCTGATGCGCAGAACTTGCCCGCAGACCAATGAACGTCAACCCCAGTATCATTGTTGCGCCGGAACCAAAACCGAAAAGCAGAGTCCATGTGATCGCGTGCGCTGGCATAAAGCAGAGCCCAACCGCGCCCACTGCGCACATCAAGGCAACGAACGCTGCAATACCACGCTGATCTTTCACATGATGTAAGAAAAGTGGGATCAGCAAACCGGGAGCTGCTGTGGCTAGTTGCAGCAAACCATGCAGTGAACCCGCCTGTGCTTCGCTATAGCCGTGACTGATGAGGATCGCCGGAAGCCAGCCAATAATCACGTAATAGACGAGTGAGTTGATCCCAAGAAACAATGTTACCTGCCAGGCAAGCGGCGAACGCCAGATACCCCGAGTATGTAAGGCGCGTGAGGTACTCAAATTTGCATGTTGTTGACTTCGCCACTGTGGCAGCCATAAAAAAAAAGCCAGCAGAGGAAAACACATCAGCATGAGCAACGCGCCTTGCCAGCCAAAACCGTTCAAAGCCAGCGGCACGACCATAGCCGATCCCAGTGCCGCCGCAGCTCCCATTGTCAGGGAATATGCGCCGGTAAGTCTGGCGACGGAATGAGGAAAATCGCGTTTAATTAATCCTGGCAGTAAGACATTGCCTAATGCAATCCCACCGCCAATGACCGCTGTACCGCCAAATAATAAGTAAGGCGAAGGGAGAGAGCGAATTGCAATACCAGCACAGATCAAAAGTAACGCGGCAAACAGGCTACGTTCCATACCAAAACGTCGCGCCACCGGGGCGGCCAGCGGTGAGATTAGCGCAAAGGCTAATAATGGCAGGGTGGTCAATAAGCCGGTTTGCGCCGTCGTTAGCGAGTAAGCGGAACGAATCGTATCCAGTAACGGTGCTGCGCCGGTAAAGGTGACGCGTAATGTTGTGGCAATCATCAGAATGCCAGCGATAAGGACAATCCTGTTTTTACCGCTTAATGAAGTTGAACAGGTCATATGCTTCTCATTGTTACAAACGAGGCTGTACCTTACCGTTTTTATTGTTATGTTGAATCAAGCTAAAATGACAAAATATCGCTAAATTCGGACAAAATGATGCACAGGTTGAATCTCAATGGCTATGAACCCGACCGACACCATGAAGCCGCGGTCGCATTTTGTATTCACGCCGGAACGGATGAGTTAACCAGTCCTGTACATAAGCACCGCAAAGGGCAGTTGATACTGGCACTACATGGTGCAATTACCTGTACGGTGGAAAATGCTTTGTGGATGGTGCCGCCACAATATGCGGTTTGGATACCGGGCGGGGTGAAACATAGCAATCAAGTGACAGCTAACGCTGAACTCTGTTTTCTGTTTATCGAACCCAGCGCAGTGACAATGCCGACAACATGTTGCACATTGAAAATATCGCCCTTATGCCGGGAATTAATTTTAACCCTGGCAAACAGGACGACGACTCAGCGTGCTGAGCCGATGACCCGCAGATTAATTCAGGTCCTGTTTGATGAACTCCCTCAGCAGCCACAACAACAGCTGCACCTGCCCGTTTCTTCTCATCCTAAAATCCGCACGATGGTGGAGATGATGGCGAAAGAGCCCGTCGAGTGGGGCTCATTGGGGCAATGGGCTGGCTTTTTTGCGATGAGTGAACGCAATCTTGCCCGGCTGATAGTGAAAGAGACGGGGTTGAGTTTTCGCCAGTGGCGTCAGCAGTTACAGCTGATTATGGCGCTTCAGGGATTAGTGAAAGGCGATACTGTACAGAAAGTTGCTCATACGCTGGGGTATGATTCAACAACGGCCTTTATTACTATGTTTAAGAAAGGCCTGGGGCAAACGCCAGGCCGATATATTGCGGGATTAACTACTGTTTCCCCACAATCAGCGAAACCAGACCCGCGGCAATAAGCGGGCCAACCGGTACGCCGCGAAATAGCGCCACGCCCAAAACAGTGCCCACCAGCAGCCCGGCGACCAGTTGCGGCTGGCTGCCCATTAACGTCACGCCGCGCCCACCTAGCCAGGAGACAATAACGCCTACTGCAATTGCCACCAGCGATTTCCAGTTCAGAAACGAGTGAATCAGAGTTGAGGGCGGTAGCGTCCCGCTGGCGATGGGGGCCATAACGCCAATCGTCAGAATGATTATCCCGATACTTAGCCCCTGTTTTTCAATCCACGGGAAAAAGGTGCTTAACGGTGTGACGCGGACAATGATTAACACCAGAATTGAAACGGCGACAGTGGTGTTATGACTGATAAAGCCCAGCGCAGCTAACCCGAGCAGGATCAGCAAAGTGACATCAAACATCGTGGTTTCCTTGCCAAAAAATAATAAGCCTGCTTACTTTACGCTTGCTGCAGGAAGGAAGTAGAAAATCTTTACGTTTTTTGCATAAAAAATCAGGCGAACTGTCATCAAACTGCCATTTGTGCACGCTAACAATAACGTGAAAACAGCTATCTCCCCGGGGCATACTATGAACGATCAAATGTTTGTCGAGACACTGATTATCACGTCATCGTTTTTTGCCATTGCTGTTGTGCTGGTTTTGTCCGTTCTGCTTATTGAACGGACAGGCTAGTTACGCAGTGCGGCGGAAATTGACCAGTTCTGGTTGCGCAATGCGCAAATAATCCGCGGTTTTCAAAATAACGGATTTATCCAGCATGCCTGCATTGAAGGCGATTTCATCAAATCGTTCGAAGAGTAGGGGATCGGCAACCAGTTTGAGTTTTGGATGGAAGCTGAAAGGGGGGATCGCGCCGAAGACACAGCCTGTGAGTTCATCGACTTCCGCCGGGCTGGCCAACGAAGCGCGTAATCCGCCTATATGGCTGGCGAGTTGGCTCAGATCGGCCTGTTGATCGGCCGCGAGGATCGCCAGAACATGTTGATTTACACCATTGCCTTTGACTTTACATACCAGTGCCTTAGCCCCCTGGCCTAAAGCGGTGCCACGAATTTCTGACACCGCTTCACATTTACCTACCGCTTCATGGGTAACGACGCGGAAGTCAGCACCTTCTTGTGATAATAAAGCGATTAACCGCTGATGCGTCACGCTTCCTTTAGCCATTTCAGTCATTTCATGCTCCTGAGATTACAAGCAAACAACCACAGAAGGTTATCATGAACGGCTGTTTTTGTTCTGCTTATTGACATATAAACGCTCATCGGAAGCTTTATATGCATCATGTAACGTATCGTTTTCTTTCATCGCGTAAATACCGGAAGAGAAGCCGATCTCTTTCTGAGGCGCGATATGTTGCAGACGTTTTTCGATACGTTCAGGCAGTTGTGCTGCAATTTGCGGCGTCGAATCGACAAGAATGATGCAGAATTCATCGCCACCGAGTCGGATGGCATAATCACTTTTACGAATCGACTGTTTAATCGCCTGAGCTAATAACGTAATCGCTAAATCCCCCTCCTGATGACCGAGGGTGTCATTTATTTGCTTTAACTTGTCCATGTCAATTGCAATAAACATCACCGAAGAACCGGATTGCACCAGTTTTTGCAACCGCTGCTCCAGTTCAGGGGTTAAAATTTTGCGATTATACAGTCCGGTCATCGCATCACTAATATTTTCTCGCGACACATTTTGGTATAAACGGAAGTGCATCCGGACCATATTCAGCAAAATTAACGCCGTCAAAATCCAGAACAGAACGCTTTTCCACGAAGACGTGATAAAGTAAAGAATATCAATGGATAACGAGACACGAATACCGCCCGGTAAGTCATGGACGTAACTGACATACTGGAACAGATTATCTTCGCTCTGGTTGATGATAATGTCGCGCCCTGAATCTGTATCAGTTAGCGTGACATTGAGAAAACGCCAGAGGAGAGGGCGGTCATGCGTGTAAAAGATATTCCGCAGATTGTTTTTGTTAATATCCAGCAGCACAATCCCTTTTAGCTGCCCTGCGACATATACCGGCGTCAGCAAACTCATCACGTTCTGTTTAGTACGCTGATCCTGGTAAATGCTCGATAATACGGTGCGACCGGTAAAAACTTTTTCAATATCTTTGCGATCGATGCCAATGCTTCCTGACTGCAGGAAGGACCAGTTATTCATCGCAAAGTACTCAACATTAACCGGCTCATAAAAATAGACATAGAGGTCATTGAGATCGAGATAATAGTGAAATTTCTCTTCGGCCATTCCAAGACCTGAACCATAATCATCCTGGTGGCGGTTGCCTTCCACTGCCTGATCAAAAGCGGGTAATAGTGCCGCAGCTTCCACAATTGTGTCGCAGTCAGTGGATGCGGTTTGTAGTGTACCGTGTAAGCCCGTGTACTTATGGGCAGTCAGGTTTAAACCATGGGTATTATTGGCAGACTCAAAAGCCTCGCAGATGGCGCGCCGCTGTTCTGGCGACACTTCCGACTGCTCAGCAGCGAGAGCGCGCATCACATGCGCGGCAATGCTCTGATTCTGATACTTATCATAAAGAAAGGAGGAGTCTGCTCTCTGCACGATATAGCGCAGATAGGCACTCATTGCTCTGTCGCTGGCGACAAGTTCAAAAATAAGGAAGGAAGATGTCAGCACAATGACACTTGCGGCGATAAAATGCCGGAGCATTCTATGGTGCAATTTCATGATAAATGGCACTCCTTCGGTTAGTGAAACGAGAAAACCAGATAAAGTTCGATTGCGGCCTGGCACAGGGGCGCTAATTATACTCATCTCTGCGCCGCTGGGGAGGGGAAATTTAGGGGTAATAGTAATAAATTGTATGCAAAAGCCACGCAAAAAGCATGGCTCTGAATATTTTTGCACTTAAATATGATGAATAATCACTTTGTTGCCCCCCTCGCTTTTCGCTTCGCGTAAGGCTTTATCTGCTTCCGTCATGACAAGCGAGATATTACGCGTGTCACCCGTTGAAAAAACCGTGCCAATACTGATGGTCATTTGTTCAGGAACATCATATCTGTTACTAAAACCGGTCAGGAGTTCGACATTTTTACGCATACGTTCCGCAATGATTTTTGCCTGGGCACTATTGAGTTCGGTAAATAGCAAGCCAAACACCTCACCCTCCAGTCGCGCTAAAATATCATCGGGGCGGATGCTTTGCTGGATAATATCGACAATTGAAACCAGCACTTTATCACCCACACGATGTCCCCATTGGGCATTGATGCGCTTGAACTGATTAATATCAACCAGCATGACACAAAAGTCCTTAACAACAGGTCGCGACAATAATGACTCTACGCTGTTGAAAAAGTAGCGCCGATTATAAATATTGGTCAGTACATCATGAACTGCCAGTTTGCTGGAGAGTTGCAGTTCCTGAAAAATGTTATAAATCAGAAAAGACACAACAAACAGTTTACTGGAAACTTCAATCCCGCGACTGATATACCAGATGGTGTAATTATACTCATCCAGAGTCAGTAGAAGTAAGTTGCAGCATAGCGATGCCAGACATAATAATGCTATTAACGGCCATAGTTCGCTGGCTAATCGTGTACGCATGATAATAAAGAACAGTAAAAATGCCCACAAACAAACCAATATTTTTGTATAGTTGATTCCCCAGGTCGCAGTATGGTTGTCCGGACAGTAATCGACGACATACAAAGAATAGTCAGCGTTATAACTGCTCAGATTGTGTGCCAGAAGGGGAAAAACTAAAAAAGGAATCAGCGCCAGCAACAGAATGCCAGTTTTTTTCTTATTGTTGTCAAGGATGTTGTCTTTCCCATAACAAAAGAGCGCCAGCGAGGTTAAACAAATGAAACTGAGTTGGCGGAAAATATAGAAAATAGAAACATCATTCGACTTTGTCTGGATCAGTGTACTGCCGTTGATTGGTTTATGGATAATTACAATGGTTTCAACTAAATAGATAAGGCCACTTAAAAATGCAAGGCTTAAAATGAGTGTTGGTAAAATTTGTTTGTTAGTGAAATACTTCATTAACATGAAAAGAAAAATGACGGCGTTAAGGAAAAACAAAGCCACAACAACCATCAGGTAATTCATCTGTGGGATGAGTTTTACATTCGTGTTTTCGTTATATAAGGTGGTGATGCAAAATAAAATTAACGTCAGCAATAAGCTGAAAATAAAAAAGCCTTGAGCTTTTAATTTTTGTGTACCCATAGAAACCATAAAAAGGAGAGCAATGTGAGTGCTGGATTTTATTGATGGCAGAGATATATGGTTTTGACCAGGATCAATTTTCGGTAACGATGCAAAATAATTAAAGAATAACACGGGTAAATACGTGTTGAACGAAGCATTTTTCCGAATGATTGTTTTCTGGAACTAAATTGTGTAAAGGTTATGCTGTCATATTTAAAGCGATTGTAAGTTAATGTATATAATAAATGAGATGATTTACAGTGTGCTAAAAAACAGCCAGGCGACGATTACCCGGCTGATAGTTTTAGTCTTTGGTTGTTGCATTTTGTTTATGAAATAGTTCACGGAACACCGGATAAATATCATCCTGGTCGCGGATATGCTGCATCGCAAAATTGTCGAAAGTAGATTGCAGATGTTCATATTCTCGCCACAGTGTCTGATGAGCGCGACGGGTAATTTCGATATAGCTGTAATAACGAACAACGGGCAATAATTTTTTCGCCAGGATTTCATGGCAAAGTGGAGAGTCATCGGCCCAGTTATCGCCGTCCGATGCTTGTGCCGCGTAAATATTCCATTGCGCCGGGTTATAACGCTCTTTCACCACTTCATCCATCAGTTTCAGGGCGCTGGAAACAATGGTACCGCCAGTTTCCTGTGAGTAGAAAAACTCATGTTCATCGACTTCTTTCGCCTGGGTATGGTGCCGGATGTAAACGACTTCCACGTTCTTATACGTTCTGCTAAGGAACAGATACAGCAGAATATAAAAACGCTTAGCCATATCTTTAGTGGACTGATCCATTGAACCCGAAACGTCCATCAGGCAAAACATCACTGCCTGGCTGGAGGGATCGGGTCGTTTTTCGTAGTTCTTGTAACGTAAATCGAAGGTGTCAATAAAAGGGACGCGTTCAATTTTGGCACGTAATTCTGCAATTTCTTTGCGCAGACGTTCCTCTTCCAGTAGTTGCGCAGGCTCACTGTTGCTGATGATGGCCAAATTCTCTTCCAGCGCATGAAGTTCCCGCCGCTTGCCCGCCGTCATGGCTGTGCGTCGCGCCAGTGAGTTCTGCAATGAACGCACAACGCTGATATTGGCAGGAACGCCGTTAGCGGTATAACCCGCCCGATGCGTTTTATATTCGGTCAGCTGGCGTTGTTGGTTTTGTTTCAGATTCGGTAAGGCCAAATCTTCAAAGAGCAGATCAAGATACTCATCTTTCGAAATCTGAAAGACAAATTCATCCTGACCTTCACCATCCTGGCTGGCCTGGCCCTGACCACTGCCGGAACCACCGCCGCCGCCCTGGGGGCGTTCAATGCGGTCATTCTGGACGAAATGGTCATTGCCCGGATGAACGCGGTGGCGCAGGCCGCCACGTCCCTGATGAAACATCGGTTCGCTAATATCTTCCGTTGGAATGGATACGGACTCGCCGCTGTCGACGTCAGTCACCGAACGCTTATTAATGGCCTCGGAGATCGACTGTTTAATTTGCGCTTTATAACGGCGTAAAAAACGCTGGCGATTCACCATGCTTTTGTTTTTGCCGTTCAGACGCCGGTCAATAAACCAGGTCATATGCCCCCCGTACTACATTTGCCAACTGTTTGCTACGCCTGTGTTGCCGCTTCTCTGGCCCACGGTTCGCTGTCGTTGTAGGCCCGGTAGCATGCGTACCGGGCCATGGTTGTTAAGACGATTTACGTACGCGCAAATACCATTCGCACAGTAAACGCACCTGTTTACGGGTGTAGCCTTTTTCCATCATACGGTCGACAAAATCGTCGTGTTTCTTCTGCTCGTCGGTTGACGTTTTGGCGTTAAACGAAATAACTGGCAACAGCTCCTCGGTATTAGAGAACATTTTCTTCTCAATAACCGTGCGCAGTTTTTCATAGCTGGTCCAGTTCGGATTGCGTCCGCTGTTATTCGCTCTGGCGCGCAGTACGAAGTTGACAATCTCGTTGCGGAAATCTTTTGGATTACTGATCCCCGCCGGTTTCTCAATTTTCTCCAGCTCAGCGTTGAGAGATTCGCGGTCAAACAGCTGCCCGGTATCCGGGTCGCGATACTCCTGATCCTGAATCCAGAAATCTGCATACGTGACATAACGGTCAAAAATGTTTTGTCCATATTCAGAATAGGATTCAAGATACGCAGTTTGAATCTCTTTACCGATAAACTCGGCATATTTCGGAATCAAGTAACCTTTCAGGAACTCGAGATAACGCTCAGCCTGCTCCTGAGGGAACTGCTCGCGCTCGATCTGCTGTTCCAGGACGTAGAACAGATGAACAGGGTTTGCTGCCACTTCCACGTGGTCGAAGTTGAACACGCGAGAGAGGATCTTAAACGCAAAACGCGTGGACAGACCGTTCATCCCTTCATCAACGCCTGCGTAGTCACGATATTCCTGATACGACTTGGCTTTCGGATCGGTGTCTTTCAGACTTTCGCCATCATAAACCCGCATCTTCGAATAAATGCTGGAGTTTTCCGGCTCTTTCAGACGCGAAAGAATGGAAAAACGAGACAGCGTTTCCAGCGTGCCAGGTGCGCAGGGGGCGTGAGTCAGTTCACTGTGATTAAGCAATTTCTCGTAGATTTTGATCTCTTCGGAAATACGCAAGCAATATGGCACCTTCACGATATAAACACGATCGAGGAAGGCTTCGTTGTTCTTGTTATTACGGAAAGTGACCCATTCGGATTCGTTCGAATGGGCGAGAATAATCCCGTTAAACGGCAAGGCGGAGATACCTTCCGTCCCGTTGTAGTTACCTTCCTGAGTGGCGGTTAACAGGGGATGCAGCACTTTAATCGGTGCTTTAAACATCTCGACAAACTCCATGATCCCCTGGTTGGCGCGGCATAGTGCACCGGAATATCCGTAGGCGTCCGGATCGTTCTGCGCGTAGTGTTCGAGTTTACGGATATCGACTTTCCCTACCAGCGCTGAGATGTCCTGGTTGTTCTCATCGCCAGGTTCCGTTTTGGCGATAGCAATTTGTTGCAGAATTGACGGCCAGACCTTTACCACCCGGAACTTAGTAATATCGCCACCAAATTCATGCAGGCGTTTTGCTGCCCACGGCGACATGATGGTGCCAAGATAGCGTCGAGGAATGCCATACTCTTTTTCCAGAATCTGCGCATCTTCTTGCGGATTGAAAAGACAGAACGGATGATCGTTGACCGGGCTCCGCTCACCGTTAGCGCTTAATACATAGATCGGCACGAGCTGCATTAATGATTTCAGTCGCTCAGCAAGCGATGATTTACCCCCACCCACAGGCCCCAGCAGATACAGGATTTGTTTCTTCTCCTCCAGCCCCTGAGCCGCGTGTTTCAGATAAGAGACAATCTGTTCAATCGCGTCTTCCATGCCGTAAAACTCTTCAAAGGCCGGGTAACGTGCAATGACCCGGTTAGAAAAGAGTCGAGAAAGTCTGGGTTCCTGGGCTGTATCGACCATGACAGGCTCACCGATAGCCATCAATAGCCGCTCAGCCGCGTTGGCATAAGCACTGCGATCTTGCCGACAAGTGGTAAGAAACTCCTGCAGTGTGAACTCTTCGTCCTTGGCAGCTTCATATCGCTGGCGATAGTGATCGAATATATTCATGGTATGCCGTCCTTTCGTTTTTTAGCACAGGTTAAGAGCCGTTCATATGAATAGTAGAGGCTCCCGGAAGAGGTAAACTGAACGACGTCTCTTGCTAAAACACAGCAACTCTCATGCCATTTTATCGACGATGAGAACAACGTGCCCGGTGATACACCTTCAAAATTAAGCGTAGATGGCAAATGGAAAACTTGCCTGCACGGCTTTCTTAATTTCAATGGCATATCAACAACTCATCCATAAAATTTGCATAATTAATGTAAAGACCAGGGTCGCCAGTAACGCGTAATTCATTTGGCTGTAAGCGTGGTGTCATCTGCGTCAGGAAAATTAAACAGTTACTTTAAAAAATGAAAACGTAAAAAGGTTGGGTTTCGATGTATTGACGGGTAAACTTTGTCGCCCGCTAAACATTTGTTTAAGGAATGATTAATTGTGACCAAACTCAAACTTCTGGCACTTGGAGTGCTTATCGCAACGTCTGCAGGCGTAGCGCACGCTGAAGGTAAATTTTCCCTGGGCGCAGGCGTAGGTGTCGTTGAACACCCATATAAAGATTACGATACCGATGTTTACCCAGTACCGGTAATCAACTATGAAGGCGATAACTTCTGGTTCCGTGGCTTAGGTGGTGGTTACTACCTGTGGAATGACGCAACGGATAAACTTTCAATTACCGCTTACTGGTCGCCGCTTTACTTCAAAGCTAAAGACAGTGGCGATCACCAAATGCGTCACCTGGATGACCGTAAGAGCACCATGATGGCTGGTCTGTCTTATGCTCACTTTACCCAGTACGGTTACCTGCGTACCACCCTGGCTGGCGATACCCTGGATAACAGCAACGGCATCATCTGGGATATGGCCTGGTTGTATCGTTACACCAACGGTGGCCTGACCGTGACTCCGGGTATTGGTGTGCAGTGGAACAGCGAAAACCAGAACGAATACTATTATGGCGTATCGCGCAAAGAGTCTGCGCGCAGCGGTCTGCGTGGCTATAACCCGAACGACAGCTGGAGCCCTTACCTGGAGCTAAGTGCCAGCTACAACTTCCTCGGTGACTGGAGTGTTTACGGTACCGCGCGCTACACCCGTCTGTCTGATGAAGTTACTGACAGCCCAATGGTGGATAAATCCTGGACTGGCCTGATTTCTACCGGGATCACCTACAAATTCTGATAATGCATCTTTCCAGGGCATTTTGTGCATAAAAACAGGGCGTAACGCCCTGTTTTGCATTACGGTGGTGCAATACCTGGGAGGAAACAATGCAACAAAAAATGATTCAATTTAGTGGCGATGTCTTACTGCCAGCCATAGGGCAGGGAACATGGTATATGGGCGAAGATGCCAGTCAGCGTAAAACAGAAGTTGCTGCACTACGCGCGGGCATTGAACTCGGTTTAACCCTCATTGATACCGCCGAAATGTATGCCGATGGCGGTGCCGAAAAAGTGGTTGGGGAAGCATTAATCGGTCTGCGTGAGAACGTCTTTCTCGTCTCTAAAGTCTATCCGTGGAATGCTGGCGGGCAAAAAGCGATAAATGCATGCGAAGCCAGTTTACGCCGTCTCAATACTGATTATCTCGATCTCTACTTATTACACTGGTCTGGCAGTTTCGCTCTCGAAGAGACTGTCGCAGCGATGGAAAAATTGATCGCCCAGGGAAAAATCCGCCGCTGGGGCGTTTCTAACCTTGATTATGCCGATATGCAGGAACTCTGGCAGCTGCCGGGGGGAAATCAGTGTGCCACTAATCAGGTGCTTTACCATCTCGGTTCACGAGGGATTGAGTACGATCTACTGCCCTGGTGCCAGAAACAGCAGATGCCGGTGATGGCTTACAGTCCATTAGCCCAGGCCGGCCGGTTGCGCAATGGACTGTTAAAAAATGCGGTAGTCAACGAAATTGCACATGCTCACAATATCAGTGCGGCACAAGTATTGTTGGCGTGGGTAATCAGCCATCAGGGTGTGATGGCGATTCCAAAAGCGGCAACTGTCGCACATGTCCAACAAAATGCGGCTGTGCTTGAGGTTGAACTTTCGTCAGCGGAATTAGTTATGCTGGATAAAGCGTATCCGGCACCAAAAGGAAAAACTGCGTTGGATATGGTGTGATGTTGATACGTGCCGGATGCATCGCACCCGGCACACAATATTAACGCAAATTAACGTTTCGCAACGCGAATGGATTGCGCCAGATGTGCAGGTTTCTCTTTGGTGACTTTTTGCGTTTCTGAAGCGTATGCCGTTTCTACACAAACAAAGGTCTTGTAGCCATCATCCGGCATATCGCCCATGCTAACTGAAAGCGCCGGTCCTGGGTTCCAGCCTACAACGTTCAGATGATGCTGGTGGCCTACGGCGATAATACGATTCAGCGCTTCGTCATTAATTACGCTGCAATCTTGCGGATTCAGATACACGCGATCGGTACGGTCAGGGAAGGTCTGAATACCGTCGGTCAGTACATCTTCTTTCGCGTCATTTACTTTATCAATGAAGCGATCGCCTAGTCCACTGACGCTTACCTTAGCGATATCACCCACGTTAAAGTAGGTATGCAGAGCAGAGGTAGTTTCAAATTCGCCGTGTGCTTCAAGATCGATTTCACAGGTTTTACCCACGTGGAAATGCGCTAACAGCGTAAAGTCGTGCGGCCAGAATTTTTTCGTCTCTTCGCTTTGTGTCAATTCAAAAGTCAGCGCTACACCATCAGCATCTTCACGATGTGATTTCAGCGTCCACGGCAGGTTGCGGGCAAAACCGTGCGCAGGCAGACCTTGTTGTGCAGCCGGACCAAACCACGGCCAGCAAACCGGTATGCCACCGCGAATGGCGACGCCATTTTTGAACGGTGTGTTGTTACTCAACCACAGAACTTCTTCTGCACCCGCAGGTTTCCACGAGAGAAGGTGTGCGCCCTGTAATGCAAAAGAGGCTTTTACCTGGGGATGATCGACCACAATGAGGTCCAGTTCATCCAGTTTACGACGGGAGAGGACAGGGGAGATTTGTTCGATGACCGGAAGGGCAAAAATTTTCTTAATCATGACGCAGTCCTTTAACTTCATTTTATCAGGTAAAAAAAAGAGCGACCGAAGTCGCTCTTTTTAGATCACAGAGTCATCTCAACTTATTTGGAGATGTGAGCGATCAGGTCCAGAACTTTGTTGGAGTAACCGGTTTCGTTGTCGTACCAGGATACCAGTTTCACGAAGTTGTCGTTCAGAGCGATACCCGCTTTAGCATCGAACACGGAAGTGCAAACTTCGCCGTTGAAATCGGTAGATACTACGTCATCTTCGGTGTAGCCCAGAACGCCTTTCATTTCGCCTTCAGCAGCAGCTTTAACGGCAGCTTTGATCTGCTCGTAAGTTGCAGCTTTTTCCAGACGAACGGTCAGGTCAACTACGGATACGTTCGGGGTCGGAACGCGGAACGCCATACCAGTCAGTTTGCCATTCAGTTCTGGCAGTACTTTACCTACAGCTTTAGCAGCACCGGTAGAGGACGGGATGATGTTCTGGGAAGCACCACGGCCGCCGCGCCAGTCTTTGTGAGACGGGCCGTCAACGGTTTTCTGAGTAGCGGTAGTAGCGTGAACGGTGGTCATCAGACCTTCGATGATGCCGAAGTTATCGTTGATAACTTTAGCCAGCGGAGCCAGGCAGTTGGTGGTGCAGGAAGCGTTAGAAACGATGTCCTGACCAGCATATTTGTCGAAGTTAGCGCCTTTAACGAACATCGGAGTGTTGTCTTTAGACGGACCAGTCATAACCACTTTTTTCGCACCAGCGGTGATGTGTTTACGAGCAGTTTCGTCAGTCAGGAACAGACCAGTTGCTTCAGCGACAACGTCAACACCAACTTCGTCCCATTTCAGGTTAGCCGGATCACGTTCAGCGGTAACACGGATTTTTTTACCGTTAACGATCAGATGACCGTCTTTCACTTCAACGGTACCGTCGAAACGGCCGTGAGTGGAGTCATATTTCAGCATGTATGCCATGTAATCAGCGTCTAACAGGTCGTTGATTGCAACGATCTCGATGTCAGAACGTTTCTGAGCAGCACGGAAAACAATGCGACCGATACGGCCAAAACCGTTGATACCTACTTTGATAGTCATATATTCCACCAGCTATTTGTTAGTGAATAAAAGGTTGCCTGTAAAATTACAAAAACCTTACGCAGCGTCAAGCGGAATCGTGTCAATCATTGCGACAAATCAATCCTGTGCCTAAGCATTATGCGACTGACTCGCCTCACTCTTCCTTTGGGCTTGAGACCACATGGGGTCGGCGCCCCGAATTTTAAAGGGCAATTACGATAAAAATGTGATTTTCATCACGATTTAGGTGCAGCCATTTCGTCGAGATCAAGTTTAGGACAAAATTTTGCCAGTTGGTGTTAATGTTTTGTTAGAATCAGTCACGTAATGTGAGCACGATTAAAGTGAGATGTGAGCAAATGGCTAATAAACCTTCGGCAGAAGAACTGAAAAAAAATTTGTCCGAGATGCAGTTCTACGTGACGCAGAATCATGGGACAGAGCCGCCATTTACGGGTCGTTTACTGCATAACAAGCGTGACGGCGTATATCACTGTTTGATCTGCGATGCCCCGCTGTTTCATTCCCAAACCAAGTATGATTCCGGCTGTGGCTGGCCCAGTTTCTACGAACCGGTGAGTGAAGAATCCATTCGTTATATCAAAGACTTGTCACATGGAATGCAGCGCATAGAAATTCGTTGCGGTAACTGTGATGCCCATCTGGGGCATGTCTTCCCCGACGGGCCGCAGCCAACGGGTGAACGTTATTGTGTTAACTCAGCCTCTTTACGCTTTACCGATGGCGAAAACGGCGAAGAAATCAACGGTTGAAAAAACGATTCAGCAACTTATTCCACAGGAGCGGAAAAATTATGAATCTTGATGACATTATCAACAGCATGACGCCTGAGGTATACCAGCGTTTGTCGACTGCTGTTGAACTGGGAAAATGGCCCGATGGTGTTGCGCTGACCGAGGAACAAAAAGAGAACTGCCTGCAATTGGTGATGCTTTGGCAAGCCCGCCATAATACCGAAGCTCAGCATATGACAATTGACACAAATGGTCAGATGGTTATGAAGAGCAAACAACAGTTAAAAGAAGATTTTGGTATCTCAGCAAAGCCTATTGCCATGTTTAAGTGAATGAGTTGTCTAGTATTTAAGCCTGTTATTAAGGGAGGGCAAATAGACTTGTTCGGACGTCGTGTTTTAGCTGCAAGTAGGTTAAATGCAACACTGACAAGTATTATCTGGCCTACAATGTCATTGAGGAAATGTAGGCCAGAGATGAATCCAACTAATATTACTCCTGCGTCTCTTCCCAGTCTGCCAGCGTATATAGCGTTGCCCCAGCTGCTGACATCTCCATAAACGCGTGCGCACTGTCCTGTGGCTGGATATTCACGCCACGACAACCATCGGTAATCACATTAACCTTATAACCTAACTGTAACGCGTCCAGCACGGTAAACTTCACGCAATAGTCAGTAGCCAGGCCCATAATGATCAATTCATCGATTTCATGATCGCGTAACCAGTCATCGAGCGTGGTTTTCTGCCGACGGCCGTTATCAAAAAAGGCACTGTAACTGTCAACTAAAGGATTTTCGCCTTTATGGAACACCGCTGCGATCGCTTTTTGGTTCAGTAACGGATGTAATTGTGCGCCTTCACTGTTCTGCACACAGTGATCTGGCCAGAAGGTTTGTGGCAAACCGTCGAGTTGGCCTGGCGTATAAGGCTCTACACCGTGCTGACTGGCAAAACTGCCGTGATTCGCCGGGTGCCAGTCTTGACTGGCGATAACCGCTTCACCGCGCGACTGGCACCAGTCAATCAGGCGGTTAGCGACATCCACCGTACTGTCACCTTCCGGCACGGCGAGCGCGCCACCAGCACAGAAATCATTTTGTAAATCGACCAGTAACAGGGCGCGAGGGGGCATTGCAGTCTCCTTAATCATCCGGCGTCAGTTCGCCGCGCAGGTTTTGGCTCATGGCCTTGCGAATGGTTTCAGTATCCAGTTCCTGGCTAAGCAGGTAATGCAGTTTGGTTAGCGTGGCTTCTACAGTCATATCTGCACCGCCAATAACGCCGGCATGGGCGAGGGCGTTACCGGTGGCATAACCCCCCATGTTCACTTTGCCGGACATACATTGTGTCAGGTTGACTACCACAATTCCGCGATCGCTGGCTTCTTGTAATTCTTGCAGGAAGGCTTTGTTTTGTGGCGCATTACCCACGCCATATGAGCGCAGAATCAATGCCTTCACCGGTTGGCGCAGAAAATTGCGCACGACGTCAGCAGAAATCCCTGGATAAATCGTCACTACGCCAATCGGTTGTGGGGTGATTGGATGAACGATCAATTCCCCTTCACCGTGCGGGGCGGGTGGCGTATTCAAACGACGAATATGGATACCTGCTTCCAGTAACGGAGGAAGGTTTGGAGAGGCAAACGCATCAAAACCATCGGCATGGGCTTTGGTGGTACGGTTGCCACGATAAAGTCGATTATTAAAAAAGAGAGTTACTTCGTTGATAGGATAATTCGCCGCAACGTACAACGCATTCAGCAGATTAATTTGTCCGTCAGAGCGTAACTCAGCCAGCGGGATTTGTGACCCTGTCACAATGACCGGTTTACCGAGATTCTCGAGCATGAACGACAGCGCAGAGGCGGTATACGCCATCGTGTCGGTGCCGTGCAGAATGACAAAACCATCATAGTCGTCATAATGCGCTTTAATATCTTCAGCAATATGCTGCCAGTCTTCTGGCGTCATATCTGAAGAGTCCATCAGCGGCGTATATTCATGAATGGTGAAATCTGGCATCTCCGGGCGATGGAATTCCGGCATCAGCGCCAGTTGGCGTTGTAGATGACCTGACACCGGAATATAACCCTGCTCGGAACGCTGCATCCCGATGGTCCCGCCCGTGTAGGCGACGTAAATTGATTTCTTTTGCATGATATTGATATGAATGATATCGAAAGAGCAAAAGTATATACGTGAGGGGCAGCGAGCGCACCTGGATACTCTGTGGATATGAGAAAAGTCCGGCAGAACGGAGGGATTAGTGTCCCGCCGGAGAAAAGTGGTTAATCCTGCAACGCATAGGTTACGGTGGTGACTACGCGTACCGTTTTATTAATCGCCGTAGGATCATCTTCATCACTGCCACTGGCGAAGATCTGGAACACGCCTTGTGAGGCATCGCTAATTGACCCCACCTGGCTACCTGAGTCCGTTGCAAATTGTAATGCTGCGTTGCGTGCATCTTTGGTGGCGGCGGCAATCATCTCAGCGCGCAGTGCGCCAATACCATTAAAGCGATAGGCGACTTTGCTCTCAGCGATAGCGCCCTCCGTAGCAACTTGCAGTTCGTTTAATTTCGCGACGACTTTTTCGACAGCAGCAACATTATGGGTTTTTATCGTCACTGACCCGTCTGCGTTATAGCGTGGCATTGTGGGATCATCTTTCAGATAAAAGGAATCTGTTCGCTTGCTTGTCCATTGGCCCAGGGTTATCTCTTTCTCGTTAATCCCCTGAGCATTGAGTTCGGCAACAATTTTTTTCTGCGCGTCTTCCAGTTTCGGGAACAGTTCGCCGGGAATATTACCCTTAAAGTTAATCGCAATTGTTAATTCTGCCGTATCTGCGCGAACTTCTTTTTCAGAAAGCCCACGCACATTTACATAACGGTTATTGGTTTTTAAATGTTTAACACCATCGCCAACAAAATAACCACAGGCGCTAATCCCCAGTCCGAGGACGATAGCGGCAATTAAAGAGGGGGCCTTATTCACTGATGACTCCATATCAGATGCTAAATGAGCAAGGGAATGTAGTGGAGAGAGGGAGTGAAAGACAGTCCGATTCAGGAGTGTGGCCGACAGCATATCGGCCACATTTTTGCAGGATTTAACGCACGTTGGCGCAGGTCAGGCAAAACGCATAACGGTTTTGTGGGTCGTTAAACGCTGCCAGCTTGTCGCTTTCACTTTTAACGGTAGAGGCTACCGAGGCCAGCGGTGCAGGTAACATGGCCTGGAACGCATCTGGCAACATTGCCCGGACAGAACCAGACATATTGTCCATCACTTTGTCGAAGAAGGTCGGTTCATCAACGTAGTATTCCAGATGCCACTGTTTCACTTTTGCCAGCTCTGCTGCTTTGGCAACCGCATCATCGAAATCTCCGAGACTATCGACCAGCCCGTTAGCTTTTGCATCCTGACCGGTCCAGACGTGGCCCTGGGCGATTTTATCAATCTGCTCCGGCGTCGAATGACGCGCATCAGCAACCAGCGTGATAAAGCGTTTATAGCCATTCTCAATGCTTAACTGCATCATCTGCTGCGCTTCCGGCGGCAGTGCCTTGGTGATAGAAACATCCGCCAGTGGTGAAGTTGAGACGCCATCGGTATGAACACCAATCGAATCCAAACTATTTTCTACGGTAGTGATCACGCCGAAGATACCGATAGAACCGGTCAGGGTGCTGGGGTTAGCCACAATGTAATTAGCTGGCGTGGAAATCCAGTAACCACCAGATGCCGCCATGCCGCCCATCGATACAACCACAGGCTTACCCGCTGCCCTGGCTGCTGCCAGTTCAGCGCGAATCACTTCGGACGCGGTAACGCTGCCGCCTGGGCTATTAACGCGCAGAACAATCGCTTTCACTTTCGGGTCAAGGCGAGCGTCGCGGATTTGTGCCGCAGTGGTATCTCCGCCGACATTCCCCTGAGTTTCCTCGCCATCCATAATTGCGCCATTCGCGAAGACGACACCGATGCTGTCACCGGTATCTGCCGGCGTTTTCAATGCGTAATCGTAATAACTGATGGCGCGATAATTTTTATCAGTCTTACTCCAGCCGAACTCTTTGGTCAGAGCTTTTTCGATTTCGGCACTTGATGCCAGTGCATCGACCAGCTTGTTTTCCAGCGCATATTTCGCGGTATCGCCACCTGTTTTGGTTAAACTCTCAAGCAACCCTTGCGCACCAGGGAATACCTGCTGAGCAGGGATCTGCCGGTTAGCGGCAACAGTATTCAGATAGTTTTGCCACAGCTCACCGATCCAGCGGCTGTCAGCTTCGCGGGCTGCCGGTGACATATCATCACGAATAAACGGTTCAACGGCAGATTTATACGTACCCACGCGGAACACATGGGTGGAGACTTTCAGCTTATCCAGTAACGATTTGTAGTACAGACCGTTGGTAGCAAAACCGTGCAGATCCACCACGCCTTGTGGAGATAGCCAAATTTTGTTGGCGAAACTGGCGAGATAATATTGCCCCTGGCTGTAGTTCTCGCCTATGGCATAAACTGGTTTCCCGCTGTCACGAAACTCTTTCAGGGCTTTGCCGATGTACTGCATAGACGGCTGGTCGCCGCCTGCGAAGTTTTTCAGATCCATCACGATACCGGTGATATTGCGGTCGTCCTTCGCCTGGCGAATGGTGTTGACGATATCAAACAGTGAGTTTTCCTGCAGACGATCGGAACTGGCACCAAGCAGCTGGCGGCTTAGCTTACTAAACCGCTGAGAACTGTCGGGTTTATCGACGATTACACCAGATATGTCCAGCAGCAGCGCGCCACGACTGGCCGTTTCTTTCGAATCACCGCCACTGACCTGCATCCAGATCCCCACACCAACCAGTACGAGAAAAATAAAGAACAGGTTAAGTACCATTTCACGGACGAAATTCAGCAGACGCCACGTCCATTTAAAAAATCCGGCAATAAATCGCCAAAGGGTTCGCATGTATTCTCCCAACTTAAGGTCACACCTGTCACAGGCGCAATAGATGTGGTTATCGTAATGACCCAACCGGCACTTGTCAGCAGGAATTGCGGACTGTGCTGTAACAAAATCCACTCTCGTGTTAATTTTGTGAATAAATATCATGACAGGAGTTAATCAAATGGATGCACTCGAACTATTGATCAATCGCCGTAGCGCCTCCCGCCTGGCTGAACCTGCGCCAACGGGTGAACAACTGCAAAACATACTGCGAGCGGGTATGCGTGCCCCGGACCATAAGTCCATGCAACCGTGGCATTTTTTTGTGATTGAAGGGGAAGGACGCGAGCGTTTCAGCGCATTATTGGAACAGGGGGCGATTGCTGCCGGTAGTGATGACAAAGCTATCGACAAAGCGCGTAATGCGCCGTTCCGCGCACCGCTCATCATAACGGTGGTGGCAAAATGCGAAGAAAATCATAAAGTCCCGCGCTGGGAACAGGAAATGTCTGCGGGATGTGCGGTCATGGCGATGCAAATGGCAGCAGTTGCCCAGGGGTTTGGCGGCATCTGGCGCAGTGGCGCATTAACTGAAAGTCCGGTAGTGCGTGAAGCATTCGGTTGCCGTGAGCAGGATAAAATTGTCGGTTTTCTCTACCTTGGTACGCCGCAGTTGAAAGCATCTACATCGATAAACGTTCCGGACCCGACGCCGTTTGTGACTTATTTCTGATAATTGTCGCGAAACTGTCTGGATTGTGAGCAAAGGCGCAGGAATTCAGACACTCTCACTTATCACTTCATGGAATGAGGGTTACCATACCCGGATTGCATTGACAGGAGATGTCCATGAGCGAGAACTCGATTCGTTTGACCCAATACAGCCACGGTGCAGGTTGCGGCTGTAAAATTTCCCCAAAAGTGTTGGAAACCATCCTGCACAGTGAGCAGGCGAAGTTTGTTGATCCGAATTTGCTTGTGGGTAATGAAACCCGCGACGATGCGGCGGTGTACGATCTGGGCAATGGCACCAGCGTTATCAGTACCACCGACTTCTTTATGCCGATCGTTGATAATCCTTTCGATTTTGGCCGCATTGCGGCGACTAACGCCATCAGCGATATCTTCGCGATGGGTGGCAAACCGATTATGGCGATTGCGATCCTCGGCTGGCCTATTAACAAACTTTCCCCTGAAATTGCCCGCGAAGTAACCGAAGGTGGACGCTATGCATGCCGTCAGGCGGGTATTGCGCTGGCTGGCGGTCACTCCATCGATGCGCCGGAGCCGATTTTTGGTCTGGCGGTAACGGGGATCGTACCGACCGAGCGGGTGAAGAAAAACAGTACTGCACAAGCCGGATGCAAACTGTTCCTGACGAAACCGCTGGGAATTGGCGTTCTTACTACGGCTGAGAAAAAATCACTGCTGAAACCAGAACATCAGGGACTAGCGACGGAAGTGATGTGCCGGATGAATATTGCAGGCGCGTCCTTTGCCAACATCGAAGGCGTAAAAGCGATGACTGACGTGACTGGTTTTGGTCTGCTGGGGCATTTGAGCGAAATGTGTCAGGGTGCTGGTGTGCAGGCGCGAGTCGACTATGAAGCGATCCCGAAACTGCCGGGGGTTGAAGAGTACATTAAGTTGGGCGCAGTGCCTGGCGGCACCGAACGTAACTTTGCCAGCTATGGGCATCTGATGGGTGAAATGCCGCGTGAAGTGCGCGATCTGCTGTGCGATCCGCAAACTTCTGGCGGTCTGCTGCTGGCGGTCATGCCGGAAGCAGAAAATGAGGTCAAAGCTACAGCCGCCGAGTTTGGCATTGAACTGACGGCGATTGGCGAACTGGTGCCAGCGCGCGGCGGTCGTGCCATGGTTGAGATCCGTTAATTCAATGCGGTTGTTTATTGCCGAAAAACCGAGTCTGGCGCGCGCCATTGCTGATGTCCTGCCCAAACCGCACCGGAAAGGCGATGGCTTTATCGAGTGCGGTAATGGCCAGGTGGTGACCTGGTGTATCGGTCACCTGCTTGAGCAGGCGCAGCCAGACGCCTACGACAGTCGCTATGCGCGCTGGAACCTGGCCGATCTCCCCATTGTCCCGGAAAAGTGGCAATTACAGCCACGACCCTCCGTGACCAAACAACTTAATGTGATCAAACGCTTCCTGCATGAAGCCAGCGAAATCGTTCACGCCGGGGACCCGGATCGCGAAGGACAATTGCTGGTGGATGAAGTGCTGGACTACCTGCAACTGGCACCGGAAAAGCGCCAGCAGGTACAGCGTTGTTTGATAAACGACCTGAACCCGCAGGCGGTTGAGCGGGCGATCGATCGTCTTCGCTCCAATAGCGAGTTTGTACCACTGTGCGTTTCTGCGCTGGCGCGAGCACGAGCCGACTGGTTATACGGCATCAATATGACCCGCGCGTACACCATTCTCGGTCGTAATGCGGGTTATCAGGGCGTGCTTTCCGTGGGACGCGTGCAGACGCCCGTGCTCGGGCTGGTGGTGCGCCGCGATGAAGAAATTGAAAACTTCGTGGCTAAAGACTTCTTTGAAGTCAAAGCGCATATCGTGACACCTGCCGATGAGCGGTTTACCGCTATCTGGCAACCGAGCGAAGCGTGTGAACCGTACCAGGATGAAGAAGGGCGCTTGTTACATCGTCCGCTGGCGGAGCATGTAGTTAACCGCATTAGTGGTCAACCGGCTATTGTCACCAGCTATAACGATAAACGGGAATCAGAATCCGCGCCGCTGCCGTTTTCGCTTTCGGCGTTGCAGATTGAAGCGGCAAAACGCTTTGGTCTGAGCGCGCAGAATGTGCTTGATATTTGCCAGAAGCTGTACGAAACGCACAAGCTAATCACTTATCCGCGTTCCGATTGTCGCTATTTGCCAGAAGAACATTTTGCCGGACGCCACGCGGTGATGAATGCTATCGGCGTCCATGCGCCGGATCTGTTGCCGCAACCAGTGGTAGATCCAGATATACGCAACCGCTGTTGGGATGACAAAAAGGTCGATGCGCACCACGCCATCATCCCGACCGCGAGGAGTTCTGCCATCAACCTGACGGAAAACGAGGCGAAGGTCTATAACCTGATTGCTCGTCAGTATTTGATGCAGTTCTGTCCGGACGCGGTGTTCCGCAAGTGTGTTATCGAACTGGAAATAGCCAAAGGCAAATTTGTCGCTAAAGCCCGTTTTCTAGCTGAAGCAGGCTGGCGCACGCTGTTAGGCAGCAAAGAGCGCGATGAAGAAAACGACGGCACGCCACTGCCTGTGGTGGCGAAAGGCGATGAGTTGCTGTGTGAAAAAGGTGAAGTGGTAGAGCGGCAAACCCAGCCGCCGCGCCATTTTACCGATGCAACACTGCTTTCGGCGATGACCGGGATCGCGCGCTTTGTGCAGGACAAAGATCTGAAAAAGATCCTTCGTGCCACCGATGGTCTGGGGACAGAAGCGACTCGCGCCGGGATTATTGAACTGCTGTTCAAGCGAGGCTTCCTGACCAAAAAAGGACGCTATATCCACTCCACCGACGCCGGAAAAGCATTATTCCATTCGCTGCCAGAGATGGCGACGCGACCGGACATGACCGCGCACTGGGAATCGGTGCTGACGCAAATCAGCGAAAAGCAGTGCCGCTATCAGGACTTTATGCAACCGTTGGTGGGGACGCTGTATCAGTTGATTGATCAGGCCAAACGTACGCCGGTGCGGCAGTTTCGCGGCATAGTGGCTCCAGATGGCGGAGAAGGAAATAAAAAGACTTCACCCCGTAAGCGAGCAGCGAAAAAAAGCCCGCCATCAGCAGAGGCGGGCAGTGGAGTGATAATGTAATGCTCTGATGCAGTCAGTTTTCGTAGGCCAGATAAGGCGTTCACGCCGCATCTGGCATAAACGCCTGAAACGGCGCTAATGACTTAAATCACACCCTGCGCCAGCATCGCATCGGCAACCTTCACAAAACCGGCAATGTTCGCGCCCTGCACGTAGTTGGTTTGCTCACCTTCACCACCATGCTCAACACAGGCATGGTGGATATCCAGCATGATGTGATGCAAACGTGCGTCAACTTTCTCGGCTTTCCAGCCCAGGCGCGCAGCGTTTTGCGCCATTTCCAGGCCCGATGTTGCTACACCGCCAGCATTAGCCGCTTTACCCGGTGCAAACAGTACGCCTGCCTGCTGGAACAGTTCAGTCGCTTCGATGGTGGTCGGCATATTCGCCCCTTCGGCGACGGCTTTAACGCCATTGGCGATAAGCTGATGCGCGGCGTCAACATCCAGTTCGTTCTGGGTGGCGCAAGGCAGGGCGATATCAACTGGTACAGACCACGGCTGTTGGCCTTCGAGATAGACCAGACCAAATTCTTTGGCGTAATCTGCCACACGACCATCGCGGCTGGCTTTGATTTCGATAAGACGCGCCAGTTTCTCTTTCGTGAATCCGCTTTCATCAACGACAGTGCCACTGGAGTCTGACGCAGTGATCACACGAGCACCAAATTCCATCGCTTTTTCGATAGCGTACTGAGCGACGTTGCCGGAGCCAGAAACGGAAACGCGCATCCCTTCAAAACCCATACCGTGGCGTTTTAGCATTGCTTCTGTGAAATAAACCAGACCGTAGCCGGTTGCTTCCGGGCGAATAAGACTGCCGCCAAAAGAAAGCCCCTTACCGGTGAAGACGCAGGCGGTATTGTTGGAGAGCTTTTTCATCATCCCCGCCATAAAGCCGACTTCACGACCACCAACGCCGATATCGCCCGCCGGAACGTCGGTATCTGCGCCCAGGTGGCGATACAGTTCAGTCATTAGCGCCTGGCAGAACCGCATCACTTCGCCTTCGCTTTTCCCTTTCGGGTCGAAATCGCTGCCGCCTTTACCACCGCCCATCGGCAGAGTTGTCAGGGCATTTTTGAAGGTTTGTTCAAAGCCGAGGAATTTGAGAATGGAGAGGTTTACCGACGGATGGAAGCGGATACCACCTTTGTACGGGCCGATGGCGGAGCTGAACTGCACGCGCCATGCACGGTTGACCTGCACCTGGTTGCGATCGTCAACCCATACCACGCGAAACTGGATCACGCGCTCCGGCTCAACCAAGCGCTCCAGTAATGACATTTGGCGATATTTTGGATTTTGTTCAAGAAAAGGCCAGAGTGTGGTCATTACTTCACGAACGGCTTGCGCGAACTCGGTTTGATTCGGGTCGCGCTTTTGGACATGGTTGAGGAATGACTCCAGAGAATATGTCTGATCCATAGATATAAAACCCTTATATATTAATACGATTATGCTTATGTTGTTTATGTCATGTGCTTTTGCAGTTTTCGACTATACCATCAAGAATGTGACGGTAAGCAAGAAAAAAATGACTCACGAAAGCAAATTAATAACGGGAGAAATCTCATAACCAAAAGCGATAACTCAGACGCTAAAGTTTTGCCGCCAGGCTACCGTTATCAGTAGCAGAGACAAAAACGTTAAGGAGTTCCCTGTGAGTCGAGCATTGTTCGCCCTAGCATTGGCATTTCCATTCATTGCACTGGCTAACCCGCATTATCGTCCGGACGTGGAGGTAAACGTACCGCCTGAAGTATTCAGTTCAGGCGGGCAGTCAGCGCAGCCCTGTAATCAGTGCTGCGTCTATCAGGATCAAAACTATTCTGAAGGGGCGGTAATTAAAGCCGAAGGAATACTGCTGCAATGCCAGCGGGATGACAAAACTCTTAGCACTAATCCGCTGGTCTGGCGGCGCGTAAAGCCATAAACGCCTTTAATAGTGGAATGTCAGCAGGGGCCAGCGGATATTGCAGAGCCTCTTCAGGTGAGCACCAGACCAGCGCCTGATGTTCATGTGCCTGTAACGTCCCGTGGAAGTGGGGTACGTGCCAGGCATGAAGATGGATAATCCGCCCCGACACTTCTCGCTGATGGCTGGCAACATACTCACCCACAGTTGCTTCGATGCCCAATTCTTCGCGTAACTCACGCACCAGCGCCTGCCGCTGGCTTTCATCCGGCTCGACTTTACCACCGGCAAACTCCCATAATCCCGCCTGATCGCTATGGGCGGGGCGTTGAGCGAGTAAAATTTTGCCATCACGTTCGATGATGGCGGCAACAACTTCAATCATATTCATAAATTACACACGGGCAGATAAGCGAAAAATGCCATAATATCCGCACTGTTGCTCAATCAGAAAGGCTTTATATTTAAGGAGTGCCTGTGTTAGACCGCCATCTTCATCCCCGAATTAAACCTTTGTTGCATCAGTGTGTGAAGGTGCTGGATAAACCCGGCATTACGCCAGATGGTTTAACATTAGTGGGATTTGCCATCGGCGTGCTGGCACTGCCGTTTCTGGCGCTGGGCTGGTATCTGGCGGCGCTAATCGTCATTTTGTTGAACAGGCTGCTTGATGGTCTGGACGGCGCGTTGGCGCGGCGAAGAGGACTTACCGACGCGGGTGGCTTTCTCGATATTTCTCTCGATTTTCTTTTTTACGCACTGGTGCCTTTTGGGTTTATCCTCGCCGCACCGGAGCAAAACGCGCTGGCGGGCGGCTGGCTGCTGTTTGCGTTTATTGGCACGGGAAGCAGTTTTCTCGCTTTTGCTGCGCTGGCGGCGAAACATCAGATTGATAATCCCGGTTATGCGCATAAATCGTTTTATTATCTGGGCGGGTTAACCGAAGGCAGCGAGACGATTTTGCTGTTTGTTCTGAGTTGCCTCTTGCCAGCTTATTTTCCGTGGTTTGCGTGGGTATTTGGTGCGTTGTGCTGGATGACGACCTTTACGCGGGTGTGGAGTGGGTATCTGACGCTGAAGTCGCTCCAGCGCCAGTAATTGCAATGTTATTTGCTGCTGTCCGGGCCGCGCTCACCGGTTGCTACGGGATTTTTCGGATCGCTGCTCCATTCGTACCAGCCGCCGTCGTAAACGGAGACGTTATTCCAGCCCATTGCTCGTGCGTACATAAAGGTTTCGGACGCGCGCCAGCCGGTGCCGCAGTAGAATGAAACTTGCTGATCTGGTTTGATATTCCATGCTTTCCACATAGCGGCAATATCATCGGCGCTACGCATGGTGCCATCCGGGTTATGGAAATCCTCCATATGCGTCGAGTCGCTACCAGCGTGTCCCCAACGGGCTCCGGCTATTTCACCTTTTGGCTTAATATAGCTGTAACCACTGGTCGTACCGATAAATTCTGGCCACGAACGAATGCTCACCAGCGATGCATCCTGGCGATGCAGCAGCCCACGGGCCTGTTCCATATCAAGCATCAACTGCGGTTGCGCCGGGATCTTCACGCCGAAATCCGGTTCAGCTTTCACTTTCGGTGGTGTTCCGCGCTCAACAGGCAGTCCCGCGTCGGACCAGGTTTGCCAGCCGCCGTCCAGCAGGCGCACATCTTTCACCCCTGCATAGAGCATAATCTGTGCTACACGCGCTGCTGCGTATACATCGCGACCATATAGAATCACCGTGGTGTCATGACGAATGCCATGCTTTGCCAGCATCGCTTTCAGTTGCTCATCAGAGACTTTATTCCATAGCGGTTCGCTTTCCACTTCGTTGGTGTCAATGTAATCCGCGCCAGGAATATGGCTGATAAGATAAAGTTTCGGTGCGCCCCAGGCTGCTTCAATGACTTTCCAGTCACCGGCAGGTTTCGCTGTAACGTCTTTTCCTTGTTGCAGGTCATGCAGCCATTGCGGATAAACCAGCTGCTCAAAGTGCGGCAGTTTTTGCAGACGGGAAGGTTCGCTTAGCGCGTCACTCAAAATGGAGATATGCGTAAAACCTGCTTTTTGCAGTCGCGTTTTGACGGCGTCGACATCTTTGTCATTACCGTACAGCGCCACCGGAGCGTCGGTTTTCAGGTTATGTTGCTTGATCCACGCGTTGAGCTGTTCGGTGCTCATTTTGTCGAGCCAGCTAGCAGAGAGGTTTAAGGCGGCAGGTTCATGACCAGAAGGGCCATTTAAGGTTTGTGGCCAGCCGTTATAAAACGCGCTGGGGCGAGTATCTATCGCTTTGCCATTTTGTTGTTGAAGCTGGTCAAGTGTAAGAGGCTTCGCCAGTTCAGCGGCCCACGAAGAAGCGCAAGCCAGCCCTAAAGCCATTGCCAGCGCGGTCATTTGAGAAACACGTTTCATCGAAAATCCCGACATTGTAGTTTTGAGTGCGCCATTCTGAACTGACACATTGGGAAAAACTTTGCGTTATCGCAGTTTGTTGTAATTTTCTGACCACTGCGCCATATCCAGAACAGAACTATCAGCAGGAACATCCTGGAGATCGTGCGTTACCTGAACGACGGGGATCGCCAGTTCGCGAACTTCGCTGAACACCCACTGGCGAAAATTATCGCGCAGAGCCACATCAAGACGGCTGAACGGCTCATCCAGGAGTAACGCTTTTGGCTGGGCGAGAAGGGCGCGTAGCAGAGCAACGCGCGCTCGCTGACCACCAGACAAAGTGGCAGGATCCTGATGGAAAGCTCCGTCAAGGCCTGAACGCTCAAGTGCATCATTCACGGCATTACGTCGGGCATTCCCCTTAAGTGTCTCCGGTAGCGCCAGCAGTAAATTTTGCCCGACGCTGAACTGGTCAAATAACAGTGCATCCTGGAAAAGAATGCCAATCTGACGCTGTGCGGTGGGTAGCATGTCAATCCGTTGCTCATTGAGCCATAGCTCACCTGCACAAGAAAACTGTCCGGCCAGCGCACCAATCATCCATGAAAACAGTGTAGATTTTCCACAGCCAGACGGCCCCATTAACGTGACAATGTCACCTTTATCCACCGTAAAGTTAACGTTTGTCAGCAAGCGGCTTTCTGGTAAACGTAGCGAAACATTTTTCACGCAGAGCATTAGCGGAGTCCTTGTCTGACATAACCTACCCATTTTGCGACTAACGCGGTCAGGGCAAAAATAATAAGCGGTAATAGCAGTTGCCAAAGGGCCTGGGCAGCGAGAATACCGTTACTGCCGCCGCTACTTAACGCCACCGCTTCGGTAGTGAGTGTCGGAAAACGCCCCGCGCCCAGCCACAGCGTCGGCATATACTGCGCAATACTGACTGAAAATCCCACCGCGAAGGTAATCAGCGCAGGGCGCAACATGAGTGGGCATTTCACGTAAAAGAAGATTTTGGCCCGCGACCAGCCCAGTGTTTGCGCAATCAAAATTAACCGTGAATCAATGCGCTGCCAGGCGGGTTGCAGGATAAACAGCATCCACGGCATTACCCACAGCAGATGCCCCCAGACCACCGCTGTCCAGCTCCCATCTATGTTCAGCCATAGCGCCAGCATGTACTGGCCCGCCACCAGCGGCAGAGCGGGTAACAATATGGGCAACCATAGCCAGAATTGCCTCCGTAGTGATCCCCATTCCAGCCAGGCCAGTAACAGGATTAAAGCGAGAAACGTCGCGGTAAGTCCCATCGTCAGGCTGTTGATGAGCGCTTCACTATTGATCGTCGACTGATCCGCGAGGATCGCCAGCAGAGCCACACAGAGCACACCGGTTAAGGGTAAAAAAATCGCCAGTGTATTACCGGGTAATAAAGGAGTGGCGTGCTTACGAACGCCATCTTCCTGGGGGATCGTGCGTCGCCAGGCGCGCCATAACAGATAACCAAGCAAAACGTAGGCGGCGAGTAACAGCATCAGCAGCAGACTGGCAAGCGCGCCTTTTGTCTGTTGGTCAATGCCACCCTGGGTTAGCCACTGCCAGCTAATTACCGCCAGCGTCGGTGGATTACCCGGCCCGAGAATAATTGCCACATCCACGACCGACAACGACCATGCCACAATAGCCAGCATCGCCATTGCCAGTGCAGGCGCGACGGAGGGCAACAACAACCAGTTCAGACATTGCCAGCGGCTGTAGCCCAGCGAATCCAGTACAATAACCTGCTGCAACAGCCGTTTCTCGCTCAATACTGCCGCTAAGATCCACAGCAGAAATGCGCTTTCTTTCACCGCCAGGGTAAGGCCCAGCCCAATACCCAATTTATCCATCGGCGGAGTGAGAAAAGGAAAAACCTGATAAACCAGGCCACCTTCAGCAAACAGCAACAGGGCGCTGGTGGCAAAAGCCACATGGGGAATGGCGAGCAGCCACGGCAGACGGGCGCACATACGCTGCCATTTCGGCCCAGGCCACAGCGCCATAACTACCAGCAGGGCAATCGTCAATGCGCCGAGCGCCGCGATGGTTGTTGACACCAGCGTCGCCAGTAATGCCTGCGGTAGCTGCGGATCGGCAAATAACGCCTGCCAGTGTGCCAACGACAAAGCAGGCGATATCAGCGTGAACGCCGCCGGGATCAGCGGTGCATAAATCACCGCCACCATCGCCCACAGCAACAAGATTAATGCGTACCGTAACGGTGTAGCCATTCTTGTTCCAGCGCATTTACCCAACCTGCGTGCGGTTCAGCCAGTACCGGCGGCAGATCCTGCGGCATTCTTGATTGCAATATTTCGCGCTGCCCGTCAGGCAGTTTTTGTGGATCGAGAACCGATGGATCGCCCCAGACAGCAGGGTCTGCTTTACGTAGCTGTGCATCAGGTGAGAGCAGGAAATTGGCAACCACCTTCGCCGCAGCACTGGCATTCGCGTTGGCAGGAACGGTGACGAAATGCACGTTGCCAATCATCCCCTCGCGAAAGCCAAAACTGTAACTGCTTGCCGGCAAATCGCCACTGGCGATTTTTTGCTGGGCATGTGCAGGATTAAAGGTCAGCGACAGGCGCAATGTGCCAGTTTTCAGCAGAGCATCCATCCGCGCGGGCGAAGGTGGGAAATCCTTTCCTTCGCGCCATAGATACGGATGCAGCGCATCAAGATATTGCCACAAGGGCGCAGTGATACGGGCGAAAGTCGCATCGTTCGGCGCTTCTTTTAATGCTGCGGGATCTGGCGTCAGCATAATCAGTAACTGTTCAAGAAATGCGGTGCCAGTAAAGTCTGGCGGGCGCGGATAGGTAACCGTGCCAGGATTGGCTTTAGCGAATTCCAGTAAGGCTTGCGGTGTTTGTGGTGGCAGTGGCGTAACATCGCGGCGGGCGATAAACGTCAGTTGTGCGCCGCCCCACGGCGATTCTGCGCCTTCGACAGGTACAGAAAAATCTTCCCGTACCGGCAGTTGTGTATCGACATAACGCCAGTTTGGCAGAGTCTCAGCCCAGCCGGTTTGCAGTAAATTGGCCTCTTTTAAGGTGCGGAAGTTTTCGCCGTTCACCCAGAGCAGATCCACCGAACCGCCTGTCTCGCGCCCGGCTGCGGCTTCGGTCTGAATGCGCTTCACCGCGTCTGCGGCATCCGCCAGGCGGACAATCTTCAGGTTTATATCATAATGGGTTTTCATCTCGCCGCTAACCCAGTCGAGATAGCGGTTAATTGCGGTATCGCCGCCCCAGGCGTTAAACCAGACGGTTTGCCCTTTGGCCTCATTTTTAACTTCCTGCCAGTCACTGGCATGTGTTGCCAGAGAAAACAGCGATAACAATCCCAGCAACCACCCACAATGGCGCATCATCTCTCCTTAAGAACGTTTTTCAGGAATACGGCACAGCCCCTGAGCGGGAATGTCCATGGCAGAATTAAAACGGGCTGACAGATTTTGCAGGCCGATCAATGCCGTCAGTTCGGTGAGCGCCTGGGCGTCAAAATGCGTAGCCAGTCGGGTACGCAGGGCTGCATCGACTGTTGGCGGCGTTACGCTTGCGGCTTCGGCGTACTCCAGCGCCAGCCGTTCTTCATCGCTAAAGAGCGGGCTTTGCCGCCAGTCAGCCACTGCCAGCAGTTTATCGGTGCTGCCAGTGCGCTCGGCGACTTTCATACTGGTGATATCCACGCAAAACTCACACAGGCACATTTGCGCAATGCGCGCGCTGACAAGCGATCGCACTACCGGATCGAGCGGTGAGCGTTTACGCTCCAGCCAACCGACAAACATCGACACCAGATAAAAGATAAACGGGATCCGTCCCCACCAGCGAATTGGACTTAGCACCTCGCCGTAATGGCGACGATGCAGCCACGCCTGCGGACGTAAACTTAAAGGAATTTTGCTAAGCGGTGGTAAACCCATCAGGCATTCCTCTTCTGGCGTTCAAGCCATATTTTTTTCGCCATAAAAATCACCACGGTCAGGGCAAACAGAATAAACAGTCCGGTGACAAACCAGAAGGTACCGCCCGTTAACATACTGCCCGCCCAGGAATAAACAATAGTCGCCGGTAACTGACCAAGCCCGGTGGCGATAAAAAACGAGCGAAAACGTATTGACGTCAAACCGGCAGCATAGCTGATTGGATCGAAAGGGACAAAAGGCAATAACCGGCATACCAGGATAGTGTGTTTGCCGTAGCGAGTGAAAAAGCCGTCCATACTGTCAAGCACGGTTTTACCGGTTAATTTTTCCACCACTTCGCGGCCCATCACTCTGGCAATAAAAAAGCATAGCGCCGCGCCCGCCATAGAACTGGTCCACGACAGCAAGCCACCCCAGAACGCACCGAACAGCGAGGCATTGGCAAAGGTGATCAAAAATGCAGGCAGCGGTGCAGCAATGGCCTGTAAAATCATCAACATGAACGAGACAACTGCTGCCAGTGCGCCGTAAGACTGAATAAAGCGTTCTATACCCTGTTGGTCCACGGCGGCAAACGCCGCAACGCTGCGATTGATAAACTGATGGACGCCGGGAAGCAGTGCCCATGCCAGCAGCATAGCGAACAACAGGATGATGAGGGTTATACGGTAGTACCAGATTTTACGCGATTGCATCTTCATCATCCTTTATCGTGGCTTTATTCGGTGATTTTAAAGGTAACCGTAGCCAGCGTGTTATCTGCCGGGAGAACCGAGGCATTGCCTTTGAATTGCACTTCACCACGTTTTTCCACCGCACCATAAGTGTATGTTGCATTGCTGACGATGCCGACCGGGCAGCTATCCAGACATACCAGGCAGCCCGTTTTCTTCTCTTCTGCGGCGGCTAAATTACCGCCAAAGCGCATGTCCAGTTTTTTACCGTTATTGTCGACAATCACCTCATCGAATGAATACGCTTTTGCTGCCCCTTGCCAGTTGACCGAAATATCCAGTTTGCTGCCCGCTACATGAGTCGTTTCTTTATTCTCCATGGTCATGTTTTCGCCCGGGATACCACCGGCTTGTTTCAGTGCTTCATAAAATGCTTTCGGGGTCGCATAACCCATAAACAGCGATTTATGTCCGTTGGAGCCATCTTTAAACACTATGCCGTGTCGAGTGTCGTCTGTCAGGAAACGGCCATTAATTTGTACCAGCATGGTGACCGTATGGTTATTGGCATCGACACGCAGCGGTTGGCTGTTCGAAAGTCCGTCGTATTCCACTTTTGCAGCCGCATTCTCTTTTTGATCGCAGCCGCTAAGCCCGGCAACAGCCAGTAAGCAGAGTGCAGCCAGTCCTTTTTTCCATGACGCTGAATAATGTTGCAACATCGTTCTATCCTTCATTTTTTGGGTGAGTAAGTGGGCTGCGGCGCGAAGCAGACAGATCCACGTGTTTGTGTCGGGCGTAGAGTTTGGCAAGCTGGACGAGAATAAACAGTGCCAGGCCCGCCAGACAGAGTTGTAAAATAAAGCGCAGCGTAATGCCTTCACTGGCGAGATCGCTGGCCATCACGGTATAAATAACGATACCGGGCAGGGTAGTGAGTGCCGAAATAAAGGTATAAGGCCAGAAGGCGATAGTGGTTAATCCGTAGGCGTAATTTTGAATATTGTAAGGAAACAGCGGGATTAAGCGGGTAAGAATTAAAAAATCGATACCGTTATGTGCAATGCCTTTTTCAATGGCCTGGAAGGTATGGCTGTGACCAACGTATTTCAGCAATAAATCGCGCCCCAAAAAGCGTGCCAACAGGAATGAACTCGAGGAGGCCAGCGTGGCGGCAATTAATGAGAGTAGTGTCCCTAAGATCGGGCCAAAAACTATGCCTCCAGCGATCACCAGTATGCTTCCTGGTAACAGAAAGAGGGTGGCAATGATGAATAACACAATATAAAGGCAATAACCGAACAATCCGCTCTGGCGAATGAGTGTCTGTAAGTGGGGTAAATCGGTGAGCAGATCGAATAAACCGCAAGCGTGGATAGCGTAAATGACCAGCGCAAAAATAAAACAGGCAAAAAGAAATTTACGCTCAGCGTTCATTGTGGAGTTTCCTATATCAAACTTGATAATAGAGAAGTGGTCAGACAACTAAAAACGCAGTGACGGTATAACAAAGGACGGCAGGCAACAAATCATTACTGACAGTTTGTTGATTTTTCTCAAGGTTAATTCTCCTGACTCCGTTTGAGTCAGGAGAGCAGCTAAATTAGCGGCGGAAGGTCGCCCAGACGGGGGCGTGATCGGACGGTTTTTCCATGCTGCGAATTTCATAGTCGATGCCGGTTTCTACGCAACATTCTGCCAGCGGTTGGCTGGCGAGAAGCAGGTCGATGCGCAGACCACGGTTATCGTCAAAACCTTTTGAGCGGTAATCAAACCATGAGAAACGATCTGCCGTTTGCGGATTCGCATGGCGGAAGGTATCGACCAACCCCCAGCTCATCAGTCTCTCCATCCATTCGCGTTCCTCCGGAAGGAAAGAACATTTTCCGGTACGCAGCCAGCGCTTACGGTTCTCTTCGCCAATGCCAATATCCAGGTCGGTAGGACTGATATTCATATCGCCCATAATCAGCACCGGATTTTCACGCTTGAGTTCGGTTTCCAAATAATTTTGCAGATTCTGATAAAACTGCGCCTTCGCCGGGAATTTTATCGGATGGTCGCGGCTTTCACCCTGCGGGAAGTAACCGTTGATCACGGTGACATTGCCCAGCGGCGAGGGGATTTCCGCCATAATAATTCGCCGCTGTGCCTCTTCGCCGTCGTCAGGGAAGCCGCGACGCACGGCAATCGGCGTCTCTTTGGTCAGCAGCGCCACGCCATAATGGCCTTTCTGCCCGTGATAAAACACGTTGTAGCCGAGCTTCGCCACCTCTTCGAGCGGAAACATATCGTCATGAACTTTTGTCTCCTGCAGGCCAATCACATCCGGTTGGTGCTTTTCGACGATGGCTTCAAGCTGGTGAGGTCTGGCGCGCAGGCCGTTGATATTAAAAGAGACAAATTTCATAGTCGCTGCCATTAATTCAGATAAAGAATGCGTGGATGGTAGCAGAATTTCGCTTTGCTTACCGCCTGTTGTTAAGTGATTTGATCGATGGTTGTTAATGATGTCAACGATGGCGCAAAAAATGCCCGCTTTTGGTGCGCGCTGCGTCAGAATGGCGCAGTAATTTCCAGTAAATTTCGTCAATGATCACAATTCCAGAATTATATTTTACTTCTGCATAACATTGCGTTTTTTATTCTTTTTATTCACCTACATCGCAAACGTATTCACTTTATATGCACTTTAAATGCATATGGTTTGGTTATAACTGCTTGATTTCCAGTTAGCCTCTGCCATTTATGCACTTTTATCACTGGCTGGCACGAACCCTGCAATCTACATTTACAGCGCAAACATTACTTATAATTAACATATAAATAACGAATTATTTACTGTAGAGGTCGCTATGTCTCAGCCAATTACGCGTGAAAACTTTGATGAATGGATGATACCTGTTTACGCTCCGGCACCATTTATTCCGGTACGTGGCGAAGGTTCGCGCTTGTGGGATCAGCAGGGGAAAGAGTATATCGACTTCGCGGGTGGCATTGCGGTGAACGCACTGGGCCATGCGCACCCGGAACTGCGCGAGGCGCTGAACGAACAGGCGAGTAAGTTCTGGCATACCGGTAATGGTTACACCAACGAGCCGGTACTGCGACTGGCGAAAAAATTGATCGACGCCACTTTTGCCGATCGCGTGTTCTTCTGTAACTCTGGTGCGGAAGCCAATGAAGCGGCGCTCAAACTGGCACGTAAATTCGCTTACGACCGCTTCGGCAGCCATAAGAGCGGCATCGTGGCGTTTAAAAATGCGTTCCACGGGCGCACGCTGTTTACCGTCAGCGCGGGCGGACAGCCAGCCTATTCACAGGATTTTGCGCCACTGCCGCCGGATATTCGTCATGCTGCATATAACGATATTAACTCTGCCAGTGCGCTGATTGACGACTCTACCTGTGCGGTGATTGTCGAACCCATTCAGGGAGAAGGTGGTGTGGTGCCAGCCAGCAACGCATTTTTACAGGGACTTCGCGAACTGTGTGACCGCCACAACGCATTGCTGATTTTTGATGAAGTACAAACGGGCGTCGGGCGTACCGGGGAACTGTATGCCTATATGCACTACGGCGTGACGCCCGATCTGTTAACTACCGCCAAAGCACTGGGCGGCGGTTTCCCCGTTGGCGCTCTGTTGGCAACCGAAGAATGCGCCAGCGTGATGACCGTGGGCACACATGGCACCACTTATGGCGGTAATCCGCTGGCCTCGGCGGTGGCAGGTAAAGTACTGGATCTCATCAACACGCCAGAGATGCTTAATGGCGTTAAACAGCGTCACGACTGGTTTGTTGAGCGTCTTAATACCATTAATCACCGCTATGGTTTGTTCAGTGAAGTTCGCGGCTTAGGTCTTTTAATTGGCTGTGTACTGAATGCTGATTACGCCGGGCAAGCGAAACAAATTTCTCAGGAAGCGGCGAAAGCAGGCGTGATGGTACTGATTGCGGGTGGCAACGTGGTGCGTTTTGCACCAGCGCTCAATGTCAGCGAAGAAGAGGTGACAACCGGGCTGGATCGTTTTGCTGCGGCCTGTGAACGCTTTGTGAGCGGAGGTTCATCATGATGGTCATCCGTCCCGTTGAACGCACTGATGTCTCAGCGTTAATGCAGCTTGCCAGCAAAACGGGCGGCGGCCTGACGTCGCTTCCCGCCAATGAAGCCACGCTTTCGGCGCGTATCGAAAGGGCAATCAAAACCTGGCAAGGCGAACTGCCCAAAAGTGAGCAGGGCTATGTGTTTGTACTGGAAGATAGTGAGACAGGCACTGTGGCAGGAATTTGCGCTATAGAGGTTGCGGTTGGTCTGAACGATCCCTGGTATAACTATCGCGTCGGCACGCTGGTTCACGCCTCAAAAGAGCTAAATGTCTATAACGCGTTACCGACGCTGTTTCTCAGTAATGATCACACCGGCAGCAGCGAGTTGTGCACGCTATTTCTCGACCCGGAGTGGCGCAAAGAGGGCAACGGCTATTTGCTGTCGAAATCGCGCTTTATGTTTATGGCGGCTTTTCGCGACAAGTTTAATGACAAAGTGGTCGCCGAAATGCGCGGGGTGATAGACGAACACGGCTATTCACCGTTCTGGCAAAGCCTCGGTAAACGCTTCTTTTCGATGGATTTTAGCCGCGCCGATTTTCTCTGCGGCACCGGGCAAAAGGCGTTTATTGCAGAACTGATGCCGAAACATCCGATCTATACCCACTTTTTATCCCAGGAAGCGCAGGACGTCATCGGTCAGGTACATCCGCAGACCGCGCCTGCCCGCGCGGTGCTGGAGAAAGAAGGTTTTCGCTACCGTAACTATATCGACATTTTTGACGGCGGGCCGACGCTTGAGTGTGACATCGACCGCGTGCGAGCCATTCGCAAAAGTCGGCTGGTGGAAGTGGCAGAAGGGCAGCCTGCGCAGGGCGAAATCCCGGCCTGCCTGGTCGCCAATGAAAATTATCACCATTTCCGCGTGGTGCTGGTGCGTACCGATCCAGCGACCGAGCGTTTGATTTTAACCGCCGCACAACTGGATGCCCTCAAATGCCACGCAGGGGATCGCGTTCGTCTGGTGCGCCTGTGCGCAGAGGAGAAAACAGCATGACTTTATGGATCAACGGTGACTGGGTGACCGGCCAGGGTGCATTGCGTGTGAAGCGTAATCCGGTATCGGGCGAGGTGTTATGGCAGGGCAATGATGCCGATGCCGCTCAGGTCGGGCAGGCTTGTCGGGCAGCCCGTGCGGCGTTTCCGCGCTGGGCGCGTCTTTCATTTGCTGATCGTCAGGCAGTTGTCGAACGCTTTGCCGCACTGCTGGAAAGCAATAAAGCCGAATTAACCGCGATTATTGCCAGAGAAACGGGTAAGCCGCGCTGGGAAGCGGCAACCGAAGTGACGGCGATGATCAATAAAATCGCGATATCAATTAAGGCGTATCACGTTCGTACCGGCGAGCAGCGTAGTGAAATGCCGGACGGCGCGGCGAGCCTGCGACATCGCCCGCACGGCGTGCTGGCGGTGTTTGGGCCGTATAATTTCCCTGGTCATTTGCCGAACGGACATATCGTTCCGGCATTGCTGGCAGGTAACACCATTATCTTTAAACCCAGCGAACTGACACCCTGGAGCGGCGAAGTGGTAATGCGCTTATGGCAGCAGGCTGGCTTGCCGCCGGGCGTGCTGAACCTGGTGCAGGGCGGGCGTGAAACAGGGCAGGCGCTGAGTGCGCTGGAGGATCTCGACGGCTTGCTGTTTACCGGCAGCGCCAATACCGGCTACCAGTTACATCGCCAGCTCTCTGGTCAGCCGGAAAAAATCCTTGCTCTTGAGATGGGCGGTAATAACCCGCTGATTATTGATGAGGTGACGGATATCGATGCCGCTGTCCATCTGACTATTCAGTCAGCATTTGTCACTGCCGGGCAACGGTGTACCTGCGCCCGCCGTTTATTGCTTAAAAGCGGGGCGCAGGGCGATGCATTTCTTGCCCGTCTGGTTGCCGTCAGCCAGCGATTAACGCCAGGGAACTGGGATGACGAACCGCAGCCGTTTCTTGGCGGGCTGATATCAGATCAGGCCGCGCAGCAGGTGGTTACCGCCTGGCAGGAACTGGAAGCGATGGGCGGACGAACCCTGCTTGCGCCACGTTTACTGCGCGCTGGAACATCGTTGCTGACGCCGGGGATCATTGAAATGACGGGCGTTGCTGGCGTACCAGATGAAGAGGTGTTCGGACCGTTATTGCGCGTCTGGCGGTATGATACTTTCGATGAAGCGATTCGAATGGCGAATAACACTCGCTTCGGACTCTCTTGCGGTCTGGTTTCCCCCGCGCGGGAAAAATTCGATCAACTTTTGCTGGAGGCGCGAGCAGGGATTGTTAACTGGAACAAACCGCTTACCGGTGCTGCCAGTACCGCACCATTCGGCGGTATTGGCGCTTCCGGTAACCATCGCCCCAGTGCCTGGTATGCCGCCGATTACTGCGCCTGGCCGATGGCAAGCCTGGAGTCAGACTCGTTAACGTTGCCCACGACGCTTAACCCCGGTCTGGATTTTTCCGATGAGGTGGTGCGATGAACGCCTGGGAAGTCAATTTCGACGGGCTGGTAGGGCTGACGCATCATTACGCGGGCCTGTCGTTTGGTAATGAAGCCTCTACCCGTCATCGTTTTCAGGTCTCTAACCCGCGACTGGCGGCGAAACAGGGCTTACTGAAAATGAAAGCCCTTGCCGATTTGGGATTTCCCCAGGCGGTTATCCCACCGCACGAGCGCCCGTTTATTCCGGTTTTACGTCAGTTGGGATTCAGTGGTAGCGATGAGCAGGTACTGGAAAAGGTTGCACGTCAGGCACCGCATTGGCTTTCCAGCGTCAGTTCCGCATCTCCAATGTGGGTAGCCAATGCGGCAACGGTCGCGCCATCCGCCGATACGCTGGATGGCAAAGTGCATCTCACCGTTGCCAACCTGAACAATAAATTTCACCGCTCGCTGGAAGCGTCTGTGACCGAATCGCTGTTAAAAGCGATTTTCAACGAGGAGAAAAAATTCGCTATCCATTCGGCGTTGCCACAGGTGGCCTTGCTCGGTGACGAGGGGGCGGCAAACCACAATCGTCTGGGCGGCCATTATGGTGAACCGGGTATTCAGCTTTTTGTCTACGGGCGAGAAGAGGGCAATGTTTCCCGACCTTCCCATTATCCGGCGCGGCAGACACGCGAAGCCAGCGAGGCGGTGGCAAGGTTGAATCAGGTGAATCCCCAACAGGTGTTTTTCGCCCAGCAAAACCCGGACGTTATCGACCAGGGCGTTTTTCATAATGACGTGATTGCCGTGAGCAACCGCCAGGTGCTGTTTTGCCATCAACAGGCGTTCGCTCGCCAGTCACAGTTACTGGCAAACCTGCGTTCGCGGGTCAATGGTTTTATGGCGATAGAAGTTCCGGCGGCACAGGTTTCCGTGTCGGATGCGGTGTCTACGTATCTGTTTAACAGCCAGTTACTGAGTCGCGATGATGGTTCCATGATGTTGGTGCTGCCTCAGGAGTGTCAGGAACACGCAGGAGTATGGCGTTATCTCAATGAACTCCTTGCCGCTGACAACCCGATTAGCGAACTAAAAGTTTTTGATTTACGTGAAAGTATGGCAAACGGCGGCGGCCCGGCGTGCCTGCGGTTGCGCGTGGTGTTGACAGAAGAAGAACGCCGGGCGGTGAATCCGGCGGTGATGATGAACGATACGCTGTTTAATGCGCTCAATGACTGGGTGGAGCGTTACTACCGCGATCGTCTTACTGCGGCGGATCTGGCTGATCCGCTGCTGCTGCGCGAAGGGCGGGAAGCACTGGATGTATTGAGCCAATTACTGAATCTCGGTTCGGTTTATCCGTTCCAGCGCGAGGGAGGGGGCAATGGATAATTTTCTTGCTCTGACCTTAACGGGTAAAAAACCGGTTATCACCGAGCGAGAAATCAACGGCGTTCGCTGGCGCTGGCTGGGCGATGGCGTGCTGGAACTGACGCCATTAACGCCACCGCAAGGTGCGCTGGTGATTTCAGCGGGAATACATGGTAATGAGACGGCACCTGTGGAGATGCTGGACGCGTTGCTTGGCGCGATATCTCATGGCGAGATCCCGTTACGTTGGCGGCTGCTGGTGATCCTCGGGAATCCTCCTGCGCTGAAGCAAGGGAAACGTTATTGCCATAGCGATATGAACCGAATGTTTGGCGGACGTTGGCAGCTATTTGCTGAAAGCGGGGAAACCTGTCGCGCGCGCGAACTGGAACAGTGCCTGGAAGATTTTTATGACCAGGGCAAGGAATCTATTCGCTGGCACCTTGATCTACATACCGCAATTCGTGGCTCCTTGCATCCGCAGTTCGGTGTATTACCGCAACGCGACATTCCCTGGGACGAGAAATTTCTGACGTGGCTGGGGGCGGCGGGGCTGGAGGCACTGGTGTTTCATCAGGCGCCTGGTGGTACGTTTACCCATTTCAGCGCCAGACATTTTGGCGCGCTGGCCTGTACGCTGGAACTCGGCAAAGCGTTGCCCTTTGGACAAAACGATCTTCGCCAGTTTGCAGTCACTGCCAGCGCAATTGCTGCGCTGCTATCTGGTGAGAGTGTCGGTATCGTGAGAACGCCGTCGCTCCGTTATCGGGTGGTTTCGCAAATTACTCGCCACTCGCCGTCCTTCGAAATGCATATGGCAAGTGACACGCTGAATTTTATGCCGTTTAAGAAAGGAACGTTGCTGGCGCAGGACGGTGAGGAACGTTTTACCGTAACCCATGATGTAGAGTATGTGTTATTCCCTAATCCGTTGGTAGCGTTGGGATTACGCGCGGGATTAATGCTCGAAAAAATAAGCTAATACTTACCCGCAGAAATCATTCTGCGGGTATTAAGTTACTTTCTTATAAATTAATACAGATTAATCCTGGTTATTTGCTTTATTTATCACCAGTCATCCGGTATAGTTCTTCATAATCTCTGCAAAATCATCGTGTTGTAATATTCTCTCATTACTCTCCATCAAATTTTCTTTTTTTCTCCATAATTGGCGCAAAAGTGTTTTTTACACTTTCATTGTTTTACCGTTGCTCTGATTAATTGACGCTAAAGTCAGTAAAGTTAATCTCGTCAACACGGCACGCTACTTAAGAAAGCCGTAATAAATAACTGAAAGGAAGGATATAGAATATGCGTAAATTAACTGCACTGTTTGTTGCCTCTACCCTGGCTCTTGGCGCGGCTAACCTGGCCCATGCCGCAGACACCACTACCTCAGCACCGGCTGACGCGAAGCCGATGATGCACCACAAAGGCAAGTTCGGTCCGCATCAAGACATGATGTTCAAAGACCTGAACCTGACCGACGCGCAGAAACAGCAGATTCGCGAAATCATGAAAGGCCAGCGTGACCAGATGAAACGTCCGCCGCTGGAAGAACGTCGCGCAATGCATGACATCATTGCCAGCGATACCTTCGATAAAGCAAAAGCTGAAGCGCAGATCGCAAAAATGGAAGAACAGCGCAAAGCTAACATGCTGGCGCACATGGAAACCCAGAACAAGATTTACAACATCCTGACGCCGGAACAGAAAAAGCAATTTAATGCTAATTTTGAGAAGCGTCTGACAGAACGTCCAGCGGCAAAAGGTAAAATGCCTGCAACTGCTGAATAATCTTTCAGCCAAAAAACTTAAGACCGCCGGTCTTGTCCACTACCTTGCAGTAATGCGGTGGACAGGATCGGCGGTTTTCTTTTTTGTTCTCAAACAGATGCAAAAAAAGCCTGATCGCCACTAACGTAAATCACCCGAGTTGCCGATAACCATCCACGGTTACCTGAACGATAACAATGAAAAGAACGGGCCGGGAGCGAGTATGGAATACTTTGATATGCGTAAAATGTCGGTGAATTTGTGGCGAAACGCTGCCGGTGAAACGCGCGAAATTTGCACTTTCCCACCGGCAAAACGTGATTTTTACTGGCGTGCCAGCATTGCATCCATCGCGGCGAATGGGGAGTTTTCTTTGTTTCCAGGTATGGAAAGGATAGTGACGTTGCTGGAAGGCGGCGAGATGTTCCTTGAAAGCGCAGACCGCTTTAACCATACCTTAAAACCGTTACAGCCTTTTGCCTTTGCGGCGGACCAGGTGGTTAAAGCGAAACTGACGGCAGGGCAGATGTCGATGGATTTCAACATCATGACACGCCTGGATGTCTGTAAGGCGAAAGTCAGAATTGCCGAACGTACGTTTACTACCTTTGGCTCACGCGGCGGGGTGGTGTTTGTGATTAACGGGGCGTGGCAACTGGGCGATAAACTGCTCACTACCGACCAGGGCGCGTGCTGGTTCGATGGCAGGCACACCCTGCGGCTTTTACAACCGCAAGGTAAACTGTTATTCAGTGAAATCAACTGGCTTGCGGGTCATTCACCGGATCAAGTTCGGTAATTTCATAGTTACCAGAAAGCAAAGGTTTACAGAGAATTTTATAACCGTCGTGATCAAACCCCGCGGGTGTCCGAATTAACGTTGTCGCTTCTTCCAGCGAATTAACCGCCCCCAGCCACAGCCAGTTTTGAACAATATGATATTGAGTCATTTCCGGGTGCTGTTCTTTCAGTGCCACCGCACCTTGCCAAGGCCAACACACCACCCGCAAACGCGCCAGAGCCTGGCGCAAGCGTAGCGCATGTTCCTCAGGGCTCTCTTTACCGCAACACGCCCCGGCGCAACGTTTTAATGCAGAACGAAAACATGCACGACCGCGGCTTAACGGTTCCAGTCCCAACAGGCCATAACAAAGTTTTTGTTCATCAGCGATGGTCTGCAATGCTTGTAAAGCTGCGCGCCTATTGGCAAACAGGCCAAACAGGTTGGGGGCTCGTGAAAAATCCACCTCTTTGGCATACACCACATCAACACGCTTTTCATTCAGCTGCAGGGCGCAGAGCTGGCGATTGCGGCGCAAGCGTTTATTAAATAGCGGCTGCTGCTCTTTGATTAATCGCGCTTCAAGGAGTAGAGCGCCGATTTCACCGGCGGTACATATCCAGCTGATGCGTCGGGATTGCCGCAGCATGGCGGCTTCATCCGGGGTGCGTAAATGAGAAAGGACGCGACTGCGGATATTGACGCTTTTGCCAATATAGAGCGGCATGGTGTCACTTTCGCCATGAAACAAATACACGCCAGGGCGAGTGGGTAATTCGCTGAGAAAAGAACGTAAATGTTCGGGATATTCATAAATTGCCGCAGCTTCAAATTCGAGCCGCGGAGAAGTTAAACGCCGTACCACTGTTGACTCCGAGTGCTGGTTATCTATCCAGTGTAACAGGCGGGGAGCGATTAAAAAAGAGGCGGGTCGATGACAAAGGTTACACCATGAGACGTGCTACGCCTGTCAGGCCTATTCGACTCCTGCAATGTATTGAATTTGAATAGTTTTGTAGGTCGAATAAGGCGTTCACGCCGCATCCGGCGTGAACAAAGTACTCTTTTTCGCACAAACCAAATGTGCAAATTATTACTTTTTCCAGAAATCATCGAAAACGGTAATTGGCGGACGGCGTTTATGTTCAGTTTTCAGATACCAGTTCTCTATTGTTCTGGCGACCTGTTCAGGTACGTTTTTCCCTTCCAGATAGTCGTCGATATTGTCATAGGTCACGCCGAGTGCCACTTCATCTGGCAGAGAAGGGCGATCATCTTCCAGATCGGCCGTTGGGGCTTTCTTATAAAGATGTTCCGGACAACCTAATGCCGCCAGTAACTGTTTACCCTGACGTTTGTTGAGGCGATACAGCGGATTAATGTCCGTACCGCCGTCACCATATTTAGTGAAGAATCCGGTAATGGCTTCTGCTGCATGATCGGTGCCCACCACGACACCGCTGGTCATACCCGCAATGCTATATTGTGCTTTCATCCGCTCACGCGCTTTTTCATTGCCACGGACAAAATCACTTAATTCAATACCCGCTTCGCGCAGCGCCTGTTCGCTGGCCAATACCGCGCCCTTGATATTAACGGTTAATACGCGATCCGGTTGAATAAAGGCAATGGCATCCTGACAATCTTGTTCGTCGGCCTGAACACCATAGGGCAGGCGTACGGCAATAAATTGCAGCGATTCGTTGCCGGTTTCCTGGCGCAGCTCATTAATTGCCATCTGGCACAGCTTACCGGCAAGCGTGGAGTCCTGACCGCCGCTGATCCCGAGCACCAGTGATTTAATGAACGGATAAGTTTGCAGGTAGCTTTTCAGAAAATCGACACTACGACGAATTTCCTCTTCAGCATTAATCTGCGGTTTTGCGCCCAGCGCCTTTATTATTTGTTGTTGCAATGTCATTGAACCCCTCCAGACAGAAAAGACAAAACTTCCTTAAAGCTAACCCGTTGCTACTGAAACGACAAGCGACAGCGGGCTGAATGGTGGTTAAAACGTCATACAGGAATCCTCTGAAAGCGGAGCCGTTTCGTTCACGGGCTTGAAAAAGCGCCCAATGTATTCCAGGCTTATCTAACACGCTGATAAACAAGAGGACGGAATATGAACAAGAATATGGCAGGAATTCTGAGTGCAGCGGCGGTATTAACCATGCTGGCGGGTTGTACGGCTTATGATCGTACCAAAGACCAGTTTGTACAGCCTGTGGTGAAAGACGTCAAAAAAGGCATGAGCCGGGCGCAGGTTGCACAAATTGCGGGTAAACCTTCGTCTGAAGTGAGCATGATTCATGCTCGTGGTACTTGCCAGACGTACATCCTGGGTCAACGTGATGGTAAAGCAGAAACCTACTTTGTCGCGTTAGATGATACCGGACATGTCATCAACTCCGGTTATCAGACCTGTGCTGAATACGACACTGATCCACAGGCTGCGAATTAATCACTTCGCCTGAAAGCTTGAGTAACAACGGAAACCGGCCATTGCGCCGGTTTTTTTTGGCCTGTGTTCTTAATTATCTTCGCGAATTATTTGCCCGAAATGTGAAGAGGGTCATAACCACAGGTCAAGGAGAGACAATTTATAAGGTCAAAGAAATACTATTGCTCAGGTCTATACCGTATACTCCTTTCAGCCACAAAAAAAGTCATGTTGGTTTCGCAAGTTACCCAGAGCATGGAAGCAGGTTAAGGCTTGCGGAGTGTCTGGCTGACAGATAATCGTCGATGAGGGCTGTTTTATGGAAAAGAAACACATTTATCTGTTTTGTTCTGCGGGCATGTCTACCTCTTTACTGGTATCAAAAATGCGCGCACAGGCAGAAAAATATGAAGTTCCGGTCATTATTGAAGCATTTCCGGAAACACTGGCTGGTGAAAAAGGTCAGAATGCCGATGTCGTGTTATTAGGGCCGCAGATTGCTTATATGTTGCCCGAAATCCAGCGTTTGTTACCCAACAAACCGGTTGAAGTAATTGACTCGCTGCTTTATGGCAAAGTCGATGGTTTAGGCGTGCTTAAGGCTGCGGTTGCAGCGATTAAAAAAGCCGCAGCAAATTAATTTATTTTAAATTTTCCCGTCAAAGAGTTATTTCATAAATCAATACCGCAATATTTAAATTGCGGTTTTTAAGGGTATTTTTCTATGAGTAATGTTATTGCATCGCTTGAAAAGGTACTCCTCCCTTTTGCAGTTAAAATAGGAAAGCAGCCACACGTTAATGCAATCAAAAATGGCTTTATTCGCTTAATGCCGTTAACCCTTGCGGGGGCCATGTTTGTATTAATTAACAACGTTTTTCTAAGCTTTGGGGAGGGGTCGTTTTTTTATTCCTTAGGTATTCGCCTGGATGCCTCAACCATTGAAACACTTAATGGTCTGAAAGGTATTGGCGGCAACGTATATAACGGAACATTAGGGATAATGTCTTTAATGGCACCGTTCTTTATTGGCATGGCGCTGGCAGAAGAGCGTAAAGTCGATGCGCTGGCGGCTGGGTTGTTATCCGTTGCAGCATTTATGACCGTCACCCCATATAGTGTCGGTGAGGCCTATGCGGTTGGCGCAAACTGGTTAGGTGGGGCGAATATCATCTCCGGGATTATTATTGGCCTGGTGGTGGCAGAAATGTTTACCTTTATTGTCCGCCGCAATTGGGTCATTAAATTGCCCGACAGCGTACCTGCTTCAGTATCGCGTTCCTTCTCGGCATTAATTCCCGGCTTTATTATTCTTTCCGTGATGGGGATTATTGCCTGGGCGTTGAATACCTGGGGCACCAACTTCCATCAGATCATTATGGATACCATCTCAACCCCACTGGCATCGTTGGGTAGCGTGGTGGGCTGGGCCTATGTGATCTTTGTTCCACTACTCTGGTTCTTCGGTATTCATGGTGCGCTGGCGCTGACCGCACTGGACAACGGCATTATGACGCCTTGGGCGCTGGAAAATATCGCGACCTATCAGCAATATGGTTCCGTCGAAGCGGCGCTGGCAGCCGGTAAGACCTTCCATATCTGGGCCAAGCCGATGCTGGACTCCTTTATTTTCCTCGGTGGCAGTGGTGCGACTTTGGGTCTGATCCTGGCTATCTTTATCGCTTCTCGCCGTGCTGATTATCGTCAGGTGGCAAAACTGGCGCTGCCGTCCGGCATCTTCCAGATTAACGAACCGATTCTGTTTGGTTTGCCAATTATCATGAACCCGGTGATGTTTATCCCGTTTGTACTGGTACAACCGATTCTGGCGGCAATCACTCTGGCAGCGTACTACATGGGCATTATTCCTCCGGTGACCAATATTGCACCGTGGACCATGCCAACCGGTTTGGGAGCCTTCTTTAACACCAACGGTAGCGTCGCTGCATTGCTGGTCGCACTCTTCAACCTTGGTATCGCAACGTTAATTTATCTGCCCTTTGTTGTGGTGGCTAACAAAGCACAAAACGCGATTGATAAAGAAGAGAGTGAAGAAGATATTGCTAATGCCCTGAAATTTTAATCGATACCGGTACGGGTAACGCTGTACCGGGAATAAATGAGGAACGATATATGATGGATCTTGACAATATTCCTGATACGCAAACAGAAGCTGAAGAGCTGGAAGAAGTGGTGATGGGGCTTATCATCAACTCCGGACAAGCGCGCAGCCTGGCGTATGCCGCACTGAAACAGGCGAAGCAGGGCGATTTTGCCGCAGCAAAAGCGATGATGGATCAGTCACGGATGGCATTGAATGAAGCGCATCTGGTACAGACGAAACTGATTGAAGGCGATGCGGGCGAAGGTAAGATGAAAGTGAGTCTGGTGCTGGTCCACGCTCAGGATCATTTAATGACGTCCATGCTTGCGCGTGAACTGATTACTGAATTAATTGAGCTTCATGAAAAACTGAAGGCATAAGGAGTCGATGATGCAGCCAGTGATTAACGCGCCGGAAATTGCCACTGCCCGAGAACAGCAGTTGTTTAATGGCAAAAACTTCCATGTGTTTATCTACAACAAAACTGAGAGTATCAGCGGACTGCATCAGCACGACTATTATGAATTTACTCTGGTATTAACCGGGCGTTATTTCCAGGAGATTAACGGTAAGCGCGTGTTACTGGAACGGGGCGATTTTGTTTTTATTCCGTTAGGTTCGCACCATCAAAGTTTTTATGAGTTTGGTGCCACGCGCATATTGAACGTTGGGATCAGTAAACGCTTTTTTGAGCAGCATTACCTGCCGTTGTTGCCTTATTGCTTTGTCGCTTCGCAGGTATACCGGACCAATAACGCTTTTCTCACCTATGTGGAAACCGTGATTTCTTCATTGAATTTCCGCGAAACAGGGCTGGAAGAGTTTGTTGAGATGGTTACTTTTTATGTCATTAACCGTTTGCGTCATTACCGCGAAGAACAGGTGATTGATGATGTACCGCAGTGGCTGAAAAGTACGGTAGAAAAGATGCATGATAAAGAGCAGTTTAGTGAATCGGCACTGGAGAATATGGTGACGTTGTCAGCCAAATCACAGGAATATTTGACGCGAGCGACTCAACGATATTATGGCAAAACACCAATGCAGATTATTAATGAGATCCGTATTAATTTTGCCAAAAAACAACTGGAAATGACCAACTATTCTGTGACGGATATTGCGTTTGAGGCCGGTTATAGTAGCCCGAGCTTGTTTATTAAAACGTTTAAGAAATTAACGTCCTTTACGCCTAAGAGCTATCGTAAGAAATTGACTGAATTTAATCAGTAAGTCGTTATACCTGACAATTCACATATCTGTCCTGTTGCTGGATTATTTATGTCCGGGGGGGCAGATATGCCAGATATCAGTACTCTGTACTGAAGGGAGAGTTTATGAACCAGATATTAAAAGTCGTCACTATTGGTGGCGGGAGCAGCTATACCCCGGAATTACTGGAAGGATTTATTAAGCGTTACCACGAATTGCCAGTCAGCGAATTATGGCTGGTGGATGTCGAAGGTGGTAAAGCGAAACTGGATATTATTTTTGATCTCTGCCAACGGATGATTGATAACGCTGGCGTCCCGATGAAGCTTTATAAAACGCTGGATCGCCGCGAAGCATTGAAAGATGCTGATTTCGTTACTACCCAACTGCGCGTAGGCCAATTACCGGCGCGCGAACTGGATGAACGTATTCCATTAAGTCATGGTTATCTTGGTCAGGAAACTAACGGCGCGGGCGGTTTGTTTAAAGGTCTGCGTACCATTCCGGTGATTTTTGACATCGTAAAAGATGTCGAAGAACTTTGTCCGAATGCATGGGTGATTAACTTTACTAACCCGGCGGGAATGGTCACTGAAGCCGTCTATCGTCATACCGGATTTAAACGCTTTATCGGCGTGTGTAATATTCCGATCGGCATGAAGATGTTTATTCGCGATGTTCTGACTCTGAAAGACAGCGATGATTTATCTATCGATTTGTTCGGCCTCAACCATATGGTGTTCATTAAGGATGTGCTGGTAAATGGCAAATCACGCTTTGCCGAATTGCTTGATGGTGTGGCATCCGGGCAGTTAAAAGCATCTGGCGTTAAAAATATTTTCGATCTGCCATTTAGCGAAGGCTTAATTCGTTCTCTGAATCTGTTGCCGTGTTCTTATTTGCTTTATTACTTCAAGCAAAAAGAGATGCTGGCTATTGAAATGGGCGAATACTACAAAGGCGGCGCACGAGCGCAGGTAGTACAGAAAGTCGAGAAACAACTTTTTGAGCTGTATAAAAACCCGGAGTTGAAAGTTAAGCCGAAAGAACTGGAACAGCGCGGTGGGGCTTATTACTCTGATGCAGCGTGCGAAGTGATCAACGCTATCTACAACGATAAGCAAGCAGAACATTACGTTAATATCCCGCATCATGGGCATATTGATAATATTCCGGCAGACTGGGCGGTAGAAATGACCTGTACACTGGGGCGCGATGGCGCGACGCCACATCCGCGCATTACGCATTTCGATGATAAAGTGATGGGGCTGATTCACACCATCAAAGGCTTCGAGATTGCTGCCAGCAACGCCGCACTTAGCGGGGACTTTAACGATGTGTTACTGGCGCTAAACCTTAGTCCGTTGGTGCATTCCGATCGCGATGCTGAGCTGCTGGCACGCGAGATGATTCTGGCGCACGAGAAATGGCTGCCAAATTTTGCCGACTGCATCGCAGAGCTTAAAAAAGCACATTAACCGAGGCTGATTATGGAACGCTTACTGATTGTTAATGCCGATGATTTTGGCTTAAGCAAAGGTCAGAACTACGGCATTATCGAGGCCTGTCGCAATGGGATTGTCACGTCGACGACGGCGCTGGTGAATGGGCAGGCTATTGACCATGCAGTGCAGTTGAGTCGTGATGAACCGAGTCTGGCCATAGGGATGCACTTTGTCCTTACTATGGGCAAGGCACTGACAGCTATGCCGGGGTTAACCCGCGATGGTGTGCTGGGAAAATGGATCTGGCAGTTGGCAGAAGAAGATGCTTTACCGCTGGAAGAAATTACTCAGGAGCTCGCCAGTCAGTATTTGCGTTTCATTGAGCTATTTGGACGCAAACCTACGCATCTTGATAGCCATCATCATGTGCATATGTTCCCGCAGATTTTCCCGATTGTTGCCAGGTTTGCGGCTGAAGAGGGGATAGCGTTGCGCATCGACCGTCAGCCGCTATCTAACGTTGGTGATTTACCGGCTAATCTGCGCAGTTCGCAGGGATTCAGTAGCGCGTTTTATGGTGAAGAGATTAGCGAGACACTGTTCCTGCAAGTGCTTGATGACTCCAGTCATCGCGGCGAGCGCTCTCTGGAAGTGATGTGCCACCCGGCGTTTATCGATAATACGATTCGCCAGAGTGCTTACTGCTTCCCACGGTTAACGGAGCTGGAAGTGCTGACATCAGCGTCGTTGAAATATGCAATTGCTGAGCGTGGTTATCGGTTGGGGAGTTATCTTGATGTGTAAGTAAGGTGGTAAGGTCACTCCCCAGGGGACGTGACCTTATCCATATTTACGCCGGGATTTTGTCAATCTTAGGAATGCGTGACCACACGCGGTGTGCTGCCATCAGCGTTAACAGTTCATCCATAAAACTACCATCGGCGCTGTCAGCTTCCACAATCCCTTCTTCACCCTGGTCAGCGACCTTGATTGTTGCTTTAAACTTGCGCGCGTCTCCCGCCAGCGCAATCGGTTTAAGGTGTTTGTAGGCTTCCATCAGGTAGTAGTTGGCATCGCCGTTGTCAGCGATATCCGCGATATTGCCGCAAGGGACAATAACCGCATCGACCGTCAGCGAAGGCGCTCCGGCAAATGTAGCGGCTATAGGCAGCACCGTACCGTCATCCGCAGTCACTTCACCCATTCGGGAGTAGAGCAGTTTGGCATGAACGCCTTTGGCCTTCAGCGCCTTGAGAATGGCCAGAAGGTCTGCCGATCTCACTTCATCATTAAGCAAAATCGCTACCACGCGACCTTTTACATCACCGTCAGGAATGGCGTACAGACTTAAGGATGGATCCTTTTTCAGACCGTTGACGTCCGGAGGCGGGGTGATATTCAACTGGTCGTCCGTCAGCTCGATACCGAGATTTTTCGCCACCGCCTGGGCCAGAGTGAGATCAATATGCGCCAGCTGGTCAACAACGCGCTCACGAATATACGGACGAACTACTTTGCTTAACTCAAAGCTGAAACCATCGACAACATGGCGCTGCTCGAATGGCGTCTGACTTAGCCAGAACAGACGCGGATGGGAATAATATTCGCCAAACGATGGACTGCGCTCGCGAACTTTATTGCCTTCCACGCGTTCCTGGTATGATTCAAAACCGCCACGTTTCGGCCCCGGCGGTGTTTCGCGCGGCCAGTTATCGTTGATCGAGTTCGGTTCGTAATTCGCCGGGTTAGTGTCGATACCCATGCGGTGCATGCCATCACGCTGGAAGTTGTGGTATGGGCAGGTCGGGCGGTTAATCGGAATTTCATGGAAATTGGGTCCGCCAAGACGACTGATTTGTGTATCGGTATAGGAGAACAAACGTCCCTGTAACAGGGGATCGTTGGTGAAGTCCAGACCAGGAACAATATGGCCTGGATGGAAAGCTGCTTGTTCGTTTTCGGCAAAGAAGTTATCCGGATTACGATTAAGCACCATTTTGCCAACACGCTGAACGGGCACCAGTTCTTCCGGGATGAGTTTGGTTGGATCGAGAAGATCGAAGTCAAACTTGAATTCATCTTCTTCAGGAATCAACTGGAAGCCCAGTTCGTATTCCGGAAAATCGCCTGCTTCGATGGCTTCCCACAACTCGCGGCGGTGGAAGTCCGGGTCACGTCCGGTTAGTTTTTGTGCTTCATCCCAAACCAGTGAGGCTTTACCTGCCAGTGGTTTCCAGTGGAAACGTACGAACGTTGCCTTCCCTTCGGCATTAATCAGGCGGAAGGTGTGAATACCGAAGCCTTCCATGGTGCGATAGCTGCGCGGGATACCACGATCCGACATCGCCCACATCACGTTGTGCAGAGTTTCAGGTTGCAGAGAAACATAATCCCAGAAAGTATCGTGGGCGCTTTGCCCTTGTGGAATTGCCCAGTGTGGTTCTGGTTTTACCGCATGAACAAAATCGGGGAATTTATGCGCATCCTGGATAAAGAAGATTGGCGTGTTATTGCCAACAAGGTCAAAAATACCCTCTTCGGTATAGAACTTGGTGGCAAAGCCACGGATATCACGCACGGTATCGGCAGAGCCAGCACCACCCTGAACGGTAGAGAAACGTACAAATACTGGGGTGATTTTGTTCGGATCTGAGAGGAAATCCGCTTTGGTAATATCGCTTAAGCTTTTATATGGCTGGAAATAACCGTGAGCGGCTGATCCGCGTGCATGAACAATACGTTCCGGGATGCGCTCATGGTCAAAGTGAGTGATTTTCTCGCGCAGAATAAAATCTTCCAGCAGTGTTGGGCCACGGCTACCGGCGCGTAGGGAGTTTTGATCATCGGCGATGCGTACACCCTGGTTGGTGGTAAGTGCATAATTTTCACTACCTTTGCGAACGTCTTCCAGAGAATTGATTTTTTCGTTACGTGTATCAGGGGCTTTCAGACTCCCTGGCGCGGTTGGCTGCGCTCCCGGTGGCGTCGGTTCAGCCGCTGGACGATGGGAACCGTCCTCAGGTGCCAGTGAGTCCATCCCCGGTTTCGCTTCGCTGGAATCGTGTAGTGGTGACTGGTGCTGATGTGGGTTCTTTTCGTTATGTTGCGACATTGAACTCGTCTCCTTAATGTATTACTGAAAGGGCCGCTGTTTTGGTCAAAAAACTCTCTAACTATAGACCACCAGCCAGATCCCGCTTCGGAGACTATTCTGGAAACGGTGTTATGAAATACACGCAAAGCGGGACGTACAGGGGCTAAATCGGCTAAACTACAGTTTTTCTGATTTTTAATATGCGTTTAGTGAAGCCAGTAATGAAGAAACCGCTCCGTCAGCAAAACCGCCAGATTATTAGCTATGTCCCACGCACGGAACCCGCGCCGCCAGAACATGCGATAAAGATGGATTCGTTTCGTGATGTCTGGATGCTGCGTGGCAAATATGTTGCGTTTGTACTGATGGGAGAGTCATTTCTGCGCTCACCGGCGTTTACTGTGCCTGAATCCGCCCAGCGTTGGGCAAATCAGATCCGCCAGGAAGGGGAAGTGACTGAGTAAGGATTACGTACCTCCCGGTTTGGCCGGGAGTTACATGGCCTGAAATTCTGTATTTCGATGCAACATTCATTCAAATCACCTGTAACAAAAAGCTGCATTTAACGATCTACTGCTATAAAATAAATGCTCTTTTTTCTTTAACTGGTTATTAGTTCTAAAATGTCAAAATTATCCTGGTCAGGATGAGCTATTTTTGATAGTTCATTCTGTGACGTTACTCTTAAACTTAGATTGTCAATTACTCAAATCAAAATGCGTAATGATTAGGGTTTATAAACTGAGGTGATAGATGATTTATACAAGTCTAATACAGAGTAATTATTACAATGTGAATATTCAAAATCAGGCATTCGAACTCTATAAGGGAAAGCTTCAATCGACCCTGACAGAACTCGCTTTCTTTATATCAACGGGGCAATGTGGCAGCGATGAAATCGTTGAATCACACTTTAATTATATGATTGCCTCTATGTCTAATATTAAGTATGACGTATCCATACCCAGAGCACCAGTGCTTAGTTTTGACACGTCTCTGCCAGATAATATTAAATATAAAGTTATAATTGACAATCCCAATGGTAGTGAACTTCGTATAAGAAGTGTTAATGAGAGTTTTGCCGGAATGGATTTCGCTTTTGTCTTTCGCCCAGATAAGATGACTAATTTGATTAATATAAAAAATAAGTTGGTGATTTATTATTTGACAACCATTTACTATGATCAAGATTATATACATCCTGCCGGGAGTATTTTTTCTGCAATTCAAAATAATGAACGTTTGTTAAACTTCCCTTCGGTAATATCAATGCTTAATGTCAATCTTCTTTTTAATCCACTGAATCTTCCGGGAATGGGAAGTGGTGTGCTTGAAGAGATTATGAGTATTTCAGATAGTTCACTTAGAAAACGTCTTGGGTATGAGGTTTTAAGCTTCTCGCTACAAGCACATTCATTGAGTCAGGAATGTATTGATAAGTTAGCCATTTTTTTCGCTGACGATCTGTTTAAATATGAGTCAGTATGCATCGCCGCGATGGAACATTTAAAAAGTAAGGCAACGGCCCCTATACAAAACGGACCGTTGCCAGCATAAGAATTAACGGTGTGCCAGTTCGGCGTCGTCTTCGCTATCCAGAATGGCTTTATCGGTTTGCTTCAGCCACTGGCTGGTCAGCGTGCCAGCGGTCATCGAGCCACTAACGTTTAGCGCCGTACGGCCCATGTCGATAAGCGGTTCAACGGAGATTAACAATGCCACCAGCGTTACAGGCAGGCCCATCGCAGGTAGCACAATCAGTGCGGCGAAAGTTGCGCCACCACCGACACCGGCAACGCCTGCGGAACTAACGGTAACAATACCGACCAGAGTTGCAATCCACATCGGGTCCAGTGGGTTAATGCCGACCGTCGGAGCAACCATCACTGCCAGCATTGCCGGATACAAACCGGCACAGCCGTTCTGACCAATGGTCGCACCGAAAGAGGCGGCGAAACTGGCGATAGATTCAGGTACACCCAGACGACGCGTTTGTGCTTCCACATTAAGCGGGATAGACGCGGCGCTGGAACGGCTGGTAAAGGCAAACGTCAGTACTGGCCATACCTTACGGAAGTACTTCAGCGGGCTCACGCCATTAATGCCCAGCAGAAGGCCATGCACTGCAAACATAATCAGAAGACCGAGGTAGGACGCGACAACGAAACTACCCAGTTTGATGATGTCTTGCAGGTTAGAACCTGCAACCACTTTGGTCATCAGCGCCAGAACGCCGTAAGGGGTCAGCTGCATGACCAGGCGAACCAGTTTCATCACCCAGCTTTGCAGGGTATCGATAGCGGTTAAGACGCGTTCACCTTTCGGCGCATCATCCTTCAGCAGCTTCAGCGCAGCTACGCCGAGGAATGCGGCAAAAATTACCACGCTGATAATTGACGTCGGATTGGCTCCGGTCAGATCGGCAAACGGGTTTTTCGGGATAAAGGACAAGACCAGCTGCGGAACGCTCAGGTCAGAGACTTTACCAACATAGTTACTTTCGATGGCGTTCAAACGTGCAGTTTCTGCACCACCCTGAACCAGACCTTCAGCCGTCAAACCAAACAGGTTGGTGACCAGCACACCGACCAGCGCCGCAATCAGCGTGGTAAACAAAAGCGTTCCGATGGTCAGAAAACTGATTTTGCCTAACTGTGATGCGTTATGCAGACGGGCAACCGCGCTCAGAATAGAGGCGAAGACTAACGGCATAACGATCATTTGCAGCAGTTGAACATAGCCGTTACCAACGATGTTAAACCACTGTACAGAATCTTTAAGTACCTGGCTGTCAGAACCATAAATGGTATGCAGGGCGAGGCCAAAAACCACACCCATCACCAGACCCACCAGCACTTTTTTCGCCAGACTCCACTGTTTATGGCGGGTCTGAGCCAGCGCAAACAGCAGTACAACGAACACCACGATGTTCGCAATTAATGGAAAGTTCATCCCCGTTCTCCTGATCTTATTATTTCTATCACTGCGTAGCAGTCATAGTGTTGGCGCAAGATTAACAGAACTGTGAGCTGGCTCTTATATTCAAATGGAATTGCTTATTCCAGAAAGGCGATTTTTGCCTTTTTAGTATTCAACCTGATGCTTAATAAGCCGATGAAACTGGATCTGCAAGGTATTGATCATTTGCGATGACCAACGAACAGCGCTGTTTTCGGGTAATGAATGGGGCATCCATACCGACCAGACAAATAATGCCATGCAGATAAAACGTTCCAGTTGGTTGCCCTTTTGGGGAACCAGGATAGGCAAGCGGAAACGCCAGCGGCATGGCCAGAGCAGGGGAACACCGGCGGGTGTCAGCATATCGGCAAGTATGTGGCTCAAATAACCCAGCACCATGCCCTGCAACGCATCAGCCGGAATGAACCAGCTTTCAGGAACCTTAAGGTAAAAGGTTGCCAGCAGCGCAAATACCGCCAGCAGACTGTGGGTAAAACCACGATGCCCAAAAGCGCGGGCGATCGGTTTTGATATCCACTTTAATCGCTGCCCAAGAAACGACTTTGGGTGATCGATGTCCGGTAACAAACACGTCAGGATTGCGGAAGGGACAATATGCCACCAGTCACCCTGTGCCAGCACGGGCGTCAGCTCGGCATTTTTGGCAAATACCGCACAAGCAATAGAAAAGAGAAGGTGACCTTCCGCCGTCATGATAAAACTCACTAAACTGTCGATACGTACAGTATAGGATTTTTATACAGTGCACGGAAGTAGTGACGGTGTAACTCTTTCTCTTAAATTGACGATTAATCCGCCAGTTGAATGCAAATTCAGATAAAGAACCAGGGGCAGCGTGATAACTGCCCTTGGTTATTAACCGAGAAGGTCTTTTGCGGTGAGTTCTGTCAGCGATGAGAGTTTGACGTTTGCTAATACAAAACGTGGATCATTTTGCGCTTCTGGCGCAGGAACGACGATGGAACGCATGCGGGCTGCTTTAGAGGCGATCATGCCATTTACCGAATCTTCCAGCGCTACGCAGGTCAGTGGGTCAACGCCCAGTTTTGCTGCGCAGTCAAGATATACTTGCGGATGCGGTTTGCTGTAAGGCAATTTTTCAGCCGAGGCGAGAGCATCGAAACTGTCGCGTAAGTCAAACATGGTCAACACTTTTTCCAGCATATGTAGTGGTGACGCGGAGGCCAGTCCCACCAATAAACCTTGTTCTTTGCATAACTCAACGGCTTCACGCACGCCTGGCAATAATGGGCGTGTCTCTTCAACCAGTGAAATGGCACGAGCAATAACCCGTTCTACTACTTCCTGACGGCTTGGACCATTCCAGGGTTGCCGGGCGTACCAAAGATCGACCACCATATCGATGCGTAAACCTAAGGTGTCCGGCAGCTCGTTACGACGGGAGATATCCACCCCCAGGCTTGCCATCACATCCAGTTCAGCTCGATCCCATAAAGGTTCTGAGTCGATAAGTAATCCATCCATATCAAAAATTGCAGCAAGAATCTGACGCGGGGTTGACATTACAACCTCTCCTTTAGAGCATTATGTGTAAGGTATTAAGCCGTGCTTATGATTAAGCGCCTATCATATCGCCTTTAAAGAATGGGCGAAAACAGATATCTACAGGTAAACTAAGTGAAACGACGCGTCTTAATCAAGGAGAACTCATGACGTATCAACAAGCTGGACGCATTGCTGTTTTGAAAAGGATTTTAGGTTGGGTGATTTTTATACCTGCATTGATCTCTACATTGATTTCTTTGCTGAAATTTATGAATACCCGGCAGGAAAACCAGGAAGGCATTAATGCGGTCATGCTCGACTTTACTCATGTCATGATCGATATGATGCAGGCGAATACGCCTTTTTTGAATCTGTTCTGGTATAACTCCCCGACGCCCAATTTTAATGGTGGCGTGAACGTTATGTTCTGGGTGATTTTCATCCTGATTTTTGTCGGACTGGCGTTGCAGGACTCCGGTGCCCGGATGAGTCGCCAGGCGCGTTTCTTGCGGGAAGGTGTTGAAGATCAACTCATTCTGGAAAAAGCCAAAGGGGAAGAGGGGCTAACACGCGAACAGATTGAGTCACGTATTGTTGTCCCGCACCATACTATTTTCCTGCAGTTTTTCTCGCTGTATATCCTGCCGGTTATTTGTATTGCTGCAGGTTATGTGTTCTTTTCTCTGCTTGGGTTTATTTAATCAAAAGGCCGCGCGGAGCGGCCATTATCCCCAAGACATATCATGCTGCTAATAATCTATCCAGTGACTGCTGAGCAATAACCAAATGCTGACCGCCAAATAACCTTGCACGATTTAACAGCGTGTAGAGTTGGTAAACCGGTTGACGTTCAAGGAAATCGGCAGGTAGCGGGGATACTGACTGATAGCCGTCATAGATTTGTGGCGGCTGTTCAGTATGCAGCGGTAACATCGCCAGGTCGCACTCTCGGTCACCCCAGTAGCAGGCCGGGTCGAAAATGTACGGGCCATCCGGACCCAGCGCACAGTTGCCGGACCATAAATCGCCGTGCAACAGAGAAGGCTGCGGTTGATGCGAGGCCAGACGCTGCTGAATATGCTCGACGATGGCATCGATATTGCCGAAAGCGATCCCTTTTTCTGCCGCCAGTTCCAGCTGCCAGCCAATCCGTTGTTCAGCAAAAAAAGTTGACCAGCGACGTTGCCAGGTGTTGGGCTGGGGAGTTGTGGAGAGCGCGTTATCGAAATCGAGGCCAAATTGCGGTTGGTCGCTCCATTGATGTAAACGCGCAATTTGCTGACCAAGAATAAATGCGCTATGCGCATCCAGCGGGCGAGGTGGGAGATAATCCATCACCAGAAAACTGTAGTCACGGTCAGCGCCAACTGCCCAAACCTTAGGCACGGTGACGGTTTTACTACGCGACAGTAACTCCAGTTGGTCGGCTTCGGCGGTAAAACCGGGAAGCAGTTCCCTTTCATCACATTTGACGAAAAAGTCACGTCCTGCATAGCGCAAATGCCATGCGGCATGGACTTCTCCGCCAGGCAGTTCATTACGCAGTTCGATTTCGCCTTCACCTAACTGCTCGCTCAAAAGACGACTGATTGCCTGCCACATGATGTCTCTCCCATGTTGTCTGCCAGATCATAAGGTTAGCGCAAGAATGCGGTGTAAAAACACGAGCTAACGCACACCACAGACTGATTATTGCCCAAAAACCATTTATTTTCTGTTGCTATTCCATTCCTCCCAGGTCGTGATGGTGATTTCAGGATCTTTGCCGGTTGCACTTTGGGTAAGCCCCGAAACCAGTTCTCTAATTTCTTCTTCACTTTGGGTACTGATAAGTCCAAAAGTGTTAGTCCCCAGCTCATGGATATTTCCATCATCATCCGTCATGGTGAGCAAAAAACCGTCGCGAGTCAGGTAATTATTCAACTCGTTAATTTCAGTCAATGTATCCTCGTGCAACATGACGGTTATGACATAACGGACAAGATCGCCACTGGCCATAGTTCACCCCTTTGTTATCACATGACTTTTGAGCATAGTCGGAGAAACGCGTTGCCGACAGGTTGGTGGTGATTCCCCCAATGCAGGGGGAATGTTTCAGTTAGCGGGAAAGGTAAGCGTAAATTTTTTGTGTATCGTCATGGGAGCACAGGCGTGTTCCCTGATTGAGTGTGGCTGCACTCCCCGCAGCTACGCCAAAACGGACCATCTCTTCAAGAGAGGCATTTTCTGCCAGTTTCAGTGTCATCGCGCCGACCATGCTGTCACCAGCGCCTACGGTGCTCTGGCTTTTCACCGGTGGTGGCACAACCTGAATGCAGTTTTCACTATCAACGCCCAGCGCCCCTTGTGGACCCAGGGAAACGACAACTCGTTTGGCCTTGCCGCTATTAACGATTTCCTGCGCGGCTTTGCGGACATCGTCTGGCTGGGTGAGTTCGCGATTCACCAGCGCACTGAGTTCTTTTTGGTTAGGCTTAACCAACTCGATGTTACCAATCGCCAGTGCTGCACTTAACGCTTCGCCAGAACTGTCGACGATACAGCGGATCCCTTGGTTTTGCGCAGCGGAAATCAGTTGGGTTAATTTTTCTAGCTTCACACCTGGCGGCAGGCTTCCGCTTATGACCAGGATAGCACCGGATTCAATTTCCAGAACTTGCTCTTCAAGCTGGCGAAACTCATCTTCACTTAATGCCGCGCCTGGCATGACAAAACGATACTGCTCACCGCTTGCTTCCACATGTACGTGTAAATTCTGCCGGGTCCAGTCTTTGGCTTCTACAGTAGCGACGGGGACATTTTCATCTGCCAACAGTGAAACCAGATGTTCGCCGGTCGCACCACCCGCCGGGAAGATCGCTGTGGCACTGCCTCCAAGATGGGCAATGGCGCGGGCGACGTTGATGCCGCCGCCTCCGGGTTCGAATACCGGTGCGGTACAGCGCAGCTTTCCTTCGGGATAAATTTGCGGGGTAATTGTTGCGCTATCGAGAGAGGGCGCAAGTGTCAACGTATAGATACGTACCATCATTTCCTCCTATAGGCTGATTTCAGTCTGGCACCGAATCAGCGGAAAGTGAAGAAATTAACAATATGATTTATTAGAGCTTTATTTAAAATTTTGCAGATAAATATATATAAATAAAAATCTGTTTTCGCCACATGCTTATTCAAAAAATGAAATAAGAATACATTGCTAAGTTATTCGCGCCTTTTTATAATTCGTTACCTTTCCAGGGACGCTAATCTTTGATCCTTAAGAAAGTTTCCGGGACCGCGAAGGTCTCTTTTTTTGTTGTACGGACTCTTGATAAATGAAGCTTTTGAAGACAGTTCCTGCCATCGTTATGTTGGCGGGGGGCATGTTTGCGTCACTGAATGCAGCTGCCGATGATTCCGTTTTTACTGTCATGGACGATCCTGCCAGCGCTAAAAAACCTTTCGAAGGTAATCTGAACGCAGGATATCTTGCACAATCAGGCAATACGAAAAGCTCCTCACTTACGGCTGACACTACCATGACCTGGTATGGACATACCACTGCCTGGTCGCTGTGGGGGAACGCCAGTAATACCTCTTCTAATGATGAGCGTTCTTCAGAAAAATATGCGGCGGGCGGGCGTAGCCGTTTTAATTTAACTGATTATGACTATTTATTTGGGCAGGCAAGCTGGCTGACAGACCGTTATAACGGCTATCGAGAGCGCGATGTGTTGACCGCGGGTTATGGTCGCCAGTTTTTGAATGGCCCGGTACACAGTTTCCGCTTTGAATTCGGTCCAGGTGTGCGTTACGACAAATATACCGACAATGCCAGTGAAACCCAGCCGCTGGGTTATGCCTCCGGGGCTTATGCATGGCAGTTGACTGACAACGCTAAATTTACGCAGGGTGTTTCCGTCTTTGGCGCGGAAGACACAACGCTGAACTCTGAAAGCGCATTAAATGTTGCTATTAATGAACATTTTGGACTGAAGGTGGCTTACAACGTCACATGGAACTCTGAACCTCCAGAGTCTGCACCGGAACATACCGATCGTCGGACAACCTTATCGCTGGGCTACAGCATGTAACATTATCTGCCGGACCGTAGTATGCGGTCTGGCCGTTTTCGTTTGTCACTGCCCAGCCCCAAATCATTGCTGCCCAACGTAGCAACAACATAGCGCCACAGATTGCCAGTAGCACCACCACCATCTTCCAGTGTTTTTTATCAAAGCGTTTAGTCGGCATACCAGTGTCCTGCATATCTCTTGTGCGTGATAACGGAGTGTAACAAAAGGGACAGGCAACAAGGGATTTTTTGCAATTGCAGCCGTCGGGTGGCGTTGTGCACCCGGTCACTGTTATTGAGTTTAAAGTATATGTATCAACATATACATCGTAAATATTTAGTTATAAATACGCCTGTAGTTCATCTGGACTAAAGCTCAGGCTTTGGCTGATTACATTTATAGCTGCATAATATGTTTCTACCGTTTTATAATGATTATGATGAATGGCTATATGAACAGCTGATATGTTGTCATGATTTTTAGCGGCCAACAGTGTAAATAACTGATGTTGACTAAAAGAATATTTTTTTGCAAAAGTACACAGCGTCGATATATAAGATAGCACGACGTCTTCATTACCCTTGCTCATGGCGATGTATAAAGCAGGGGTTCCATGTGCTGTTGCGCCTTTTAATAAATCCATGATGTTAATTTTACTGAGGTTATATTTAAAGGCGATTCCATAAATTTTTGAGAGGAACCGTGTGACACACAAAGGGTGATTATTTTCCATTGCAGCGAATAATCCTGGTTCACCGTCGTGTATTTTCATTGCTAAAATATCCATTACCAGCTTTTTGTTTAAAAGCTCTTGTGCTATTGGAGTGGTTAATGTATTAAGGAAGATATTGATTATTTCATCGAATCCATACAACATGGTAATGTAGAGTCCAGGTGTGTCATTGGCACTTTTAGTTTGCAGTAACTTAACTAGATTATTTTTATGAATGATGCTACTATTTACCAGTGACTGAATTTCTTGCATAAATATTTTTACGTTGTCAGTATGTCCGTTCATCATAGCCAGAAATAAAGCAGGAGTACCAACGCTATTCTGCGCAGTTATTATTTTAATGATTTCTTTTTCAGGGAGTATGCGCAACTGTTTGAATAATGTAATAAGCTGTTGAGTCTGTCCTGTGGCCATTATTAACAACATTGCCGATGGATGTATAGGGGCAAATGGCATTCGTGTCGCAATACCCGCGAAAATAGCCGCTGGAACTCCCTCAGGTAATAGAGGGAGAATTGCAATTGCACAGTTGCGAACATACATATCAGCCCAGGTCTGAGCATCGGGACCTGAACTGATGAACTTATCAAGCGAGACAAAGCCTAGTGCTGTCCTGTGGGTGCCTCTGACGGCAACATTGGTGTCGTTCGGATCGTAAACGGACACAACATAATTTAACTGTCCATCCGCTGCCAGCTTTATTCGTAGCCTTACTGATAAAGTATGATTGTCTATATATAAAATCGCGGACATATGACTGACATTGTTTGCCATCATTCGACAGAAGAAAATATCTAAAGCGAAGCCAAAATCCTTACTCGCGATAACGCGACTCCCTGCAGGAGGATGGCGAAGTAATGCTCTGAACTCCGCGTCCCGGACTATAGGGACATGCTGTTGTATGGATTCAACGGAGGAGTAATGTTTAATCAGGTTGACTTTGCCTTTTCCATTTCCCAAGGAATCAAGGGCATATTGTAATGACAGATGGCGACAAAAAATAGCGTCAGAAGGAGATTGCAAAAAAAATGCACTACCATTGAGATTTACTGTTGGTTGTATAGTTTTTTCTCTATGGATTTTTTTTGACAGCTTCATGCAATGGTTACGTTTTTCGGCAGTTGACTGTTCCTGTTCAATATAATCCAGTATGCTTCGCAAATGGTTAGCTTTAATGGGCGTGGTTTCCAGAAGTAAGGAAATGATTTCTTTTTTATAGTGTAATGTAATGAGTATATTTTCTGCATGGATGGGGGAAGTGGCAAATTTAATGATAAAAAGGGCAGTGGAATAACAATTTTGTGATATTTTTCGACAGCTTGCGGTAAATTCTTGAGTAACACAGTATGACAGCATCGAACTTAAATCAGAGCTATCAAGTAGGGTGATGAGCTGGCGCGCAAATTGATTAATAGGCTCTGCTGAAGGCGTTGGTATGTCGCTATCGATGTGCACTCTATGAGGAGACTTATAATGAGTTCTGATAATGATATCGTTTTCACTCATAATCTATTCGCCTTATATATGTCTGGAGGTTTTGAGTATGATGATTAATTATTATCGCCAGAACGAAATGTGCACGAAAAATTGCTATAAGAATTGTGTCACTTTTATCATTGCGATATGACCAGTTCGTCATTAATCTCATGATCGTTTAAATACCACCGCCAAATAGCGCAACGAACTTTGCTGGATTCAGTTTATCTGCGTAAATCCGCTAGCAGTAAACCTTTCAGACGCTGCGTGATGTTATCAGTGGTTCTTTAAGCGTTTTGCTGGTGTACTCACTACAAACGAATTGCGAATCGAATCAATGTGAAACGGAAAGGTACAATCTCCCTTTTTTTAGTGTTAACATCGTTCAACCGGGTGGAAGGTGAGAGGTTAATGTCTTTCATTTGTGTACCTGATTGCGAACCAATTTAGCATTTGTTGGCTAGATGGTTTCGCAATGAACTGTTAATAAACAAATTTTTCTTTGTATGTGATCTTTCGTGTGGGTCACCACTGCAAATAAGGATATAAAATGCCTGTTATAACTCTTCCTGATGGCAGCCAACGCCATTACGACCACGCTGTAAGCCCCATGGATGTTGCGCTGGACATTGGTCCAGGTCTGGCGAAAGCCTGTATCGCAGGGCGCGTTAATGGTGAACTGGTTGATGCTTGCGATCTGATTGAAAACGACGCACAACTGTCGATCATTACCGCCAAAGACGAAGAAGGTCTGGAGATCATTCGTCACTCCTGTGCGCACCTGTTAGGGCACGCGATTAAACAACTTTGGCCGCATACCAAAATGGCAATCGGCCCGGTTATTGACAACGGTTTTTATTACGACGTTGATCTTGACCGCACGTTAACCCAGGAAGATGTCGAAGCACTCGAGAAGCGGATGCATGAGCTTGCTGAGAAAAACTACGACGTCATTAAAAAGAAAGTCAGCTGGCACGAAGCGCGTGAAACTTTCGCCAACCGTGGGGAGAGCTACAAAGTCTCCATTCTTGACGAAAACATCGCCCATGATGACAAGCCAGGTCTGTACTTCCATGAAGAATATGTCGACATGTGCCGCGGTCCGCACGTACCGAACATGCGTTTCTGCCATCATTTCAAACTGATGAAAACGGCAGGGGCTTACTGGCGTGGCGACAGCAACAACAAAATGTTGCAACGTATTTACGGTACGGCGTGGGCAGACAAAAAAGCGCTAAACGCTTACCTGCAGCGCCTGGAAGAAGCCGCGAAACGCGACCACCGTAAAATCGGTAAACAGCTCGACCTGTACCATATGCAGGAAGAAGCGCCGGGTATGGTCTTCTGGCACAACGACGGTTGGACCATCTTCCGTGAACTGGAAGTGTTTGTTCGTTCTAAACTGAAAGAGTACCAGTATCAGGAAGTTAAAGGTCCGTTCATGATGGACCGTGTTCTGTGGGAAAAAACCGGTCACTGGGACAACTACAAAGATGCAATGTTCACCACGTCTTCTGAGAACCGTGAATACTGCATTAAGCCGATGAACTGCCCGGGTCACGTACAAATTTTCAACCAGGGGCTGAAGTCTTATCGCGATCTGCCGCTGCGTATGGCCGAGTTTGGTAGCTGCCACCGTAACGAGCCGTCAGGTTCGCTGCATGGCCTGATGCGTGTACGTGGTTTTACCCAGGATGACGCGCATATCTTCTGTACTGAAGAACAAATTCGCGATGAAGTTAACGGATGTATCCGTTTAGTCTATGATATGTACAGCACTTTTGGCTTCGAGAAGATCGTCGTCAAACTCTCCACTCGTCCTGAAAAACGTATTGGCAGCGACGAAATGTGGGATCGTGCTGAGGCGGACCTGGCAGTTGCGCTGGAAGAAAACAACATCCCGTTTGAATATCAACTGGGTGAAGGCGCTTTCTACGGTCCGAAAATTGAATTTACCCTGTATGACTGCCTCGATCGTGCATGGCAGTGCGGTACAGTACAGCTGGACTTCTCCTTGCCGTCTCGTCTGAGCGCCTCCTATGTGGGTGAAGACAACGAGCGTAAGGTACCGGTAATGATTCACCGCGCAATTCTGGGGTCGATGGAACGTTTCATCGGTATCCTGACCGAAGAATTCGCTGGTTTCTTCCCGACCTGGCTTGCGCCGGTTCAGGTTGTTATCATGAATATTACCGATTCACAGTCTGAATACGTTAACGAATTGACGCAAAAACTATCAAATGCGGGCATTCGTGTTAAAGCAGACTTGAGAAATGAGAAGATTGGCTTTAAAATCCGCGAGCACACTTTGCGTCGCGTCCCATATATGCTGGTCTGTGGTGATAAAGAGGTGGAATCAGGCAAAGTTGCCGTTCGCACCCGCCGTGGTAAAGACCTGGGAAGCATGGACGTAAATGAAGTGATCGAGAAGCTGCAACAAGAGATTCGCAGCCGCAGTCTTAAACAATTGGAGGAATAAGGTATTAAAGGCGGAAAACGAGTTCAAACGGCGCGCCCTAACCGTATCAATGGCGAAATTCGCGCCCAGGAAGTTCGCTTAACAGGTCTGGAAGGCGAGCAGCTTGGTATTGTGAGTCTGAGAGAAGCTCTGGAGAAAGCAGAAGAAGCCGGAGTAGACTTAGTCGAGATCAGCCCTAACGCCGAGCCGCCGGTTTGTCGTATAATGGATTACGGCAAATTCCTCTATGAAAAGAGCAAGTCTTCTAAGGAACAGAAGAAAAAGCAAAAAGTTATCCAGGTTAAGGAAATTAAATTCCGTCCTGGTACAGATGAAGGCGACTATCAGGTAAAACTCCGCAGCCTGATTCGCTTTCTCGAAGAGGGTGATAAAGCCAAAATCACGCTGCGTTTCCGCGGTCGTGAGATGGCGCACCAGCAAATCGGTATGGAAGTGCTTAATCGCGTGAAAGACGATTTGCAAGAACTGGCAGTGGTCGAATCCTTCCCAACGAAGATCGAAGGCCGCCAGATGATCATGGTGCTCGCTCCTAAGAAGAAACAGTAAGGCCTTCAAGTAGCACTGTCTGTGGAGCCTTTGGGCTTCATAGGCTTTGTTCGCCTTTGTTTCGTTTATTAACAATGCGAAGTGGAAGTTATTAAAATGCCAAAAATTAAGACCGTACGCGGTGCTGCTAAGCGCTTCAAAAAAACCGGTAAAGGTGGTTTTAAGCACAAGCACGCTAACCTGCGTCACATTCTGACCAAAAAAGCGACCAAACGTAAACGTCACCTGCGTCCGAAAGCCATGGTTTCCAAAGGCGATCTGGGCCTGGTAATCGCGTGCCTGCCGTACGCATAAGCCGTTAACGTTTTTTAACTTTTTAATTAGAATATAGATACAGGAGAGCACATATGGCTCGCGTAAAACGTGGTGTTATTGCACGCGCACGTCACAAGAAAATTTTGAAACAAGCTAAAGGCTACTACGGTGCGCGTTCTCGCGTATACCGCGTTGCCTTCCAGGCTGTTATCAAAGCTGGTCAGTATGCTTACCGTGACCGTCGTCAACGTAAGCGTCAGTTCCGTCAACTGTGGATTGCGCGTATCAACGCAGCAGCACGTCAGAACGGTATTTCTTACAGCAAATTCATCAATGGCCTGAAAAAAGCCTCTGTTGAAATCGACCGTAAGATCCTGGCTGATATCGCAGTATTCGACAAAGTAGCGTTCACCGCTCTGGTTGAAAAAGCGAAAGCAGCTCTGGCATAAGCCAGTTGAAAGAGGGAGCTAGTCTCCCTCTTTTCGTTTCAACGCCATCAAAACATTGACTTTTATCGCCGTAGCCTTTTCAATAAAGGTCTTTTGAAAAGTACCAAAAGGTAACGCAAGCAATGAATGCTGCTATTTTCCGCTTCTTTTTTTACTTTAGCACCTGACTCCAGGAGGCTAGCGCGTGAGAAGAGAAACGGAAAACAGCGCCTGAAAGCCTCCCAGTGGAGGCTTTTTTTGTATGCGCGTTTTGAAAAATAAAAAGCCTGTCTCATCAGGCGTAATTGTCGCAGCCAGTCTGGGCACGGCCAGCGCGGAGAAACCGGAGCGTACTTAAGTACGTGAGGATTTCGAGCACTGCCCGGGACCAAAATGGCAAGTAAAATAGCCTGATGGGATAGGCTCTAAGTCCAACGAACCAGTGTCACCACTGACACAATGAGGAAAACCATGTCACATCTCGCAGAACTGGTTGCCAGTGCGAAGGCGGCCATTAGCCAGGCGTCAGATGTTGCCGCGTTAGACAATGTGCGCGTCGAATATTTGGGTAAAAAAGGGCACTTAACCCTTCAGATGACGACCCTGCGTGAGCTGCCGCCAGAAGAACGCCCGGCAGCCGGTGCGGTTATCAACGAAGCGAAAGAGCAGGTTCAGCAGGCGCTGAATGCACGTAAAGCGGAACTGGAAAGCGCAGCGCTGAATGCGCGTCTGGCTGCGGAAACGATTGATGTCTCCCTGCCGGGTCGTCGTATTGAAAACGGCGGTCTGCATCCGGTGACCCGTACCATCGACCGTATCGAAAGTTTCTTCGGTGAGCTTGGCTTTACCGTGGCAACCGGGCCGGAAATCGAAGACGATTATCATAACTTCGATGCTCTGAACATTCCTGGTCACCACCCGGCGCGCGCTGACCACGACACTTTCTGGTTTGACGCTACCCGCCTGCTGCGTACCCAGACCTCTGGCGTACAGATCCGCACCATGAAAGCTCAGCAGCCACCGATTCGTATCATCGCGCCTGGCCGCGTTTATCGTAACGACTACGACCAGACTCACACGCCGATGTTCCATCAGATGGAAGGTCTGATTGTTGATACCAACATCAGCTTTACCAACCTGAAAGGCACGCTGCACGACTTCCTGCGTAACTTCTTTGAGGAAGATTTGCAGATCCGCTTCCGTCCTTCCTACTTCCCGTTTACCGAACCTTCTGCAGAAGTGGACGTCATGGGTAAAAACGGTAAATGGCTGGAAGTACTGGGCTGCGGGATGGTGCATCCGAACGTGCTGCGTAATGTTGGCATCGATCCGGAAGTTTACTCTGGTTTCGCCTTCGGGATGGGGATGGAGCGTCTGACTATGTTGCGTTACGGCGTCACCGACCTGCGTTCATTCTTCGAAAACGATCTGCGTTTCCTCAAACAGTTTAAATAAGGCAGGAATAGATTATGAAATTCAGTGAACTGTGGTTACGCGAATGGGTGAACCCGGCGATTGATAGCAATGCGCTGGCAAATCAAATCACTATGGCGGGCCTGGAAGTTGACGGTGTAGAACCGGTTGCCGGTAGCTTCCACGGCGTGGTTGTGGGTGAAGTGGTTGAGTGTGCGCAGCATCCGAACGCTGACAAACTGCGAGTGACAAAAGTGAATGTCGGCGGCGATCGCCTGCTGGACATTGTCTGCGGTGCGCCAAACTGCCGTCAGGGCCTGCGTGTGGCGGTAGCGACCATTGGTGCTGTTCTGCCGGGTGATTTCAAAATTAAAGCGGCAAAACTGCGCGGCGAACCGTCTGAAGGGATGCTGTGCTCCTTTTCTGAGCTGGGAATTTCTGACGATCACAGCGGCATTATCGAACTGCCAGCGGATGCGCCGATTGGCACCGACATCCGCGAATACCTGAAACTCGATGACAACACCATCGAAATCAGCGTGACACCAAACCGTGCCGATTGCTTAGGCATTATCGGCGTGGCGCGTGATGTTGCCGTGCTGAACCAGCTTCCGCTGGTTGAACCGGAAATCGTTCCGGTTGGTGCGACCATCGACGACACGCTGCCGATTGCAGTAGAAGCGCCGGAAGCCTGCCCGCGTTATCTTGGCCGTGTGGTAAAAGGCATTAACGTTAAAGCGCCAACTCCGCTGTGGATGAAAGAAAAACTGCGTCGTTGCGGGATCCGTTCTATCGATGCAGTTGTTGACGTCACCAACTATGTGCTGCTCGAACTGGGCCAGCCGATGCACGCTTTCGATAAAGATCGCATTGAAGGCGGCATTGTGGTGCGGATGGCGAAAGAGGGCGAAACGCTGGTACTGCTCGACGGTACCGAAGCGAAGCTGAACGCTGACACCCTGGTCATCGCCGACCACAACAAGGCGCTGGCGATGGGCGGCATCTTTGGTGGCGAACACTCTGGCGTGAATGACGAAACGCAAAACGTCCTGTTGGAATGCGCTTTCTTCAGCCCGCTGTCTATCACCGGTCGTGCTCGTCGTCATGGCCTGCATACTGATGCGTCTCACCGTTATGAGCGTGGCGTTGATCCGGCACTGCAGCACAAAGCGATGGAACGTGCGACCCGTCTGCTGATCGACATCTGCGGTGGTGAGGCTGGTCCGGTAATTGATATCACCAACGAAGCAACGCTGCCGAAGCGTGCAACCATCACTTTGCGTCGCAGCAAACTGGATCGCCTGATTGGCCATCATATTGCCGATGAGCAGGTCACTGACATTCTGCGTCGTCTCGGCTGCGAAGTGACCGAAGGCAAAGACGAGTGGCAGGCAGTTGCGCCGAGCTGGCGTTTCGACATGGAGATTGAAGAAGATCTGGTCGAAGAAGTCGCGCGTGTTTACGGCTACAACAACATCCCTGATGAGCCGGTGCAGGCAAACCTGATTATGGGTACTCACCGCGAAGCCGATCTGTCGCTCAAGCGCGTGAAAACGCTGCTCAACGACAAAGGCTATCAGGAAGTGATCACCTACAGCTTCGTTGATCCGAAAGTGCAGCAGATGATCCATCCAGGCGTTGAAGCCTTACTGCTGCCAAGCCCTATTTCCGTTGAAATGTCAGCAATGCGTCTTTCCCTGTGGACCGGCCTGCTGGCAACCGTGGTGTACAACCAGAACCGTCAGCAGAACCGTGTGCGCATTTTCGAAAGTGGTCTGCGTTTCGTGCCAGATACTCAGGCACCGTTGGGCATTCGTCAGGATCTGATGTTAGCCGGTGTGATTTGCGGTAACCGTTACGAAGAGCACTGGAACCTGGCAAAAGAGACCGTTGATTTCTATGATTTGAAAGGCGATCTTGAATCCGTTCTCGACCTGACCGGTAAACTGAATGAGGTTGAGTTCCGTGCAGAAGCGAATCCGGCACTGCATCCGGGGCAATCCGCAGCGATTTATCTGAAAGGTGAACGTATTGGTTTTGTTGGGGTTGTTCATCCTGAACTGGAACGTAAACTGGATCTTAACGGTCGCACTCTGGTGTTCGAACTGGAGTGGAACAAGCTCGCAGACCGCGTGGTGCCTCAGGCGCGCGAAATTTCTCGCTTCCCGGCGAACCGTCGTGACATCGCGGTGGTGGTCGCAGAAAACGTTCCCGCAGCGGATATTTTATCCGAATGTAAGAAAGTTGGCGTAAATCAGGTAGTTGGCGTAAACTTATTTGACGTGTACCGCGGTAAGGGTGTTGCGGAGGGGTATAAGAGCCTCGCCATAAGCCTGATCCTGCAAGATACCAGCCGTACACTCGAAGAAGAGGAGATTGCCGCTACCGTCGCCAAATGTGTAGAGGCATTAAAAGAGCGATTCCAGGCATCATTGAGGGATTGAACCTATGGCGCTTACAAAAGCTGAAATGTCAGAATATCTGTTTGATAAGCTTGGGCTTAGCAAGCGGGATGCCAAAGAACTGGTTGAACTGTTTTTCGAAGAGATCCGTCGAGCTCTGGAAAACGGCGAACAGGTGAAACTCTCTGGTTTTGGTAACTTCGATCTGCGTGATAAGAATCAACGCCCGGGACGTAACCCGAAAACGGGCGAGGATATTCCCATTACAGCACGGCGCGTGGTGACCTTCAGACCCGGGCAGAAGTTAAAAAGCCGGGTCGAAAACGCTTCGCCCAAAGACGAGTAATCTGATCTAACTAAAAAGGCCGCTCTGCGGCCTTTTTTCTTTTCACTGTCGAAGAGTCACCGTAAAATCAACGCCATGACACTTCAGCAGAACGGATACCATGCTGACACTTGCCCGCCAACAACAGCGACAAAATATTCGCTGGTTATTATGCCTGTCAGTTTTGATGCTGCTGGCGCTTCTCTTAAGCCTTTGCGCCGGTGAACAATGGATTTCGCCAGGTGACTGGTTTACTCCTCGTGGCGAACTGTTCGTCTGGCAAATTCGCCTGCCACGTACGCTGGCTGTATTGCTGGTTGGTGCGGCGCTGGCTATATCCGGCGCTGTAATGCAGGCATTGTTTGAAAATCCTCTGGCAGAACCTGGACTACTTGGCGTCTCTAACGGCGCAGGCGTAGGGCTTATCGCCGCGGTATTGCTTGGGCAAGGGCAACTCCCAAACTGGGCACTAGGGCTGTGTGCGATTGCTGGCGCGCTTATCATCACTTTAATACTCTTACGTTTTGCCCGTCGTCATCTTTCGACCAGTCGGTTATTGCTGGCAGGCGTTGCATTAGGGATTATCTGTAGCGCACTAATGACGTGGGCTATCTACTTTTCCACCTCTGTTGATTTACGTCAGCTGATGTACTGGATGATGGGCGGTTTTGGCGGCGTAGACTGGCGGCAAAGTTGGCTGATGCTGGCATTGATCCCCGTGTTGTTGTGGATCTGTTGTCAGTCCAGACCGATGAATATGTTAGCACTTGGCGAGATCTCGGCGCGGCAACTGGGTTTACCCCTGTGGTTCTGGCGCAATGTGCTGGTGGCAGCGACCGGCTGGATGGTTGGCGTCAGTGTGGCGTTGGCGGGTGCTATCGGCTTTATTGGTCTGGTGATCCCACATATTCTCCGGTTATGTGGTTTGACCGATCATCGCGTATTACTTCCCGGCTGCGCGCTGGCAGGGGCGAGCGCATTGCTGCTGGCCGATGTTGTAGCGCGCCTGGCATTAGCTGCCGCAGAGCTGCCTATTGGCGTGGTCACCGCAACGTTGGGTGCGCCGGTGTTTATCTGGTTATTGTTAAAAGCAGGACGTTAGCCGCAAAAAGACGGTCTATGATTAAAAGCTAAGATTTTTACTGACCACCCAGGAGAAACGATGCAAGATTCCATTCTGACGACCGTAGTGAAAGATATCGACGGTGAAGTGACCACGCTGGAGAAGTACGCCGGTAATGTGCTGTTGATTGTCAATGTCGCCTCAAAGTGTGGCTTAACGCCGCAATATGAGCAGTTGGAGAATATTCAGAAAGCCTGGGCCGATCGTGGTTTTGTGGTGCTGGGATTCCCGTGCAACCAGTTTCTGGAGCAAGAACCGGGCAGCGATGAAGAGATTAAAACTTACTGCACCACTACCTGGGGGGTGACGTTCCCGATGTTCAGTAAGATTGAAGTTAATGGCGAAGGACGCCATCCGCTGTATCAAAAATTGATTGCCGCAGCGCCGACGGCAGTCGCGCCGGAAGAGAGCGGATTCTATGCCCGTATGGTCAGCAAAGGTCGTGCACCGCTGTACCCTGATGATATTTTATGGAATTTTGAGAAATTTTTAGTTGGCAGGGACGGATTGGTCATCCAGCGTTTTTCCCCGGATATGACGCCGGAAGATCCCATTGTGATGGAAAGCATTAAACTGGCGTTGGCGAAATAATGTCTATTGTGATGCAGCTACAGGATGTTGCGGAATCAACCCGCCTTGGGCCGCTTTCTGGCGAGGTTCGGGCTGGGGAGATCCTGCATCTGGTGGGGCCGAATGGCGCGGGTAAGAGTACCTTACTGGCGCGAATGGCCGGAATGACCAGCGGTAAGGGAAGCATTCAGTTCGCGGGGCAACCACTGGAAGCATGGTCCGCAACAAAACTCGCGCTGCATCGCGCCTATCTTTCACAACAACAGACGCCACCGTTTGCAATGCCGGTCTGGCACTACCTGACACTGCATCAGCACGATAAAACGCGTACCGAACTGCTGAATGATGTCGCAGGGGCGCTGGCTCTTGATGACAAACTCGGACGTAGCACCAATCAACTTTCCGGCGGCGAATGGCAACGCGTACGTCTTGCTGCGGTGGTGCTGCAAATCACACCACAAGCCAATCCCGCAGGCCAATTACTACTTCTTGATGAGCCTATGAACAGTCTTGATGTTGCGCAACAAAGTGCGTTAGACAAAATTCTGAGCGCGCTGTGTCAGCAAGGACTGGCGATTGTGATGAGCAGTCACGATCTCAACCACACCTTGCGTCATGCGCATCGGGCGTGGTTGCTAAAAGGTGGAAAAATGCTGGCCAGTGGACGCAGAGAAGAGGTGCTCACGCCGCCAAATCTGGCGCAGGCCTATGGGATGAATTTTCGCCGTCTGGATATCGAAGGTCACAGAATGCTGATTTCGACCATCTGATTTCATGAGTATCTTGAAAATCGGGTAATTACGACGCTAAATTAATGCAAGAATAAAAAACAGAGGAACCGTACGGAATGCGTTTCTGCCTTATTTTGATCACAGCACTGTTTCTGGCCGGGTGTAGCCACCATAAAGCACCGCCGCCAAATGCCAGACTTTCTGATTCGATTACCGTTATTGCCGGTTTGAACGACCAGCTACAGAGCTGGCATGGCACGCCGTATCGTTATGGTGGCATGACGCGGCGCGGTGTGGACTGTTCGGGGTTTGTGGTTGTGACGATGCGCGATCGTTTCGATTTGCAGCTGCCCCGTGAAACCAAACAACAAGCCTCTATCGGCACGCAAATTGATAAAGACGAGTTGCTGCCTGGCGATCTGGTCTTTTTCAAAACGGGTTCTGGACAAAATGGTTTGCATGTAGGTATTTACGATACCAACAACCAATTTATCCACGCCTCTACCAGCAAGGGAGTGATGCGTTCCTCTCTTGATAATGTCTATTGGCAGAAAAATTTCTGGCAGGCGAGACGAATCTAGTATGTCGAAAAATGGACGGCGATGATACATCTCCGTCCATTTACTCCTGAATACAGTAGTATTTTACAGACAAAAATACCGTAAATGGATTATTCGTTTATAATCAGGATAATCTAAAAAAAGGCCCCCTGAAAAAGTGGTTAACATGGAACAAATGAAAGTTACTCCTTCTGTAATTGTTATGTCTTATGGCCTCATCCCTTTTAGCCGGATACTGAAAAACATCCTTCGAGAGGGACGGTTACCATGAAGATTTTTTTGGAGAATCTTTATCATTCTGATTGCTATTTCCTGCCGATAAGAGATAACCAGCAAGACCTTGTCGGCGTTGAGTTAATTACCCATTTCTCCAGTGAAGATGGTACGGTTCGTATACCGACGAGTCGGGTTATAGCGCAACTTACCGAGGAGCAACATTGGCAATTATTTTCTGAGCAGTTGGAATTGCTAAAATCATGCCAACACTTTTTTATTCAACATAAACTCTTTGCCTGGCTTAATTTAACCCCACAAGTGGCTACTTTATTATTAGACAGGGATAATTACGCGGGCGAACTATTAAAATATCCGTTTATTGAACTGTTGATTAATGAGAATTACCCGCATCTCGATGAAGGAAAAGATAATCGCGATCTTTTGTCCTTATCGCAAATGTATCCCCTTGTGTTAGGTAATTTGGGCGCAGGCAATAGCACAATGAAAGCGGTTTTTGATGGTCTTTTCACCCGCGTCATGCTGGATAAAAGTTTTATTCAGCAACAAATCACGCATCGCTCCTTCGAACCGTTTATTCGTGCGATCCAGGCGCAAATTTCCCCATTTTGCAATTGCATCATCGCGGGGGGTATTGATACGCCAGAAATAATGGCACAGATTACCCCCTTTGATTTCCATGCTCTCCAGGGATGCCTGTGGCCTGCCGTTCCTGTAAATCAGATAACGACGTTGGTTCAGCGATAACCCTCCTGTTTGCTGGTGTTTAAGACGAGAGTAACCGTCTACACTATCAAACAGGAGGATCTATGACCCTGTCTTTTATTACCCGTTGGCGCGATGAATTGCCAGCAACCTATACAACACTTTCCCCTACGCCTTTAAATAATGCCCGGCTGATTTGGCATAATGCCGAACTGGCTAACACGCTGGGTATTCCATCGTCACTGTTTAAAAATGGCGCAGGTGTCTGGGGTGGCGAAACCCTACTGCCTGGTATGTCACCACTGGCGCAGGTTTACAGTGGTCATCAGTTCGGCGTCTGGGCGGGTCAACTGGGTGATGGGCGCGGCATTTTACTCGGCGAACAACGGCTTGCTGATGGCACTACAATGGACTGGCATCTGAAAGGTGCTGGCCTGACGCCTTATTCGCGAATGGGTGATGGACGGGCGGTTTTACGTTCGACGATACGAGAAAGTCTCGCCAGTGAGGCGATGCATTATCTGGGCATTCCGACGACCCGCGCGTTGAGTATCGTCACCAGCGATTCACCAGTGTATCGGGAAACGGTGGAGCCAGGCGCGATGCTGATGCGTGTGGCACCAAGTCATCTGCGCTTTGGTCATTTCGAACATTTTTACTATCGCCGCGAGCCGGAAAAGGTTCGTCAGTTAGCTGAATTTGCTATTCGTCATTACTGGTCACATCTTGCAGATGATGAGGACAAATACCGTCTCTGGTTTACCGATGTTGTCGCACGTACCGCATCGTTAATTGCCCAATGGCAGACGGTCGGCTTTGCTCATGGGGTGATGAATACCGACAACATGTCGCTGCTGGGGCTGACGCTTGATTACGGGCCGTTTGGTTTTCTTGATGATTACGAACCCGGTTTTATTTGTAATCACTCGGATCACCAGGGGCGTTATAGCTTTGATAATCAACCTGCCGTCGCGTTGTGGAATTTACAGCGTCTGGCGCAGACATTGTCACCATTTGTTGCCGTAGATGCCCTGAATGAGGCCCTGGACAGCTATCAGCAGGTTTTGTTGACGCATTATGGACAAAGGATGCGGCAGAAACTGGGATTCATGACGGAGCAAAAAGAGGATAACGCGCTACTGAATGAATTATTCAGTCTGATGGCGCGAGAGCGCAGCGATTATACCCGAACATTCCGCATGCTGAGTCTGACCGAGCAGTACAGCGCGGCGTCACCGCTACGTGATGAGTTTATCGATCGTGCGGCATTTGATGACTGGTTTGCCCGTTATCGGGTACGTTTGCAACAAGACGAGGTTACCGATAGTGAGCGTCAGCAGCTGATGCAAAGCGTTAACCCAGCTCTGGTGTTGCGCAACTGGTTGGCGCAACGGGCGATTGAAGCGGCAGAAAAGGGTGATATGACGGAATTGCACCGCCTGCATGAGGCGTTGCGAAATCCTTTCAGCGACAGGGATGATGACTATGTCAGTCGTCCACCTGACTGGGGTAAACGGCTTCAAGTCAGCTGCTCGAGTTAAAGGCTACTTGGTCAACAGCAGCTTGCCAGCCTGAGTTTTACGAAGCAGATATTCTTGCCCGTCATGATCGATAATCAGTTTGCCATCCGGACCTAACAGTGTCTGGCTGGTAATTCGCCGAATGGGCTGCGGGGAAGCGGTCTTGTGATTGGCATCCGTTTCAGGCGTGAGTTTTCTGCTATCCGTATAACGCATAAAAATTAATAATAATTGATATAACAATGATTCTTATTATCAATATTCTGGCGGGCCAGAGCAAGCAGTAATTTGTTGAGAAGACAACAAGTTGCGCAGAAATGCCCATTCCGTCAGGAATGGGCACGCATTCAGAAGCGGGTATCAACCGCAGAGGCGAGTTTTTCGACCAGGCGTTCGGTATCTTCCCAGCCCAGACACGGGTCGGTAATCGATTGACCGTAAGTGAGCGGCTGACCGCCGACGATTTTTTGCGTTCCTTCGCGCAGGAAACTTTCCGCCATAATTCCAGCAATCGCCGTAGAGCCATTGCGGATTTGCTGACAAATATCCTCACAAACTTCTAACTGGCGACGGTGCTGCTTCTGGCAGTTACCGTGGCTGAAATCCACCACCAGATGTTCAGGTAAATCAAACTCGTGCAACGTATCGCAGGCAGCGGCGATATCATCCGCATGGTAATTCGGTTTTTTGCCGCCACGCATAATAATATGGCCATACGGGTTGCCACTGGTCTGATAGATGGTCATCTGACCATTTTTGTCTGGCGAGAGGAACATATTGCTGGCGCGGGCTGCGCGGATAGCATCCACGGCAATCCGCGTGTTGCCATCGGTACCATTTTTAAAACCTACTGGACAGGAGAGTGCCGAAGCCATTTCACGGTGGATCTGACTTTCGGTAGTACGTGCGCCAATCGCGCCCCAACTGATTAAATCAGCAATAAACTGACCGGTCACCATATCGAGGAACTCAGTCGCGGTAGGGACGCCCAGCTCATTTACCTGTAAAAGTAATTTGCGCGCCAGCTCCAGACCGTGATTTACCCGATAGCTGCCGTTTAAATCCGGATCGGAGATTAGCCCTTTCCAGCCGACAACAGTTCGTGGTTTTTCAAAATAGGTGCGCATTACGATTTCCAGCCGTGACTGGTACTGGTTGCGCAGCGACTGCAGACGGGTGGCGTACTCCATTGCAGCGGTGAGATCGTGGATCGAGCAGGGGCCAATAATGACCAACAGTCGCTTATCTTCACCATTCAGTATTTTTTCAATTCTGCGGCGGGAGTCGGTGACATGGGTGGCGACGCCAGGCGTTACGGGATACCGTAGCGCGAGTTCGGCGGGCGTTACCAGGCTCTCAATACGCGCAGTACGGAGTTCGTCAGTTCTGTTCATTACAAGTCTCAGAAATTTGTTGCTTCTACGGCAGGACTACCGGGAAGTGATGCGCATCACGATAAACCAATCGCAGCTGATTTCAAGTGCGAGGTGTGTCACACCTCGCCGGGTGGTTAGCATGATAACAAAAAAACAAGTTAATGCACTAGTTCTCTAGTACATTCGACGACTAAGGCCCATGATATCAAGGATCTTGGTGGCAATCTCTTCTACCGAATAATTGGTACTGTTAATCCATGGGATCTGATTTTTACGGTACAACGCTTCCACTTCCGCGACTTCCATCCTGCACTGACGAAGCGAGGCATAGCGACTGTTCTCCCGACGTTCCTCGCGAATCGCTGCCAGACGTTCCGGGTCGATAGTCAGGCCGAACAATTTATGCTGAAGCGGTTTGAGCGACGCGGGTAGCACCAGATTATCCATATCGTCGGCAATAAAGGGGTAGTTTGCCGCGCGGATACCAAACTGCATTGCCAGATACAAACTGGTGGGGGTTTTACCACAGCGAGAAACGCCGAGCAGGATCACCTGAGCCTGGTCCAGATTGCGCAACGAAATGCCGTCGTCATGGGCAAGGGTGTAATCAATCGCCGCAATGCGCGCATCGTATTTATTGAGATTATTAGGGTTAAGGCCATGGGTACGATGAGCAATCGGCGTTGGATCCAGTTTCATCTCTTGTTGTAGCGGGGCAACCAGCGCCTGAACGATATCCTGGCAAAAGCCTTCACTTTGCAAGATGATGGCGCGAATCTCCGGCAACACGATGGAGTAGAAGACCAGTGGGCGCACACCTGTCTGGTGATAAATTGCGTCAATCTGATCCTTCACTGCCCGTGCACGGCTCTCATTTTCGACAAACGGCAGCGTAATGCTGCTGATAGTGACGGGAAATTGTGACATTACTGCGTGTCCTAATACCTCCGCAGTTATTGCCGTACCATCAGAAATATAAAAAACGTGGCGATCAACAGCATTATCCATTTTGTTCTTCCCGTAATGCAGACATAATTCTATGAAAGCATAAATTAAAAACGTACAGAAGCGTAGAACGTTATGTCTGGTTTATAAAATGAACCTTCAATTTTATTTTTTATGAAAACAGCATTTCATTTTTACGGTTTCGTTTATACCGATGGTTTATGTGGAAATTGTCGAAGAGAGCAGATTTGCGCAACGCTGGGATCAGTCTTAAAAAGTAAAAAAATATATTTGCTTGAACGATTCACCGTTTTTTTCATCCGGTTAAATATGCAAAGATAAATGCGCAGAAATGTGTTTCTCAAACCGTTCATTTATCACAAAAGGATTGTTCGATGTCCAACAATGGCTCGTCACCGCTGGTGCTTTGGTATAACCAACTCGGCATGAATGATGTAGACAGGGTTGGGGGCAAAAATGCCTCCCTGGGTGAAATGATTACTAACCTTTCCGGAATGGGTGTTTCCGTTCCGAATGGTTTCGCCACAACCGCCGACGCGTTTAACCAGTTTCTGGATCAAAGCGGCGTAAACCAGCGCATTTATGAACTGCTGGATAAAACGGATATTGACGATGTTACCCAGCTTGCGAAAGCGGGCGCGCAAATCCGCCAGTGGATTATCGACACTCCCTTCCAGCCTGAGCTGGAAAACGCCATCCGCGAAGCCTATGCACAGCTTTCCGCCGATGACGAAAACGCCTCTTTTGCGGTGCGTTCCTCCGCTACTGCAGAAGATATGCCGGACGCTTCTTTTGCCGGTCAGCAGGAAACTTTCCTCAACGTTCAGGGTTTTGACGCCGTTCTCGTGGCAGTGAAACATGTATTTGCTTCTCTGTTTAACGATCGCGCCATCTCTTATCGTGTGCACCAGGGTTACGATCACCGTGGCGTGGCGCTCTCCGCCGGTGTTCAGCGGATGGTGCGCTCCGACCTCGCATCTTCTGGCGTGTTGTTCTCCATTGATACCGAATCCGGCTTTGACCAGGTGGTGTTTATCACTTCCGCATGGGGCCTTGGTGAAATGGTCGTGCAGGGTGCGGTTAACCCGGATGAGTTTTACGTGCACAAACCGACACTGGCGGCGAATCGCCCGGCTATCGTGCGCCGCACCATGGGGTCAAAAAAAATCCGCATGGTTTACGCGCCGACCCAGGAGCACGGCAAGCAGGTTAAAATCGAAGACGTACCGCAGGAACAGCGTGACATCTTCTCGCTGACCAACGAAGAAGTGCAGGAACTGGCAAAACAGGCCGTACAAATTGAGAAACACTACAGTCGCCCGATGGATATTGAGTGGGCGAAAGATGGCCACACCGGTAAATTGTTTATCGTGCAGGCGCGTCCAGAAACTGTGCGTTCTCGCGGTCAGGTTATGGAACGTTATACGCTGCATTCACAGGGCAAGATTATCGCCGAAGGCCGCGCTATCGGTCATCGCATCGGCGCGGGTCCGGTGAAAGTCATCCATGACATCAGCGAAATGAACCGCATCGAACCTGGCGACGTGCTGGTTACTGACATGACCGACCCAGATTGGGAACCGATCATGAAGAAAGCATCTGCCATCGTCACCAACCGTGGCGGTCGTACCTGTCACGCGGCGATTATCGCTCGTGAACTGGGCATTCCGGCGGTAGTGGGCTGTGGTGATGCAACAGAACGGATGAAAGACGGTGAGAACGTCACTGTTTCTTGTGCAGAGGGTGATACCGGTTACGTCTATGCTGAGTTGCTGGAATTTAGCGTGAAAAGCTCCAGCGTGGAAACGATGCCGGATCTGCCGTTGAAAGTGATGATGAACGTCGGTAACCCGGACCGTGCTTTCGATTTCGCCTGCCTGCCGAACGAAGGCGTGGGCCTTGCGCGTCTGGAATTTATCATCAACCGTATGATTGGCGTCCACCCACGCGCACTGCTTGAGTTTGACGATCAGGAACCGCAGTTGCAAAACGAAATCCGCGAGATGATGAAAGGTTTTGATTCTCCGCGTGAGTTTTACGTTGGTCGTCTGACTGAAGGGATCGCGACGTTGGGTGCTGCGTTTTATCCGAAGCGTGTCATTGTCCGTCTCTCTGATTTTAAGTCGAACGAATACGCCAACCTGGTCGGTGGTGAACGTTACGAGCCAGATGAAGAGAACCCAATGCTCGGCTTCCGTGGCGCGGGACGTTATGTTTCCGACAGCTTCCGCGACTGCTTCGCACTGGAGTGTGAAGCGGTGAAACGTGTGCGCAACGACATGGGACTGACCAACGTTGAGATCATGATCCCGTTCGTGCGTACCGTAGATCAGGCGAAAGCGGTGGTTGAAGAACTGGCGCGCCAGGGGCTGAAACGTGGTGAAAACGGGCTGAAGATCATCATGATGTGTGAAATTCCGTCCAACGCCTTACTGGCAGAGCAGTTCCTCGAATATTTCGACGGCTTCTCAATTGGCTCAAACGATATGACGCAGCTTGCGCTTGGTCTGGACCGAGACTCTGGCGTGGTGTCTGAACTGTTCGATGAGCGCAACGATGCAGTGAAAGCACTGCTGTCGATGGCGATTCGTGCCGCGAAGAAGCAGGGCAAATATGTCGGGATTTGCGGTCAGGGTCCATCCGACCACGAAGACTTTGCTGCATGGTTGATGGAAGAGGGGATCGATAGCCTGTCTCTGAACCCGGACACCGTGGTGCAAACCTGGTTAAGCCTGGCTGAACTTAACAAGTAAATAAAAACCCGGCGGCGTTCAGTCGCCGGGTCCATTTCTATATCCCCACCTTTTAACAACCTGCTTTGGGCAAACGCGCTCGTGCAATATAAAAAGCTTCCGGACATCATCTGAATAATTGGCTGCTGTTCTTTCTGATTTTAATTTGTTTGCGATCCTCTCCACAGAATAATTCTCGATACCGTTTTTTCTCAAAGCCGAATGTGACCACACGTCAATTTCCTTAAGCATATGCGTAATTTTTTCGTCCAGAGTTCGTTGGATTGCACGAAGTCACTGATGAGTCCCGTTTTTATACTGTCTTCAACCACAGCATAAAAAGGGATATGGCCATGAAAAATTACCGCACCGTTATTCAGACATAAGCGCAGATTATGTAATTCAGAGAATTTATTCGAACTAAAACCGATTTTCTGATTTGTCTGGCTGTACAGAAAACAGGATAAATTCCCTCCGCGAGCGGTGGGAAACAGCTACAGGGATTGCATATGAGTTGCTATTTGAAAGTCCTGATTTGTGCGATTGTCGCACTCGCTATATGGTTTTTCCCCGTCCCCGACGGATTAACACCCTTAACCTGGCACATTCTGGCCATATTTATCACCACTGTGGTGGCGTTTATTCTGCAACCGTTGCCGGTAGGCGCTATCGCGTTAATAGCCATCAGTTTTATTATGCTGACCGGCATGATGAAAACCAGCGAAGCCTTAAAAGGTTTCAGCAGCACGACGGTATGGCTTATTGTCGCCGCATTCCTGTACGCGAAAGGATTCATCAAAACGGGGTTGGGGCGGCGTATCGCCTATTTGCTGATTCGCGGATTTGGCGGCAGCTCGTTGCGTCTGGGTTATACATTGGCGTTAAGCGATATGATTATCGCGCCCGCAACGCCATCAAACACAGCGCGAGCAGGAGGGATTTTGTTCCCGATTGTTCGCAGTGTCTCTAACAGCTTTGGATCTGAACCGGATCAAGGGCCGCGTAAAATAGGCGCTTATCTGATGCAGACGGTGTTCCATTCCAACTGTCTCTCATCCTCGATGTTTATGACGGCCAGCGCGCCAAATGCACTCATTGTATCTCTGGCGGCCAGCACTTTATTTGTCGATATCTCATGGGGGATGTGGACGCTAAGCGCACTGGTGCCGGGCATTATCGCTTTTATCACTATGCCGTTGGTCATTTACAAACTCTACCCGCCAGAGATCAAAAAGACGCCAGAAGCCAAAGCGTTGGCACAGGAAGAACTTATCAAAATGGGGCCGGTAACCCGTGATGAGCGCGTGACGATTGGCATTTTCCTGCTTTCATTATTGGCCTGGAGTACATCGAAATGGACTGGCTTGGATGCGACGGCTGTCGCGCTTTCTGGCGTCTGTTTAATGTTGATGACCCGGATTATCACCTGGCAGGATGTGCAGTCAGAGAAGGGGGCCTGGGACATTCTGGTCTGGCTGGGAGTCATGATCTGTATGGCAGATAAGCTCAATCAGCTTGGCCTGTTCAAATGGTTTGCCGTCACAACCTCGGCGCTGTTCACCGGCATTCCGTGGGAGATAACGTTGACGGTGTTGCTGATAGTTTATTGCTATTCCCACTATTTCTTTGCCGGAAGTACGCCGCATGTAGTGGCGATGTATGCCGCTTTTGGCAGCGTCTCGGTTGCTGCTGGCGCACCGCCGATGATGGCGGCTCTGTCACTGGCGTTCGTCACTAACCTGATGAGCGGCATTTCGCATTATGGCAACGGACCCGCAGTGATCTATTACGGCGCTGGCTATGTCTCGCAACGAGAATGGTGGCGGCTGGGCTTTATCGTCATGTTGTTGAACATTGTCATCTGGTTCGGACTGGGGGCGGTGTGGTGGAAAATTCTTGGCCTGTGGTAAGTGGCCTGTGACAAACATCAATCAAGGAATAGTGTATGAACTTAAAAGATATTCAAGTGGCGATCGTCGGCAAACTAAGTGACCGCTTAATGGCTAAAGTTGAATCTACCTTCACCGCATATCGCCTGTGGGAACTGGCTGACGAAGGCGCTTTTTACACGCAAATCGCGCCGGATATTCAGGCGCTGGTGACCAGTGGTAATCCGGTAATGGGGGCTTCTCGGGCGCTAATAGAAAAATTTCCGAATCTGAAGATTATTGCCAGCAACGGTGTGGGTTATGACCCTATTGATATCGTGGCAGCCAGGGAGCATGGCGTTATCGTCACCAACACACCTGGCGTGCTTAATGACTGTGTCGCAGACATTGGTATAGCGTTGTTACTCAATGTTGCCCGACGTATTAACATTGCCGATCGTTATGTTCGTGACGGCCGTTGGCCAAACGAGGGGCGTTTCCCGATGGCGACGAAAGTGAGTGGCAAACGTTGCGGAATTGTCGGTCTGGGGAACATTGGTAACGCAGTAGCCCGCCGTGCAGCAGCATTTGAAATGGAAATTCACTATTTCGACCCAAAACCGCATAACAAACCTGATTGGACGGCGCATGATTCGTTGGTTTCTCTGGCGCAAGCGGTGGACTTCCTCGTTCTGACGCTGCCAGGCGGCGCGAGTACGCGCGGCGTTATTGACAAAACGGTGCTGCAGGCTCTGGGGAAAACCGGGCATTTGATCAGTATTTCCCGGGGATCAGTGGTGAACGAAACCGATCTGATTGATGCTCTGCAAAATAACATCATTGCTGGTGCGGCACTGGACGTTTATGCCAACGAACCACATGTGCCAGAACAATTAATGTCGCTGGATAACGTTGTCCTTACGCCACATATCGCCAGTGGTACGAGCGAAACGTTTAATGCGATGGCGGATTTGGTATTTGATAACTTACAGGCTTTCTTTAGCGGGCGGCCAGTTATTACCCCTGTTACTCAATAAGGCGGAAAATATGATTTATGGTGATATCGCGTATCTTAGTGAACAACAAAAGCGGACATTTCATCCTGTCATCACTCGTGTCATTGAGTATCTTTCACAACATGATCTGAATAGTCTTCCTGTGGGAGAGAAGGTTTTTATTCAGGATGACTCAATATTTTATACCGTGGTTGAACCGATGACTAAACCACTACATGAATGTCGACCGGAAGTTCATCGTAAATATCTTGATGTCCATTTTTTAATTGCCGGAGAAGAGCGGATTTGTGTGGATTTTGATGATGGGGAAAACTCGGTTGTAGAAAGCCATCTGGGCGACCGTGATGTTATTTTTTATGCTGATGAACGTATTAATGATCGAATCATCACGCTAACACCAGGACAGTTTGTGGTGGTCTTTCCGGAAGAAGTGCATCGGGCATGCTATAAAATCGATAACGTGGAAAAAATCAAAAAAACAGTCGTGAAAATCGACATGAGTTTATTATAGGCGGAGCTGGCTATGACAAAAATTGCCCTGGTGACGGGGGGAAGTAAAGGCATCGGCTACGCAGCAGCAAAGGCACTCTATGACATTGGATATACAGTTATTGTTGCCGCGCGTAACGAAGAAACCTTACAGCAATGTGCACAAGGATTAGCCAAGGAACGCTTTATTCCTCTGGTTGCCGATGTTACGGATGAGTCCGCTGTCGTTGCGCTATTTGCCGAGATTAAGGCTCTTTTTGGTCGACTGGATCTCTTGTTCAATAATGCGGGCAATAATAGTCCGGCAAAAAGTATTGAAGAGGTTGAGTTTACTGAGTGGACGCGCGTGTTTAACGCCAATATTCATTCGACATTTTTGTGTTCGAAAGAGGCGATTAAAATCATGAAAGCGCAGCAGCCAATGGGAGGACGTATTATTAACAATGCGTCGATTTCTGCACTGACGCCGCGCCTCTATACTGCGCCATACACGGCGTCGAAACATGCTGTTACCGGGTTGACCAAGGCCATTTCCCTGGATTGTCGCAAATTTAATATCGCTTGCGGGCAAATTAATATCGGCAATGCGGAAACGACATTATCGAATCGGATGCGTAAGGGCGTTTATCAGGCAGATGGTGCTATTAAAGCGGAAGATATGATGAATGTTGCTGATGTTGCAGCGGCCATTCAGATGATGGCTCAGTTGCCAGTAACCACGAATGTGCTGGAAATAACGATTATGGCAAATAATATGCCGTATGTCGGACGTGGTTAATCGAGATTGAATAAAGCACCTTGCTTGTAAGGTGCTTTATTATTTATGACTTATGCCTCAACGCATGTTTGTTCCAGCCGTTGAAGAATATCTTTACGTAACAAAAATTTTTGTATTTTACCGGAGTCCGTGCGCGGTAGTTTTTCGATTACCACGATATGTTCAGGGTATTTATATTTCGCGACCCGTTTACGGCTAAAAAATGCCACTACATCTTCCAGCGATAATGAATGATGCGGTGCTTTCAGCACGACATAAGCGCATGAACGTTCACCTAAGCGTTCATCGGGCATTGCCACAACACAAGCATCATGAATTTTAGGATGCTGTAATAAAATATCTTCCACTTCACGACTGCTAATATTTTCCCCGCCGCGGACAATAATATCTTTCTTGCGCCCGGTTATTTTTATATAGCCAGCTTCATCCATTCGGCAGAGATCGCCGCTGTAATACCAGCCTTCTTCATCCAGCGCACGGGCGGTTAATTCAGGTTCATCAAAATACCCCATAAACACATTGGGACCACGCGAAGCCTCTTCACCTACACAACCAGGCGGTAAGGTCTTGCGTGCATCATCGACCACTTTAATCTCTACGCCTGCGGTAGCGTAACCATCGGTGTTCATAAAGCGCGACAAAGGATCGTCGAGATTTACCACCGCATGCGGCGAACTTTCTGTGGAACCATAAACACTTAATAATTTAATGCCGCGTTGTTGGCATTCACGCGCCACCTTTTTGGGGATCGTGGTGCCGCCGCAAAGAAAGAAGCGGAGTGCAGAAAGGTCTGCGGGCTGTTTCTCCAGTAAATTCAAAAGGTCATAGACAAACGGTGTTGCGCCGAGCATGCAGGTACACCGTTGCTGCTCAAGTAGCAAAAGACAGGCTTCCGGGGTAAAGATATCTAACAACACGCTGCGAGCGCCAATTAAAAATGGTGCCGTTACGCCATGCAGAAAGCCCGTTGCGTGACCAAGTGGCGCAGGCATCATAAAGACATCCTGCCAGGTCAGATTCAGCCGCGCGCAATAAGCCCGCTCACTGGCGAGAATATTGTTATGCGTTAGCATCACGCCCTTTGGCAGACCCTCGGTTCCGGAGGTAAATAGCACAGCGGCTAATTCATCGCCGTGGGTCGTTATCGCCGTAGTCAGTGGGGTATTGTCGGCGAGAATCTGACTTAATGAGAGGGAAGAGGTGGCGGGAGCCAGTTTGTCCACGCCGACAATTTGTTGTAGTTGTGGAAGCTGATTTTGCAGCGGCAGGATTAAATCTACCGGACGCGTTTGTTTAAACAACGTCGGTGCAAAGAACATTTTTGCCTGACACTTATTGAGCACCCACACCAGTTCTGCTTCCCGCCAGGAAGGCAACAGCGGCACGGAAACCGCACCGGTTTTCAGGCAGGCAAGATAGATAACGGTAAATTCACACCAGCCAGGCAGTTGAAAAGCAATGCGATCCCCTGATTCAATACCCTTCGCCAGCATCCAGTTTGCCAGACAGCTCGCGGCGTGATCGAGCTCGCTATAGGTGTACGATGCACCATGATTATCGACCACGGCAATTTTATCTGGCATCGAACGAGCGGTCTGCTGCCAGTAATCAGCCAGCGAAGCATCGCCCCATAATCCTTGCTGACGATACGCCGCACGACGTTGTTCGTTAAACGTTAATGTCACTTTCATTTTGGACTCTCGAAACAGAACATCAGGCCCGAGATACGGGCCTGTGGGATGCATGATTAGCCGTAGCGAAAATCAATACCGAAGGTGCCTGCGGGATATTGCCACTGTTCGAGAATCGTATTGCCACACAACACCCGACAGGTGCCGCATTCGAGACAACCGGCGGAATCAAAATGTATGTTTCCTGCGTCATCCTGCTTATAAAGTCCGGCAGGGCAAGCTTTCATTAATTTACGGAATTCATTGATATCGGGATTTGCCGCCAGAATGATATGCGGGTGACCCTCATCAACATGGAATTTATTGACACCTAATTTGATGTCGACGTTAACCGTAGCGTTCTGGCTCATAGCGCGGTTGCTCCCTTAATGCCATCTTTCAGCAAGTTGATCAGCCCAATTTTCTTCGCATGTCCCATGATCATTTTGCGTACCGGTTGGTTAGGCTTACCGTCGATAGTGAACATTTCGTTCATGATGTCGGCGACCATTCGTGGGTATTGGCTAAACAGGCGCGGGTTTTCCATCAGCGCCGGGATCTTGCGGAAATGCTGCATATCGCGCATAACACAACTTTGTTCCAGCTCACGTTTGTATTGCGCCAGACTGCTGGCGGAGAAATCCGCGCGTTCTTTGGCGGCGATCACCGTTGTGGCGGCAGCCTGGGCCGATGCGATGGCTAAATCCATTCCGCGAACCGTAAAGCCCAGATTGAGGCAGAAACCTGCGGCGTCACCGACGATCATCACACCCTCATTAACCAGCTGCGGCACCATTGCCAGACCGCCCTCCGGCACCATATGCGCGGAATATTCAAGCAGTTTGCCGCCGCTAATCAGCGGGCGAATTGCGGGGTGTTGTTTAAAATCTTCCAGCATTTGCGGCACGCTTTTTTGCGCATGAGCGATATCACCCAATCCACAAACCAGCCCCAGCGATACGGAATCATTGTTGGTATAGAGGAATCCGCCGCCCATCAAGCCGTCAGAAGGGGAACCGGCAAACAGCCAGGCGGCACCTTCCTCGCCCGTAACATTAAAGCGATCGTTGATCTGTTCTGGTGTGAGGCCAATAACCTCTTTAACACCAACTGCGTAATGATGCGGATCGGAAGCGGGAACCATTCCCAGCGAGCGGCCAAGCATTGAGTTAACGCCATCAGCCAGAATCACTACATTCGCTTCGAGAATATCCTCCCCGGCCTGAACGCCAGTGACCTTATTTCCTTCACGAACCAGCGCATCGACACGAACGCCCGGGATAAACTGCGCGCCAGCCTGTTCGGCTTGTTCTATCAACCACGGGTCCAGACGATTACGCAATACGGTATAAGACGCGTGTTGCGGAACATCTGGTTGCTCGCGGTGAAAATCGAGGGTAACGGCACTCTCTTCGGTTAAGAAGGAGATTTTCTCGCGTGTGACCTTGCGTTCTACCGGCGCTGATGCTGCAAAGCCTGGAATAATCGCTTCAAGTGTGTGGGCATAAAGACGCCCGCCGGTCATGTTTTTACATCCGGCACTGTCGCCGCGTTCTATCACCAGGACATCCAGCCCGGCTCGCGCCATGACCAGTGCGGCAACGCTACCGGCAACGCCCGCACCGACCACAATGGCATCAAATTTGTCATCCGACATGCGTTATGCTCCCTTCCCGCTGCATTTACAGCGGGAGATGTGGTTGAAAGGGGAATTAGCGGCTCAACTGGCTAATCAGGGCAGGGACGACTTTGTAAATATCGCCCACCAGACCGTAGTCGGCATAGTTGAAGATTGGCGCATTTTTATCTTTATTAATGGCGACAATCACTTTTGCACCGTTGCCGCCAACCATATGCTGGATCTGCCCGGAGATCCCCAGCGTCAGGTAGAGATCGGATTTCAGCAACACGCCGGAGACACCGATATAACGTTCACGCTCCATCCAGTTCTCGCCTTCGGCAATTGGACGTGAACAGCCGACTTCAGCATTCAGCACCGCCGCCAGTTCGTGGACCATTTTCAGGTCATCCTGCGCCGCCAAACCACGACCGACGCCAACCACACGTTTTGCTTTGCTCAGGTCCACGCTGCTTGCCGCTTTCGCACGGCGTTCGCGACAGAGAATTTCATGACGCGGGGCAACATAAGGTACCGTTTCTGTCGGGCACTGATGAGAGATATCACTGGTGCACGGTTCCTGAACACCGGGTGCAAGGGTAATGATCGCCAGCGGGCTGTTGATCTTTTCCTGAGCGAACGCTAACCCGCCATACATCCGGTGTTCGGCGCAAATGTGACCATCGACAATATCCACCGCCGTGGCATCGTTCACCAGCGCCGCATTCAGTTGCACACTTAACCGTGCTGCCAGAGCTTTACCACGTTTCGTCGCGGCCAACAGCAACATAGCGGGGTGTTTATCTTTCAGCAGGGCAGCAATGCTTTCGGCGTAATTTTCAGTACGTTGCAGCGCGTCGTTTTGCTCAAGAACATAAATACATTTTGGCCCATAAGGCATAACTGCCTGCGCCTGGTCGGTATTTTGTACAATGGCATACACCTGTTGGCCCCATTGCTGAGCGCCGCCAAACAGTTCAGCATAACGTTCAGGATTATCGCTAAAGATCCAGACGCTGTTTAATTGACTCATCGTTTCTTCTCCGTAGGCTTCAGTTCAGGGCTTTCTTCAGATGTTCCGCCAGCTCGGCAATGGCCTCCGGCGAATCGTTATCGAGAATGATGTGCTTACGTTCTGTTTGCGGCGGTACGCGAATGCCGGTCAGTTCAGCAAGTGGCGTGCTCTGGCTCCAGCCAATATCACTTGCCTGCCACTGATTTACCGGTTTTTTACCCGCGCCGAGAATGGCTTTCATCGAAGGAATGCGTGGCATGTTAATATCGGAGGTGACGCAGAGCACGGCTGGAACAGAGAGCTCAATAACTTCAACATCATCTTCAAGCGTGCGTTCAATCACCAGTGTATTGCCCTGACGCTGAATAGCACTCACTGCATTAATCACCGGAAGTTGCAGAATTTCTCCGACCAGCAAGCCAACCTGCTGGGCATAAAGGTCGCCGGAACCTTCACCAAAGATCAGTAAATCGAAGCCGATCTTTTCAACTGCTGCCGCCAGCGCCTTTGCGGTATCGAGAGGCAGTGCATGTTCAAGTTGCGCATCCTGCACCAAATACAGGCTATGCGGCCCGCGGGATAGCACGTCTTTGCGCACTTTCGAGTTCTGCAACAATGAGCCGCCAATGGTCAGCGCGGCTATCTCATCGTCATCTGTTGCAATCTGGCTTGCAGCTTCAATGGCATTGAGATCGAACTGGCTGATTTTGGCGTCGGCATTGTCGAAATTCAGGGTATATTCTGGAGTGACAACAATGTCCTGTTCTTCAGGCACCAGCTTAAAGCAGGTTATTATTTTCATGATTTCTCCTGTGAGTCGCATACGGAACCATCTCCGATGGAAGGTAAAAATGGCCTGAAAATAGTGTGCGATAGCGGTGCGGGGTTTTCGACGGAGCAAGCTGTTTTCCTTGCCAACAATCTTGCAAAAAAAATGCGATCGCTAAAACAAAAGTGCAATTTGCGGCAATGTTGTTATGCCATGACCGTACAATCTTGCATTCAGTGTAAATAATCTTGTTTAGCTCTCGCTAAACGCGGTTGTATAACCGCAATACACGCCGTATTTTATCCGGCATATATTGTTTTTGCTTGCTCATGGAATAGGGAGGTTGTCATGTATCAACGCTGTTTTGATAACGCCAGCGAAACGCTGTTTGTCGCCGGTAAAACGCCACGGCTTTCACGTTTTGCATTTAGCGATGATCCAAAATGGGAGTCCGGACATCACGTTCATGACAATGAAACCGAGTTGATTTACGTCAAGAAAGGGGTAGCAAGGTTTACCATCGATTCTTCGTTATATGTCGCGCATGCCGATGACATTGTGGTGATAGAACGTGGCAGGTTGCATGCGGTGGCCTCTGACGTTAACGATCCAGCAACGACGTGTACCTGTGCGCTGTACGGCTTTCAGTTTCAGGGGGCTGAGGAAAATCAGCTACTGCAACCGCATTCTTGCCCGGTAATTGCCGCAGGGCAGGGAAAAGAAGTCATTAAAACCTTATTTAATGAGCTAAGTGTGATTTTGCCGCAAAGTAAAAATAGCCAAACATCTTCGTTATGGGACGCATTTGCCTATACGTTAGCAATTCTTTACTACGAAAACTTTAAAAATGCTTATCGTTCGGAGCAGGGGTATATTAAAAAAGATGTTCTGATAAAAGATATTCTTTTCTATCTGAATAATAATTATCGCGAAAAAATCACTTTAGAGCAGTTATCGAAAAAATTTCGTGCCAGCGTCAGTTATATCTGCCATGAATTTACCAAAGAGTATCGTATTTCCCCTATTAACTATGTTATTCAACGGCGTATGACGGAAGCGAAATGGTCACTCACTAATACTGAATTATCACAGGCAGAGATCTCCTGGCGTGTGGGTTATGAAAATGTCGATCACTTTGCCAAACTGTTTTTGCGCCATGTCGGCTGTTCGCCCAGCGATTACCGCAGGCAATTTAAAAACTGTTTTGCGGAACAAGAAATCCTATCTGAATTTCCTCAACCAGTAAGTCTTGCCGGATAAATCTGGCGGCGCAGTTTGTTAAGAAGCTGCGCCGCCTGCAGATTATTTGTTCTGATAATCTTTCAGGATCTGCCGACCCGCTACGTAAATCATAATCTCGTCTGTACCGCCGCCGATACGTTCACAACGGACATCACGCCAGAAGCGAGAGACGCGCGCCTCATCGGTATAGCCCAGACCGCCCATGATTTGAATCGCATCATCAATAACTTCCATTGCGGTACGTGCGCAGTACAGTTTTGCCAGCGCCGCGCTGGTGCGCAGTGACTGATGCTGATCGGCTTGCCATGCCACTTTCAACACCATGTTGCGCATGTTGTCGATCTTAATCGCCATCAGCGCCAGTTTTTCCTGGATCATCTGGTTATGACCAATGGGCTTACCAAAAGCGATACGCTGGTTGGCATAGCGGGCGGCATCTTCAAAGGCACACTCGGCAAAGCCGGTGCTGCGCGCGGCATTGATCAAGCGTTCCATCTCAAAGTTGTACATCACATTGAGGAAACCCATTCCTTCTTCGCCCACCATGTCGCTCTCTTCAACTTCCACGTTGTCGAGATAGACTTCGCAGGTGCTGAGCATATGCCAGCCGATTTTATGCAGCGGGTTAATCTTAATGCCGGGCTTACTGGAGTCGACCCACCACAGGGTGAAGGCTTTTTTGGGATCTTTCGGTTCTGGATCGCGCGCCAGCACCAGCATATATGGGTACTCTTTCGCGCCGGTAATAAAGGTTTTCTGGCCGTTGATGTAAACCTTGCCATTTTTACGCGTGTAAGTGGTAGTGGCACTGTTATTGTCTGAGCCTGCGCCTGGTTCCGTCAACGCCAGGGCATAGGCGGGATCACCCGTTTCCAGGGTGCTCTCTGCCGTTTTACGTAGCTGCTCAGCAGAACCGAAACGGCGCATGCTGTGAATACATTGACCGTTGGTAATCAAAAATGCCGGAGCACCGCATTTTGACACTTCCATCAGCGCCAACATCTGGGTGACGTAATCCGCAGGGATGCCACCAAATTCTTCCGGCACGCCAAGCATAGAAATGCCGTTATCCGCCAGTGCCCGCATAAACTCACGCGGGTATGTCCCGTTTTGATCGCAGGTGCGGAAATACTCTTCCGGAAAGTTAGTCGTAATCAGTTCGCGAATACTGGCCAGCAGCAGTTCTTGTTCTTCAGTTAAAGAAAAATCCATCGTGATACTCCTGTTAATGAGCCGCTTCAGGCAGGACAAAACCCATCGCCGCATCGATAAATAATCTTTCGTCCATCAGTTTGAGTTCTGGCGAAATCACTGGGGTGAAATCCATTTTGTCGAGAATATCTTTTTGTAAATCGACGCCAGGAGCGATTTCGATTAAATGCAGGCCGTCTTCTTTTAGCGTGAATACGGCGCGCTCAGTGATATAACGAACATCCAGTCCTCGCTCGAGAGCGATTTTTCCGCTGAAAGTAATTTCCGGTAGTTCCCGAATAAATTTCTTCACCCGTCCTTCCTGGACGATATTTAATTTGCCGTCGGCAATTTCTGTTTTTAAACTGCCCGCAGTTAATGTGCCGCAGAAAATGATTTTCTTCGAAGTGGCACTGATATCAATAAATCCACCGGTGCCCATGATTTTACCATTGAATTTATGCACGCCGACGTTACCGTGCTGGTCGACTTCAGCAAAACTCAAATAACAAACATCCAGACCGCCACCGTGATAAAAATCAAACTGGGACGTCATATCCAGAATGGCACGGGTATTCACGTTCGCGCCAAAGGCGATCCCCTGTGAAGTAATACCGCCAATTGGGCCTGTTTCTACCGTCAGAATAAAGTCATCAGCACAACCTTCTTCCCGGGCGACCAGGCCAATGCCGTCGGCAATACCGACGCCGACATTCCCCACCGCGCCTTTGCGCATTTCGAATAATGCGCGCCGCGCAACTAATTTACGTTGGTTTAGGGGTAGGCTAAGTTTGGTGCTGTCATCAAGGGTGAAGTCACCAGAAATAAAGCGGTTAACCGGCGCACCGCCATACAGTTGGGTTTGATCCGGATCGACTACCACAATATCCACCAGATAACCCGGAATACGGACAGATTTAGGATGCAGCGTGGCTTTCTTAACCATCTTCTGCACCTGCATCATCACAATACCGCCGTTATTGTGCACCGCCTGAGCAATAACCAATGCGTCGAGATACATCACCTCATCTTCAAAGGTGGCGTAGCCTTCGCTGTCGCAGGTGGTAGCGCGAATGAAGGCGATATCCGGCGCAATCGCTTTGTAATAGAGATATTCTTTGTTATCAAACTCGACCAGTTTAATCAGGTCTTCTTTAGTGACTTCATTCAGTTTGCCGCCTTGCTGGCGTGGATCGACAAATGTTCCGATGCCAATATCACTAATAATACCAGGCTGGTGGGCTGCGGCGGCGCGTAAGGTTTGTGTAAGTACACCTTGTGGATAGTTATAAGCAATAATTTTATTTTGTTCTGCGAGATCAGAAATACGCGGCGATTGTCCCCAGTGACCGCATAATGCCCATTTCACCAGACCTTCTTGTGCCAGCGGACTAATACCACGGTCGGCGCGATCGCCAAGCCCTGTTGGACTAATAATCGATAAATTACGTGGTGTTTGAGTCTGTTTATATTTATCAGCAAGAGCAGTAATTAACGTGGTGGCTTCCAGAATACCGCCGCCAGCGCCTAACACACAAAGTGTCGCTTCGTCGGGAATATAATTCACCGCTTCCTGTGCCGACAGGACCGGCACTCGTCCATTAATACGAGGTGGTTTTACAGGTTTCATTGTTAATTCCTGATTCAGGTGTGATTTTCCCTACGCCAGATGGAGAATTAGCGCACAGAGACTCACGAAATATTTTTATTAAATACGGTTAAAAATACTTTTTTCATTTCGGCGGGGGAGGATATTCCCGCCGAAATATTATTGCTTATGCCTGATGTAAAATAGTTAATACCGTGCGCAAATCATTTACCGAGATTTGCCCTGGCGCAGAGGCTTTTTTTACCGCACCAAAAGTTGCCGCCGACCCAAATACTTCACCAGCCAGACGAGAAATTACGCCAGTTTTTGCCATCGACATTGTGATTATGGGGCGATCGGCATACTGCTCCTGCATCTCCAGGGTTGCACTAAGCAACGTCAGCACATCACTGGTACTTTGCGGCATCAGCGCAATCTTAGGAATATCGGCGTCGAAGGATTGCATTTTGCGCAGACGGGCAATGATTTCTTCGGCTTCCGGCGTTTTATGGAAGTCATGGTTGGACATGACAACTTTCACATCATGCGCGTGGGCGTAGGCCACGGTTTCTTTAACCTGATCATCGCCGGTAAATAACTCCAGATCGATCATATCAACCAGGCCGCTGTCGATGGCTGCACGATTGAGAGCAATATAAGCCTCGGTGGAAATCGCCTGCTCGCCGCCTTCTTTGGCACTGCGGAAGGTAAACAGCAGCGGTTTTTCTGGCATGCTTTCACGGAGAATTTTTGCCGCTGCCATGACAGACTCCACATTGGAGAGGTCGGCATAGTGGTCAACACGCCATTCCAGAATATCAAAGTCCGCTTCACGATAGGCGAGAGCTTCGGATTTCACGCTGGCGATATCTTTCGCCATCAGCGAGACGATGATTTTAGGTGCGCCCGTACCAATGACGAGATCTTTTACAGTTACGGTTTTCATTTTTTACCCTTTCTGCACGCGGTCAGCCTGTCAGGCACCGAACCCCATGACCTGTTTAACATATTCCAGAGGGAAATCTTTGCCAGTCCATAACGTGAACTGTTCAGCCCCTTGCCACAACAACATGCCGTATCCATCAATCGTTTTGCAACCAGCTTGTTGCGCCTGCTGCAATAACTTCGTCATATGCGGGTTATACACGCATTCAGTGACCAGAAGTCCCGGATGTAACAGACTGATATCATTAACCAATGATTCATTCTCAAGGGGTTTCATACCCACTTTTGTGCCATTGGTTAAAATGTCGGCGGAAGCCAGGGCTTCAGCAAAGGCTTGCTGATCGGCGAGATCGGTGACTGTCACGACGCAATCGGTGTTTTCGTTAACCCGTTGCGCGAAGGCGAGGGCTTTATCGAAGAACTCATCCCGACGGTTAAAGAGTTTAATTTCTTTTAAACCTTCAATTGCCCCCTGCGCGCCAATCGCCGTTGAGGCACCACCGGCCCCTAACAGCACCATCGTTTTGCCTTTGATATCAAAACCGCTCTCTTTAATGGCGCGAATATGGCCCGTGCCGTCGGTGTTATAGCCACGCAGATAGCCATCATCATTAACGATGGTGTTGATGGCACCCACCAGTTTGGCCGCTGGCGTTAATTCATCAACATATTCACACGCCAGTTGTTTGTTTGGCATCGATACACCAGTTCCGCGCATTTTGAGGGCTTTTAATCCTTCAATTGCTCCGGGAAAGCTATCGTTATCCACTTCGAAGGCCATATAGGTAAATGGCAATCCCGCTTTTTCTAAGGCTTTATTCTGCATTTCGGGCGATAAACTGTGCCGGATAGGATAGGCCATCAACCCAATCAATTCGTATTTTGCGGTAACATCCATAATTAACTCCTTTAACCTCTATGCTTAATTGTGTTTAACCGGGTGCTAAATTTACGCTCGCCAAACCGCACATCATTTTCAGGAATAATGAAAACGCGGTAATAGCGGATAAAAACAATAATTGCGGTAATCAGGGCCAGCAGCGCGAAAGTAAAATCGAGAACAATGATATATTGCAGGCCGATGTTCGACAGATAACCGGTAATCAGCGGAATAACAAAGTTAGCCAGTCCACCCATCATCATATAAATACTGGTGACTTTGGCTTTGCTTTTGGGGAAAAACTCTGACATGACCGAAACGCCGAGCTGTAAAATGCCGCCAGCTGCTGAGAAACCGATAACAAAGGCTCCGGCATTACACACCAGTGGAGAAGGGTACAGGTAGATAATGGCTGCTGTTATTGTTGCCAGTGCAGAGTTAAATACATTAGCCCAGATGGGCCGGACCATTTTTTTCAGTAGTGCGGCAAAAATAAAGACACAGACCAACGAGCCCATACTGTAATAAGAGATGGTTTTTAATGCTTCAGCTTCTGACATACCAGCAAAAGCCATCGCATATTTGGGCATCCACACCACAATCACATAAAAGGTCGAGAATGCGGCTACACCGAACAGTACCGATGAAACACCTTCCAGCCAGACTAACGGTTTGCTGTTCATTTGCGGTAATTCATTAGCTACGCTGGCGTCCACCAACTGGCTGGGGAATTTGCTTTTCAACAGCATCAGCGTGATCAGTACAAACAGAATACCCGGAATAATCAGCCCATAGCCGTACCAGATGTTATTGAGCAACATATAGCTCACCAGCATTGGGTAGAACATTTGTCCGAATGACACCATCGCTTTAACCAGTATGACCGCCGAACCGGAGGCTTTCGGAAAGCATTCCATGAGCGCAGGGTAGCCACCCGTATCCAATGCTGAGTTAGCGATACCTACGCACACTGCCAGACAGTAGGCGAGAGTTAAATTCGGGCAAGCGGGAATACCAAAGAAGAATAGCAGATACATTATTACTGCCATTAATATTACCGCCCGACGACCAAACTTATCGGAGATCACACCGAAGAATAAAATACTGATCAATCGGCCCAGACCGATACCGGAAATTAAATAGGCAATGCCCGCGTTGTCAGTGGAAAACTTTTCTGCCAGAGATGACATATTTTGGGCAAGCGTAATAACACTAATGCCGTGCAGAAAATAGCTGAAGTAAATACAAAGAACAGCCAGGATAAATGGCGTGCTGAAAGCCTTATTTTGAGACATTTTCACAGCTCCTTGCTGAAAGATTATTTCGTTACCGTACGTATTGTTCTCCGACGGTTTACATAATTACTATACTGAAGATGATTATCCCTGGGTACATGGCATAAAGTTTATGTTTCCAGGAATATTGCATGTCATAGTTTGTTTTTGACCGCGATTTTCCTTAGTTAGCGCAGAAAGAGTTATTTATCCGTAAGATCTTGCATGACCTGAAAAGAATATTGCATTACCCACCCGGAGCGACATTTTCCTTTAGCGAGTTATGCTGCGTTTCTTTGCGGCTGCGTAAGCCGATAAACAGTGCCAGTAAAAAACCAATGGCAGCGATGGCGGTATCGAACCACATAATATCGGCAATACTTCTTTGGGACAGATGAGCCGTAATCAACGGAATAGTAAAGGTCGCAATACTGCCCGCACTGTAATAGATCCCTGTCGCTTTACCTTTAGCGTAGGGGAAACGTTCAGCCATTAACGTCAGGCCAATTTGCACAACACCTCCAGCAGAGGTAAAACCAATGACAAAAGCAAATATTATCACCACATAAAATGTGGGATGCAGGCAGACGGTAAACAGAGCAGTAAATGAGATAAAGGTGTACAGCATGAGTAATGTTGTTGGGCGAACGGTATTACGAATGAGTGGAGCGGTAATAAATACACAAAGCAGCGAACCCACGGTGTAGATACTGAGTAGTTTGATCGACATAGTGTATGACATGCCTGCAACAAATTGTCCGTACTGTGCCAGCCACTGGCTAACCAGATAAAAGGTTGCCATTGAGATATAGCCATATAAGGTATAACTGGCTAAATCGATAATTGAACAGCGATGTTCCGTAGAGTTGGTGGCTTTCTCTATGACAGGTAAGCGACGACCCGGATGGGGTGGGAACGTACAACGGTATAAAAACAGAGCGTTAATAAACATAATGCCTGCGGCAATCATAAAGGACCAGCCGAACCACAGTTCAGCCCACACTAACAGGCTGATGATTAGCGGTAATAAAAATTGCCCGCTGGAAACAAATGCTTTAATTAAAATATTAGCTGTACCCGATGAACGTGGAAAAGCTTCCATCAAACTGGGATAGGTGCCTGCATCGAGAAAACTGTTTGCCATTCCCGCCAGAAAGCCCAAACCATAAGCGATAATGATGTTATTGGTGTGCAGGATGCCAAAAAAGAAGGCCATATAGCAGCACATCCCGAGCATGATAAAAGGGCGGCGACCAAAGCGATCGGATAATAATCCTGCAAAAAGCAAGACACTTAATCGACCAATACCCAGCGATGAGATAACTATTGAGACGCCTGCGGCATTAGTCTGCCAAAGCGTCTCCAGCGAGGCCATATTCAGGCTCATCAAAATGACGCCCATACCATGCACCAGGTAATTAAAATACAACCCAAGTGCGGTAGGGAAATAGGGATTTTTCATAGGTTCTACTTAGCAAAGGTGCTTTAAAAAGTTAAGCGATGTTGTGTCAGCATCCGTTCATTATTGTTGTAACAACGACAATTCCTTTCTTTGGAAAATTAACAAAGGCGCTCCAGATCGTGTGCATATAATTCAGCGGCTACCGATTGATAGATCTTCCAGTCAATAAAATTTCCATCAGGGTAGACACGTTGAAACGCGGTTAAGTCAGGGAAAAAACGCATGGTGTTGTTGCCGATGCGGTTATTTATTTTCTCTATGATGGCATGAAGATGTTTTTTTCGTTGCTGTCGCATAGCCAACAGTTGCTCGACCACACGATCAGGAATGGCGCATTTGCCATTTTCCCACTGATGCCAGCTTTCACTGTCAGCGGTCTGGGCAATCCAGGTCGCGCATTCATCAATAGTCATGGCAAAAATATGGCGAAGAGCCTGGAGTTCATAAGCGTTCATCGTGTAATGGCTGCATGAAATAAACAATAAAATATAAATAACATTATCAGCCTGCCGACGGCTTGAAGAGAGTCACAGTATCTTGTGCAACATTATTGGAAAGAGTGAGGGGGCGAGGTAGCGAAGAAGAAAAATGTTAAAAAAAAGCCCATCGTGGGAGATGGGCAAAGACTACACACAGCAATTCGTTGTTTCACTCAGGGGATTTCCATGCTTATAAATCAATATGTTGATTTATAACCGTGAGCTAATAGTAGGCATACGGACTTTTTGCGTCGATCAGATTCGTCTCATTAGTTTAAAAACTGTAAAGAATTTGCGACAGGTACTACCAGCTGAATGGCGGTAAGCAGGAAAATATAGTGAAGAGCAAGCAAATATCAATTAGCGGTGGTTAACAATCAGGCGGCAGAACCGCCTGATGAGAAATTACTTATTCGGTTTCTCGATTTCGCCAAGTTCTTCGAGAACTTCTTCCGGTTGGTCAGTCGGCGGTGGGACTTCTTCCACCCACGCGGCAAAAAGACGCCAGGAAACGGCTAACAGAACCGGACCAATAAACAGGCCGATCATGCCGAAAGCAATCAAACCACCAATAACGCCAGAGAGAATCAGGATCAGCGGTAAATCGGCACCCATGCGAATTAACATTGGGCGGATGACGTTATCCAGCGTGCCAACCACACCACTCCATACCAGTAATACCGTGCCCCAGGTGGTATCGCCGGTCCAGTAGAGCCAGATAATCGCCGGAATCAGCACCGGCAGCGGGCCAAGTTGGACAAGGCAGGAGAGGATCATTAACACCGTGAGCAAAGTTGCATAAGGTACGCCGGATACCGCGAGGCCGATACCGCCAAGCACTGCCTGTACTAACGCTGTCACCACAACACCCAGCGCCACTGCGCGGATAGCTTGTGCCGCCAGCAGCACGGCGGCATCTCCACGAACGCCTGCCAGACGGGTTGCAAAATGGCGAATGCCTTGCGCCACTTGTTCACCGCGCCAGTACAGCAGGGCGCTGAAGAGAAGCATCAGCGCACAATGCACCATAAAGCGCCCGATATGCGCCGCCTGCCCAACGAACCAGGTGGTGGTGGTGCCAATATAAGGACGGACTTTGGCCATGATCGCCGTGCCTCCCATATCCAGCAAGTTGTGCCAGCCTGCGTACAGCTTCGTGCCAATCACCGGTATGGTATTAAGCCACGCCAGATCGGGTAACGTCATGTCACCGCTGGAAATGGCTTTAATAAGCGGGCCGCTGCCGTCGACGATACTGTTAACCAGCAAAGCAATAGGGATGATAAACACCATCACTAATAACAGCGTCATCACCAGAACGGCGAGAGAGCGGCGGCCAAACATGATCTTTTGCAAACGTAACAATACCGGCCAGGTGGCGATAACCACCGTACCGGCCCATGCGAAGCCGAGAATAAAGGGTTGAACAATCCACAGACATGCCACAATCATGATGGCTAAAAACAGCACCGAAAGCAGAATTTGTGCGACATCCCTGGGCTGACGAACATTTACCATAACTACTTTTCACCTTTTTTGTGCGTCAAATCGTCGACGCGACGTGAACACGCGAAACTCACCTGCATAATGATGAGCAATTTCAGCGGTTTTTAACAGGCCGATTCTGCCCTTAATTCTCATGGGCGTGTTAGAAAAAAATGTGGTACAACAACTCAGGCAACACGCAAACGATTTACTCGTCGTATTTCAAATTGCATGTGCTGCGGCTACGTTCGTTCATCCCAGTCACTTACTTTGTAAGCTCCAGGAGTTCACTCGCTTGCCGCCTTCCTGCAACTCGAAATCCATAGAGTAAACAAACATCACCTTTCAGTGCGCTATTAGCAGCCTGAAAGAACAATGTATCGATCTACATCACAGACCGCAGGAAAGGGTCAATATAATGATTCCACAGATTTCCCAGGCACCCGGCGTCGTTCAATTGGTGCTTAATTTTTTGCAAGAGCTGGAGCAACAGGGTTTTACTGGCGATACGGCGACAAGTTATGCCGATCGTCTGACAATGTCGACCGACAACAGTATTTACCAACTTCTCCCCGATGCAGTGGTATTTCCGCGTTCGACCGCAGATGTGGCGCTGATCGCCCGTCTTGCCGCGCAGGAACGCTATTCATCGCTGATCTTTACCCCCCGCGGCGGCGGCACCGGCACTAACGGTCAGGCGCTCAACCAGGGGATTATTGTTGATATGTCCCGCCATATGAACCGCATCATCGAAATTAACCCTGAAGAGGGCTGGGTGCGCGTTGAGGCCGGGGTGATAAAAGATCAACTCAATCAGTACCTGAAACCGTTCGGCTACTTTTTTGCGCCGGAACTTTCGACCAGCAACCGGGCAACGCTCGGTGGGATGATCAATACCGATGCATCCGGTCAGGGATCGCTGGTCTATGGCAAAACGTCAGATCACGTACTTGGCGTACGCGCGGTGTTGTTGGGGGGCGATATTCTCGATACGCAACCTTTACCCGTCGAACTGGCAGAAACGCTGGGTAAAACCAATACCGCAATCGGGCGAATTTATAACACGGTTTATCAACGTTGCCGTCAGCAACGCCAGTTAATCATCGACAACTTCCCCAAACTTAACCGCTTTCTTACCGGTTACGATCTGCGTCATGTCTTTAACGATGAGATGACCGAGTTCGACCTGACGCGCATTCTGACGGGTTCAGAAGGGACGCTGGCCTTTATTACCGAAGCGCGGCTGGATATTACGCCCTTGCCTAAAGTGCGCCGTCTGGTGAACGTCAAATATGACTCTTTTGACTCCGCGCTGCGTAACGCGCCGTTTATGGTTGAGGCGCGGGCGCTTTCGGTAGAGACGGTGGACTCAAAAGTGCTGAATCTGGCGCGGGAAGATATTGTCTGGCATTCCGTCAGCGAGTTGATTACCGATGTGCCTGACAAAGAAATGCTCGGGCTGAACATTGTGGAATTTGCTGGTGATGATGAGACGCTGATTGATGAGCGGGTAAATGCACTCTGTGCGCGGTTGGATGAACTGATTGCCAGCCAACAGGCAGGTGTGATTGGCTGGCAGGTGTGCCGCGAACTGGCGGGTGTTGAACGTATCTATGCGATGCGCAAAAAAGCCGTTGGTCTGCTTGGCAATGCCAAAGGTGCCGCTAAGCCAATTCCGTTTGCTGAGGATACCTGCGTACCGCCGGAACATCTGGCCGATTATATTGCTGAATTTCGCGCGCTGCTCGACAGCCACGGCTTAAGCTACGGTATGTTCGGTCACGTCGACGCAGGTGTCTTGCACGTCCGTCCGGCACTGGATATGTGCGATCCACAACAAGAGATTTTGATGAAGCAAATCTCTGATGACGTGGTGGCGCTGACTGCGAAATACGGTGGTTTGTTGTGGGGCGAGCACGGCAAAGGTTTTCGCGCTGAATACAGCCCGGCGTTTTTCGGTGAGGAACTTTTTGCAGAACTGCGCAAAGTGAAAGCGGCATTTGACCCGCATAACCGACTCAACCCAGGGAAGATTTGCCCGCCAGAAGGTCTCGATGCGCCGATGATGAAAGTGGACGCGGTGAAGCGTGGCACATATGATCGACAGATCCCCATTGCGGTACGCCAGCAGTGGCGCGGTGCGATGGAGTGTAACGGCAACGGTTTATGCTTCAACTTTGATGCCCGTAGTCCGATGTGTCCGTCGATGAAGATCACCCAGAACCGGATTCATTCACCGAAAGGGCGCGCAACGCTGGTGCGTGAATGGCTGCGCTTGTTGGCGGATCGCGGCATTGACCCACTCAAACTGGAACAAGAACTGCCTGAATCCGGCGTCAGTTTGCGGACGTTAATTGCCCGCACGCGCAATAGCTGGCATGCGAATAAAGGCGAATATGACTTCTCACACGAAGTCAAAGAGGCGATGTCGGGCTGTCTGGCGTGTAAAGCGTGTTCGACCCAGTGCCCCATCAAAATTGATGTGCCGGAGTTTCGCTCTCGTTTCCTGCAGCTCTATCACACACGTTATTTACGCCCATTACGTGACCATTTGGTGGCAACGGTTGAGAGCTACGCGCCGCTGATGGCACGCGCGCCGAAAACCTTTAACTTCTTCATTAACCAGCCGCTGGTGCGCAAACTCTCGGAAAAACATATTGGCATGGTTGATTTGCCGCTGCTGTCGGTCCCCTCGCTGCAACAACAAATGGTGGGGCATCGCTCGGCAAACATGACGCTGGAACAGCTTGAAGCTCTCAATGCAGAGCAGAAAGCGCGCACGGTGTTGGTGGTGCAGGACCCCTTTACTAGCTATTACGATGCGCAAGTGGTGGCGGATTTTGTCCGTCTGGTCGAAAAATTAGGTTTCCAGCCCGTGTTACTGCCATTTTCGCCAAATGGCAAAGCCCAGCATATCAAAGGCTTTCTTAATCGCTTTGCGAAGACGGCGAAAAAGACGGCGGATTTCCTCAACCGTATGGCGAAGCTGGGGATGCCAATGGTGGGCGTCGATCCAGCGCTGGTACTTTGTTATCGCGATGAATATAAACTGGCGCTGGGCGAGGAGCGTGGCGAGTTTAAGGTCTTACTGGCGAATGAATGGTTGGCAAGCATACTTGAGTCACAGCCAGTGGCTACAGTCAGCGGTGAATCATGGTATTTCTTTGGTCACTGTACCGAAGTTACCGCCTTGCCGGGCGCTCCAGCACAATGGGCGGCAATATTTGCCCGTTTTGGCGTGAAACTGGAAAATGTCAGTGTGGGTTGCTGCGGCATGGCAGGGACTTACGGACATGAAGCGAAAAATCATAAAAACTCGCTCGGGATCTATGAGTTATCCTGGCATCAGGCGATGCAGCGACTGCCGCGTAACCGCTGTCTGGCGACCGGATATTCCTGTCGCAGCCAGGTAAAACGGGTTGAAGGCACGGGGGTACGCCATCCTGTGCAGGCTTTACTGGAGATTATTAAATGATATGGAAACGAAAAATCACCCTGGAAGCACTGAATGCAATGGGTGAAGGAAACATGGTGGGGTTGCTGGATATTCGCTTTGAACATATTGGTGATGACACGCTTGAAGCGACAATGCCAGTAGACTCGCGGACAAAGCAGCCTTTCGGGCTGCTGCATGGAGGTGCGTCCGTGGTGCTGGCTGAAAGTATCGGTTCCGTTGCCGGTTATTTATGTACCGAAGGTGAGCAAAAAGTGGTTGGTCTGGAAATCAATGCTAATCATGTTCGCTCGGCACGAGAAGGGCGGGTACGCGGCGTATGTAAATCGTTGCATCTCGGTTCACGTCATCAGGTTTGGCAGATAGAAATCCTCGATGAGAAAGGGCGTTTGTGCTGTTCGTCACGATTGACGACAGCCATTTTGTGACGTTGTCACCAGAAAAGTGTGACGCATATTGCTTTTGGTCATTATCTGCACAGTAAACGGTGGTATACTGTGCAGGTCTTGTCTAAAAGCGAGGATGCTATGTCTACTCAACTTGATCCCACCCAACTGGCCATTGAATTTTTACGCCGTGACCAAAGCAATCTTTCACCTGCCCAATATCTCAAACGTCTGAAACAATTAGAACTTGAATTCGCTGACTTGCTTACTCTCTCTTCTGCTGAATTAAAAGAAGAAATCTACTTTGCCTGGCGTTTGGGCGTGCATTGATCCTGACGTAATGCCGCGAGTTCGCCAAATCGGCCTGGATTAATCTTCGTCCAGGTTCGAGGGCCTTCTTAATACTGCTTATCTACCCGCCTGATAACGTTCAAAAATAATACAAATCGCAGTTTGTGCTAAAACAGCGGCTTAGCTTTATGAGACTATTCTTATCGCCCCTTCAAGAGCTAAGCCACTGTGAGTGCCGGAGATAAGCGCCGGATGGGGTAGAAACCCTTAAGCCTGTGATGCACAGACTTAAGGGTTTTCTTATTTCTGAACGCTGCACTTTTTTACCTATCTCTTAAATAGTCATTTTCAATACAACTTTTTCTTTTTCATCACAGCCTTAATGCTCCTTAGATAATAATCATTATCTAACAATGAGATACCTAATTCTTAGCGTGCCTGTTAACCCACACATCAGGGTCTATGCTTATTAAAAGCAGGCAAAAAGCATGTTTTACGGTAAAGCCCCTGCGTTTGCTGGGTTGAACTGATAATCATTATCACTAACATGCTGTTATACGCTGAAAGCGATGAAGTGAGGTAAATCGATGGACATGCATTCAGGAACCTTTAATCCACAGGATTTCGCCTGGCAGGGCTTAACGCTGACACCTGCTGCCGCGGTCCACATCCGTGAGCTGGTGGCAAAGCAACCAGGTATGGTCGGCGTGCGCTTAGGCGTGAAGCAAACGGGCTGCGCGGGCTTTGGCTATGTGCTCGACAGTGTTAGCGAGGCAGACAAAGACGATCTGCTGTTTGAACACGACGGCGCGAAGCTGTTTGTCCCGCTGCAAGCGATGCCGTTTATTGATGGCACGGAAGTCGATTTCGTTCGTGAAGGACTTAATCAGATATTCAAATTTCACAACCCTAAAGCCCAGAATGAATGTGGCTGTGGCGAAAGCTTTGGGGTATAGGCGGTACTATGTCTCGTAATACTGAAGCAACTGACGATGTCAAAACCTGGACCGGCGGCCCGCTGAATTATAAAGAAGGATTCTTCACCCAGTTAGCCACCGATGAGCTGGCAAAGGGGATAAACGAAGAGGTGGTGCGCGCAATTTCGGCGAAGCGTAATGAGCCGGAGTGGATGCTGGAATTTCGTCTCAACGCCTATCGCGCATGGCTGGAGATGGAAGAACCGCACTGGCTGAAAGCGCACTACGACAAGCTGAATTATCAGGATTACAGCTACTACTCAGCACCATCGTGCGGTAATTGTGACGACAACTGCGCGTCTGAACCCGGCGCGGTGCAGCAAACTGGCGCGAACGCCTTTTTAAGTAAAGAGGTGGAGGCGGCGTTTGAGCAGTTGGGCGTTCCCGTGCGGGAAGGCAAAGAGGTGGCGGTGGATGCCATTTTCGACTCTGTTTCGGTTGCCACCACTTATCGCGAAAAACTGGCGGAGCAGGGAATTATTTTTTGCTCCTTTGGCGAGGCGATCCACGATCACCCGGAACTGGTGCGTAAATATCTCGGCACCGTGGTGCCGGGGAATGACAACTTCTTTGCCGCGCTTAATGCGGCGGTAGCCTCTGACGGTACGTTTATTTATGTGCCTAAAGGCGTGCGCTGCCCGATGGAACTTTCCACCTATTTTCGCATTAACGCGGAAAAAACCGGGCAGTTTGAGCGCACCATTCTGGTGGCCGACGAAGACAGCTACGTCAGCTACATTGAAGGCTGTTCCGCTCCGGTGCGTGACAGCTATCAGTTACACGCGGCGGTGGTGGAAGTCATCATCCATAAAAACGCCGAGGTGAAATATTCCACGGTACAAAACTGGTTCCCTGGCGATAACAACACCGGCGGTATTCTCAATTTCGTCACCAAGCGTGCTTTGTGCGAAGGCGAAAACAGCAAAATGTCATGGACGCAATCAGAAACCGGGTCAGCGATTACGTGGAAATATCCCAGCTGCATTTTGCGCGGCGATAACTCCATTGGTGAGTTTTACTCGGTGGCACTGACCAGCGGTCATCAGCAAGCGGATACCGGCACCAAGATGATCCACATCGGTAAAAACACCAAATCGACCATTATCTCGAAAGGGATCTCTGCCGGACATAGTCAGAACAGTTATCGCGGCTTAGTGAAAATCATGCCGACGGCAACCAATGCGCGCAATTTCACTCAGTGCGACTCAATGCTGATTGGCGCTAATTGTGGGGCGCATACCTTCCCGTATGTCGAATGTCGCAATAACAGCGCACAACTGGAGCACGAGGCAACGACATCACGTATTGGTGAAGATCAACTGTTTTACTGCCTGCAACGCGGGATCAGCGAAGAAGACGCCATCTCGATGATTGTTAACGGTTTCTGCAAAGACGTGTTCTCAGAACTGCCGCTGGAATTTGCCGTTGAAGCACAAAAACTCCTCGCCATCAGTCTTGAACACAGCGTCGGATAAGGAATAAACATGTTAAGTATTAAAGATTTACACGTCAGCGTGGAAGATAAAACTATCCTGCGCGGATTAAGCCTCGACGTTCGTCCCGGCGAAGTTCACGCCATTATGGGACCCAATGGTTCGGGGAAAAGTACCTTATCGGCAACGCTTGCCGGACGCGAAGATTATGAAGTGACGGCTGGCACGGTTGAGTTTAAAGGCAAAGATTTGCTTGCGCTGTCGCCGGAAGAACGTGCAGGCGAAGGCATCTTTATGGCCTTCCAGTATCCGGTGGAAATACCCGGCGTCAGTAACCAGTTTTTCCTGCAAACGGCACTTAATGCGGTACGCAGCTATCGCGGCCAGGAAACGCTCGACCGCTTTGATTTTCAGGATTTGATGGAAGAGAAAATCGCTCTTCTGAAAATGCCGGAAGATTTATTAACGCGTTCGGTAAACGTTGGTTTTTCCGGCGGCGAGAAAAAGCGCAACGATATTTTGCAAATGGCGGTGCTGGAACCGGAGTTATGCATTCTTGATGAGTCGGACTCCGGGCTGGATATTGACGCATTAAAAGTGGTTGCCGATGGCGTGAACTCGCTGCGTGACGGCAAGCGTTCATTCATCATTGTTACGCACTACCAACGCATTCTCGACTACATCAAGCCTGATTACGTCCATGTGCTGTATCAGGGACGAATTGTGAAATCCGGCGATTTCACATTGGTCAAACAACTGGAGGAGCAGGGTTATGGCTGGCTTACCGAACAGCAGTAACGTGCTGCAACAGTGGCATCATTTGTTTGAAGCCGAGGGTGCAAAACGCTCCCCGCAAGCACAGCAGCATTTACAACAATTGCTGCGTACCGGACTGCCGACACGTAAACATGAAAACTGGAAATATACGCCGCTGGAAGGGCTGACCAATAGCCAGTTTGTCAGCATTGCGGGAGAGATATCCCCACAGCAGCGTGATGCCTTAGCGTTAACATTAGACGCTGTGCGGCTGGTTTATGTTGATGGACGCTACGTGCCAGAACTTAGCGATACAACTGAAGGCAGCGGGTATGAAGTGAGCATTAACGACGACCGTCAGGGATTGCCCGATGCTATTCAGGCGGAAGTATTTCTCCATCTGACGGAAAGCCTGGCGCAAAGCGTGACGCATATCGCCGTGAAGCGCGGTCAACGACCGGCAAAGCCATTGCTGTTAATGCATATTACCCAGGGCGTGGCAGGTGAAGAGGTGAACACTGCCCATTACCGACATCATCTGGATCTGGCGGAAGGTGCCGAAGCGACGGTGATCGAACATTTTGTCAGCCTTAATGATGCTCGTCATTTCACCGGAGCGCGCTTTACCATCAATGTCGCAGCGAACGCGCACTTGCAGCATATCAAGCTGGCGTTTGAAAACCCGGTCAGTCACCACTTTGCCCATAACGATTTATTGCTGGCTGACGATGCTACCGCATTTAGCCACAGTTTCCTGCTTGGTGGCGCAGTGTTACGACACAACACCAGTACGCAACTCAATGGCGAAAACAGCACGCTGCGGATCAATAGTCTGGTGATGCCGGTGAAAAACGAGGTGTGTGATACCCGTACCTGGCTGGAACACAATAAAGGTTTTTGTAACAGCCGACAGTTGCACAAAACTATCGTCAGCGACAAAGGCCGCGCGGTATTTAACGGTTTGATCAACGTCGCGCAGCACGCCATCAAAACGGATGGTCAGATGACCAACAATAATCTGCTGATGGGCAAACTGGCAGAAGTGGATACGAAACCGCAGCTGGAAATCTATGCAGATGATGTGAAATGCAGCCACGGCGCGACGGTGGGGCGTATTGATGATGAACAGATGTTCTATCTGCGCTCGCGTGGGATCAATCAGCAGGATGCCCAGCAGATGATCATTTACGCCTTTGCTGCCGAACTGACGGAAGCACTGCGTGATGAGGGGCTTAAACAGCAGGTGCTGGCCCGAATCGGTCAACGACTGCCAGGAGGTGCAAGATGACTTTTTCCGTCGACAAAGTGCGGGCCGACTTTCCGGTGCTTTCTCGTGAGGTAAACGGTTTGCCGCTGGCTTATCTCGACAGCGCTGCCAGTGCGCAAAAACCGAGCCAGGTGATTGATGCCGAAGCGGAGTTTTATCGTCATGGTTACGCGGCGGTGCATCGCGGTATTCATACCTTAAGCGCCCAGGCGACCGAGAAAATGGAGAACGTGCGCAAGCGTGCTTCGCTGTTTATCAATGCCCGTTCCGCGGAAGAATTGGTGTTTGTCCGCGGTACCACGGAAGGCATTAACCTGGTCGCCAATAGCTGGGGCAACAGCAACGTGCGAGCGGGCGATAACATCATCATCAGCCAGATGGAGCACCACGCTAACATTGTTCCCTGGCAAATGCTTTGCGCGCGAGTGGGTGCAGAGCTGCGTGTGATTCCTCTCAACCCCGACGGTACGTTGCAGCTGGAGATACTGCCTAATCTGTTCGATGAGAAAACTCGCCTGCTGGCAATTACCCATGTCTCCAACGTGCTTGGGACAGAAAATCCGCTGGCCGAGATGATCACCCTTGCACACCAACATGGCGCAAAAGTACTGGTGGATGGCGCTCAGGCGGTGATGCATCATCCGGTGGACGTTCAGGCGCTGGATTGCGATTTTTACGTGTTCTCCGGGCATAAACTGTATGGCCCCACTGGAATTGGCATTCTTTATGTCAAAGAAGCCTTGTTGCAGGAGATGCCGCCGTGGGAAGGGGGCGGTTCTATGATCGCCACCGTCAGCCTGAGTGAAGGGACTACCTGGACTAAAGCACCGTGGCGGTTTGAAGCCGGCACACCCAATACCGGAGGCATCATTGGTCTTGGCGCGGCACTCGAGTATGTTTCGGGGCTGGGGCTTAATAATATAGCCGAGTATGAACAGAATCTGATGCACTACGCGCTATCACAGCTGGAATCTGTACCGGATCTCACTCTCTATGGTCCCCAGAACAGACTTGGCGTTATTGCTTTTAATCTTGGTAAACACCACGCCTATGATGTTGGCAGTTTTCTCGATAACTACGGCATTGCTGTGCGTACCGGACATCACTGCGCTATGCCATTAATGGCCTATTACAACGTCCCTGCTATGTGTCGGGCGTCGCTGGCCATGTATAACACCCATGAAGAAGTTGATCGTCTGGTGACCGGATTGCAACGTATTCATCGTTTGCTGGGATAACAGGGAGGCACTATGGCTGTATTGCCGGATAAAGAAAAATTGCTGCGTAATTTTTTACGCTGCGCCAATTGGGAAGAGAAATATCTCTACATTATTGAGCTGGGCCAGCGTCTGCCAGAATTACACGACGAAGACAGAAGCCCGCAAAATAGCATCCAGGGCTGCCAGAGTCAGGTATGGATTGTGATGCGTCAAAATGCGCAGGGAATTATTGAATTACAGGGCGACAGCGATGCGGCCATTGTGAAAGGGCTTATTGCGGTCGTCTTTATTCTTTACGATCAAATGACACCGCAGGATATTGTCAATTTCGATGTGCGCCCGTGGTTTGAAAAAATGGCGCTCACCCAACATCTCACCCCATCACGCTCACAAGGTCTGGAAGCGATGATTCGCGCAATTCGCGCCAAAGCCGCTGCACTTAGCTAAACTAAAGGGACAGCTTTCATCCGGTGGACTCACATTGCCGGGTGGTCAATGTTTACACTGGCCTGCACAGGAGTGTTTTGGTTTCAGGTGAACATAAGCGCCATCCGACGTTTCAGCGTGAGTCTCCGGCAAATACAGGAGGTTTACAATGAAACGCGCGTCTTTGCTTACACTCACGCTTATCGGCGCTTTTAGCGCCATTCAGGCTGCCTGGGCGGTTGATTATCCGCTACCACCAACCGGAAGCCGACTGGTTGGGCAAAATCAAACGTATACGGTGCAAGAAGGGGATAAAAACCTTCAGGCCATCGCCCGACGTTTTGATACTGCGGCAATGTTGATACTTGAAGCCAATAACACTATCGCTCCGGTGCCAAAACCCGGTACGACGATAACTATTCCTTCGCAACTGTTATTGCCTGATGCGCCGCGTCAGGGGATTATCGTTAACCTTGCAGAGCTGCGCCTTTATTATTATCCGCCGGGAGAAAATATCGTGCAGGTCTATCCGATAGGTATTGGATTGCAGGGACTGGAAACGCCAGTGATGGAAACGCGTGTGGGGCAGAAAATCCCTAACCCAACCTGGACGCCTACGGCGGGCATTCGTCAGCGTTCGCTGGAGCGTGGCATTAAATTACCGCCAGTCGTCCCTGCCGGGCCAAATAACCCGCTAGGACGTTATGCACTGCGCCTCGCGCATGGTAATGGCGAATACCTCATTCATGGAACCAGTGCGCCGGACAGCGTCGGTTTGCGCGTCAGTTCAGGGTGTATTCGCATGAATGCACCGGATATTAAAGCCTTGTTCTCCAGCGTGCGGACGGGAACGCCGGTGAAAGTGATCAACGAACCGGTGAAATATTCCGTGGAACCGAACGGGATGCGTTATGTGGAAGTACATCGACCACTATCAGCAGAAGAACAGCAGAACGTTCAGACAATGCCTTACACACTGCCAGCAGGCTTCACGCAATTTAAAGATAATAAGGCTGTAGACCAGAAGTTAGTCGATAAAGCGTTGTATCGTCGGGCAGGGTATCCAGTTGCCGTGAGCACTGGCGCAACGCCTGTAGCCAGCAATGCGCCTTCAGTAGAGTCAGCGCAGAATGGTGAACCAGAACAAGGGAATATGTTACGCGCGACGCAGTAGCGGTAAATGGCAGGCAAAAAAAATGGCGCACAATGTGCGCCATTTTTCACTTCACAGGTACTATTACTTGCGGTATTTAGTAGCCATGTTGTCCAGACGCTGGTTAGCACGAGCTGCGTCATCTTTAGCAGCCTGAACGTCGGAACGCATTGCGTTCACGTCGTTGCTCAGCTGGTCAACTTTAGCGTTCAGAGTCTGAACGTCAGAAGACAGCTGATCGATTTTAGCGTTGCTGGAGCAACCTGCCAGCAGAGTAGAACCCAGGATTACCGCGCCCAGTACCAGTTTAGTAGCTTTCATTATTAATACCCTCTAGATTGAGTTAATCTCCATGTAGCGTTACAAGTATTACACAAAGTTTTTTATGTTGAGAATATTTTTTTGATGGGAAGGCACTTATTTTTGATCGTTCGCTCAAAGAAGCATCGAACGCTGGGTTTTAGATAAAAAAATTGAGAGAAAACAGGATGCTTCCATCGGATTCATCTTAGATAAAGTGGGATTATATAGTGAAATCCGATTTGATTTTTTATTGCTTCTGGTTATCGATTAAATAAAAAAAGCGCCCATCAGGGCGCTTCGATATACAAATTAATTCACAAAAGCAATATTACAGGACGTGAACAGATGCGGTGTTAGTAGTGCCGCTCGGTACCAGTGCACCAGAAACCATAACTACGACGTCACCTTTGTGTGCCAGACCGCTCTGCAGAGCCAGTTCTTTACCCAGACGGTAGAAATCATCAGTAGAAGTGATTTCTTTAACCAGCTGCGGCACAACGCCTTTGCTCAGTACCAACTGATGAGCCGTTTTTTCGTTGGTGGTCAGTGCCAGGATGGTGGCATCCGGGAAGTATTTACGTACTGCACGAGCAGATTTACCGCCCTGGGTAGCAACCACGATCAGCGGAGCATCCAGTTTTTCAGCAGTTTCAACCGCGCCACGGCATACTGCTTCGGTAATGCGCAGTTTACGGTTGTCATTGTTGAACTCGAGACGGCTGTTCATAACGCGGTCGGTACGTTCGCAGATGGTCGCCATGATAGAAACTGCTTCCAACGGGTATTTACCTTTTGCGGATTCACCAGACAGCATTACTGCGTCAGTACCGTCGAGGATGGCGTTTGCAACGTCACCTGCTTCTGCGCGAGTCGGGCGTGGGTTTTTGATCATGGAATCCAGCATCTGGGTCGCAGTGATAACGACTTTACGTGCACGGATACATTTTTCGATCATCATCTTCTGGGCGAAGATAACTTCTTCTACCGGGATTTCTACACCCAGGTCGCCACGCGCAACCATGATGCCGTCAGAGGCTTCGAGGATTTCGTCGAAGTTGTTGAGGCCTTCCTGGTTTTCGATTTTGGAGATGATTTGGATGTTTTCACCACCGTGTGCTTTCAGATGTTCACGGATTTCGATAACGTCAGAACGCTTACGAATAAAGGAAGCAGCAACAAAGTCTACGCCTTGTTCGCAACCGAAGATCAGGTCTTGTTTGTCTTTTTCAGCCAGTGCTGGTAGGGCAATGGAAACACCCGGCAGGTTCACACCTTTGTTTTCGCCCAGGTCGCCGTTGTTCAGTACTTTACAGATAACTTTGTTACCTTCAATGGCGGTAACTTCCATACCGATCAGACCATCGTCAACCAGTACGGTGTTGCCAACAGACAGGTCGGTCGTGAAACCTTCATACGTTACCGCAACCATTTCGCTGTTGCCGATAACAGATTTATCAGTGGTGAAAGTAAAGGTCTGACCCGCTTTCAGAGAAACGTCGTTACCGCCTTCCAGTTTCATGGTGCGGATTTCTGGACCTTTGGTATCAAGCAGGATAGCGGCAGTTTTACCGGTTTTGCTCATCACGTTGCGCAGATTCTGAATGCGCTGACCGTGTTCTGCATAGTCACCATGAGAGAAGTTCAGACGCATAACGTTCATGCCAGCGTCCAGCATTTTAGCTAACATCTCTTCAGATTCGGTTTTCGGTCCGATGGTGCAAACAATTTTGGTCTTTTTCATGACAGTCTTAGTCTTTAAGTTGAGAAGGATGGGAGAAACTTGCTTTCTGGTCGCACTGCCGGAAAGCGAATTCGGTATTACGAAAGTGGTGGTGCCTCGCTCTAAGGATAGGTGACATCGAAAAAGCGTGCAGAGGAATGTGTGCTTGTGTCTCAGCCCAACGTGAGTGCCTGTTTTTGAGTCGTTGAGTTCTACAGTCCAAAGTGCTGAAACCATTCAAGAGTCAATTGGCGCGCATTATACGCTGAAATTAATCCAAAAGGAAAACAAAAACAGCGTTTCAAAAAATATACAACTCGTTAGACAATAAATTGTTATCAAAGATTTAACGTTCCAGGGAAAGGGTTACGCAAAAACCTCGTTGTTTGCGCAACGTCTGGTGCCTGGGTTGTCAGTGTGAGGATAAGTGAGAGTTCATCCGGTGTATAAATACATCATCGCTCAATTGCTACAGTGAAAATAATTTATCGCGTTATTTGTCTGATTTTGTTTGGTTTTTGTTTAATTGGTTAGATTGATATATGCTGATAGTTGGCATGATAAATAGGTATAAAGAATGGGAAACCGGACAAAAGAGGATGAACTGTACCGAGAAATGTGCAGAGTTGTCGGTAAAGTTGTGCTGGAAATGCGCGATCTGGGGCAGGAACCAAAGCATATTGTTATCGCAGGCGTATTACGTACAGCATTAGCCAATAAACGCATTCAGCGCAGTGAGCTGGAAAAGCAGGCGATGGAAACCGTCATTAACGCACTGGTTAAATGACCATTCAGGATGAGGCGGTAAGCTTCATCCTGATATTTTTAGTTCAGTTGCGAGTCAGTTAATTTTTGTAAATGACGACTTCTGAAATTATACGAATTTCGATATGTTTTTTAATTTATAGCGGCAATATTATTTTTATTTTCTGCTATGAATGTCACAAATAATTGTCGGATCAGTTAAATTCATTTCAAATGATAATAAATATCACTTCACTTATATTTTTTTTCTTTGTGTTTTTAATTGATAACGATCAATGTTAAGAGTTCGGAATAATCACATTATTTTTCCTCCTAACCATAAAGGATTAGTTTATCAGCGTTAAATCTTTTCTCATACACTATCGGGTTAGGGAAAATATCTGGTGTTGGGGACAGAGTCAGCAGCGTATTAGTTGAATGCTTAATATCAGGCTGCTGAATTGTCAGCACTGTGTTTGCGAAGAGGATGCGAAATAAATGAACCCGGTTGATCGTCCACTATTAGATATTGGCTTAACGCGATTAGAATTCTTGCGTATATCAGGAAAAGGCCTTGCTGGTCTAACAATTGCCCCTGCGTTACTTTCACTTTTGGGTTGCAAACAGGAAGATATTGATAGCGGCACAGTAGGGTTGATAAATACACCCAAAGGGGTGCTGGTGACCCAACGTGCGCGATGCACGGGTTGCCACCGCTGTGAAATCTCTTGTACCAACTTCAACGATGGCTCAGTAGGGACATTCTTCTCCCGTATCAAAATCCATCGCAATTATTTCTTTGGCGATAACGGGGTTGGCTCTGGTGGCGGCCTGTATGGCGATCTCAACTATACCGCGGACACCTGCCGTCAATGCAAAGAACCGCAATGCATGAATGTCTGCCCGATTGGTGCGATTACCTGGCAACAGGAAGAAGGCTGTATTACCGTCGATCATAAACGTTGTATTGGTTGTAGCGCCTGTACGACGGCATGCCCGTGGATGATGGCCACCGTAAATACCGAAAGTAAAAAATCCTCGAAATGTGTGTTATGCGGTGAATGCGCAAACGCCTGCCCAACAGGGGCGTTAAAAATTATCGAGTGGAAAGATATTACTGTGTGAATCTTGCAAAGGAAAAAATCATGGCTAACGGTTGGACAGGTAATATATTAAGAGTCAATCTCACGACAGGAAATATTACCCTCGAAGATTCCAGTAAGTTTAAAAGTTTTGTCGGTGGTATGGGCTTCGGCTACAAAATTATGTATGACGAAGTACCGCCAGGCACGAAACCTTTCGATGAAGCGAATAAATTAGTCTTTGCTACCGGCCCATTAACTGGATCTGGTGCCCCCTGCAGTTCTCGCGTAAATATCACCTCACTTTCTACTTTTACCAAAGGAAATTTAGTCGTCGATGCCCATATGGGGGGCTTTTTTGCAGCGCAAATGAAATTCGCTGGATACGACGTCATTATTATCGAAGGGAAAGCGAAAGCACCGGTATGGCTGAATATTAAAGATGACAAAGTTAGCCTGGAAAAAGCCGATTTCTTATGGGGAAAAGGGACGCGCGCAACTACGGAAGAGATTTGTCGATTGACCAGCCCTGAAACCTGTGTGGCGGCTATTGGTCAGGCTGGGGAAAACCTTGTTCCTCTCTCTGGCATGTTGAATAGCCGTAACCACAGCGGTGGTGCGGGAACTGGCGCAATAATGGGTTCGAAAAACCTGAAAGCGATTGCGGTTGAAGGGACGAAAGGGGTCAACATTGCCGATCATCAGGAGATGAAGCGTCTCAACGATTACATGATGACTGAACTTATCGGTGCGAATAACAACCATGTCGTGCCAAGTACGCCGCAATCGTGGGCAGAGTATTCAGATCCCAAATCACGTTGGACAGCACGTAAAGGGCTGTTTTGGGGCGCGGCTGAAGGTGGTCCGATTGAAACGGGGGAAATTCCGCCAGGCAATCAGAACACGGTCGGCTTTCGTACCTATAAATCCGTTTTTGACTTAGGTCCGGCGGCAGAGAAATACACAGTAAAAATGAGCGGCTGCCACTCTTGCCCGATCCGTTGTATGACCCAAATGAATATTCCTCGGGTGAAAGAGTTTGGCGTGCCCAGCACAGGTGGTAACACTTGTGTTGCAAACTTTGTCCATACCACCATCTTCCCGAACGGTCCGAAAGATTTTGAAGATAAAGACGATGGTCGTGTGATTGGTAACCTGGTTGGTTTGAATCTGTTCGATGACTACGGCCTATGGTGTAACTACGGTCAGCTGCATCGCGACTTTACCTATTGTTACAGCAAAGGGGTGTTCAAGCGTGTTCTGCCTGCTGAAGAGTATGCGGAAATTCGCTGGGATCAACTGGAAGCGGGTGACGTTAACTTCATTAAAGATTTTTACTACCGTCTGGCGCATCGTGTGGGTGAGCTGAGTCACCTGGCTGATGGTTCATATGCTATCGCAGAACGCTGGAATTTGGGTGAAGAGTACTGGGGCTACGCGAAAAATAAACTCTGGTCGCCGTTTGGCTATCCAGTTCACCACGCCAATGAAGCGTCAGCGCAGGTCGGCTCCATTGTTAACTGTATGTTCAACCGTGACTGCATGACGCATACCCATATCAACTTCATTGGTTCCGGTTTGCCATTGAAACTGCAACGTGAAGTGGCGAAAGAGCTTTTTGGTTCTGAAGATGCTTACGATGAAACCAAAAACTACACGCCAATCAATGACGCAAAAATTAAATATGCTAAGTGGTCGCTGTTGCGGGTCTGTTTGCATAACGCCGTCACCCTGTGCAACTGGGTCTGGCCAATGACCGTTTCGCCGCTGAAAAGCCGTAATTATCGGGGCGATCTGGCGCTTGAAGCCAAATTCTTCAAAGCGATCACTGGCGAAGATATGACTCAGGAAAAATTAGATTTAGCTGCAGAGCGTATCTTTACGTTGCATCGCGCCTACACGGTAAAACTGATGCAAACCAAAGATATGCGTAATGAACACGATCTTATCTGTTCCTGGGTATTCGACAAGGATCCGCAGATCCCGGTCTTTACTGAAGGTACTGACAAAATGGATCGTGACGATATGCATGCTTCGCTCACGATGTTCTACAAAGAAATGGGCTGGGACCCACAGCTTGGTTGTCCGACCCGCGAAACATTGCAGCGTCTGGGGCTGGAAGATATTGCCGCCGATCTGGCAGCACACAATCTACTGCCTGCGTAAGGAATGGGTGAGATGAACCATCAGGATGTCTTGCCGTTAGCGGAAGTCAGCGAAATTGACGAGGCGAAGCGGCAATGGTTGCAGGGGATGCGCCACCCCGTTGATACGGTAAGTGAAGACATCACAGAACCAGAACCTGCTGAAATCCTGGCAGAGTTCATTCGCCAGCATTCTGCGGCTGGGCAGTTGGTGGCGCGCGCCGTGTTTCTCTCGCCACCCTATTCGGTTGCAGAAGAGGAACTGTCAGTTTTGCTGGAAAACATTAAGCAGAACGGAGACTACGCGGATATCGCGTGTATGACGGGAAGCCAGGATGATTACTATTACTCAACGCAGGCCATGAGTGAAAACTACGCGGCGATGTCTTTGCAAGTTGTGGAGCAGGACATTTGTCGCGCTATTGCACACGCCGTTCGTTTTGAGTGCCAGACTTATCCTCGTCCTTACAAAGTCGCCATGCTGATGCAAGCGCCATATTACTTCCAGGAAGCGCAGATTGAAGCCGCGATCGCCGCGATGGATGTTGCACCTGAATATGCCGATATACGGCAGGTGGAGTCATCGACGGCGGTGTTGTACTTGTTTAGCGAGCGATTTATGACCTATGGCAAAGCTTATGGCTTATGCGAATGGTTCGAGGTAGAGCAGTTTCAGAACCCCTGAAATTTCAGGGAGATGTCATGGATAGGGTGGACAGTTGCAGCCACTGCATTAGGGGATAATCAGATGTCCTTCACTCGACGCAAATTTGTTCTGGGGATGGGAACAGTAATCTTTTTTACTGGTTCTGCGTCTTCTCTGTTAGCGAACACGAGGCAAGAAAAGGAAGTTCGGTATGCCATGATTCATGACGAGTCACGGTGCAATGGCTGTAATATTTGCGCCCGCGCATGCCGTAAAACTAACCACGTCCCCGCTCAGGGAAGCCGTTTATCGATAGCACACATACCGGTCACCGATAACGACAACGAAACGCAGTATCACTTTTTTCGCCAGTCATGCCAGCACTGTGAAGATGCTCCTTGCATCGACGTTTGCCCGACAGGGGCGTCGTGGCGTGATGAGCAGGGGATCGTGCGGGTAGAAAAATCGCAGTGCATCGGCTGCAGTTATTGCATTGGCGCTTGCCCGTACCAGGTTCGCTACCTTAATCCTGTCACTAAAGTGGCAGATAAATGTGATTTCTGCGCTGAGTCCCGACTAGCAAAAGGCTTTCCGCCCATTTGCGTTAGCGCCTGCCCGGAACATGCATTGATCTTTGGTCGCGAAGATAGCCCAGAAATTCAAGCGTGGTTGCAAGAAAATAAATATTATCAATATCAGCTACCTGGTGCCGGGAAACCGCATCTGTATCGCCGATTCGGTCAACATTTGATTAAAAAGGAAAATGTATGAACCCGTCGCAACATGCTGAACAGTTTCAGAGCCAGTTGGCGAACTATGTGCCACAGTTCACTCCCGAATTTTGGCCGGTGTGGTTGATCATTGCCGGGCTATTGCTGGTTGGGATGTGGTTGGTGCTGGGGCTGCATGCCTTGCTTCGTGCTCGTGGCGTGAAGAAATCAGCCACCGATCATGGTGAGAAGATTTATCTTTACAGCAAAGCGGTCAGATTATGGCACTGGTCGAATGCGTTACTCTTTGTATTGTTGCTGGCAAGTGGGCTGATAAATCACTTTGCGCTGGTGGGAGCAACTGCGGTTAAAAGTCTGGTTGCGGTGCATGAAGTTTGCGGATTTTTGTTACTGGCATGCTGGCTCGGCTTTGTTCTGATCAATGCCGTTGGGGGTAATGGTCACCACTATCGCATTCGTCGTCAGGGTTGGCTGGAGCGAGCGGCAAAACAAACGCGATTTTATTTGTTTGGCATTATGCAGGGGGAAGAACATCCTTTCCCGGCAACAACACAGTCTAAATTTAATCCCTTACAGCAGGTCGCCTATGTTGGTGTCATGTATGGATTGCTGCCGTTGTTACTATTGACGGGGCTGCTGTGTCTCTATCCGCAAGCCGTGGGAGATGTGTTTCCTGGCGTAAGATACTGGTTATTGCAGGCGCATTTTGCTCTGGCATTTATAAGCCTCTTTTTTATCTTCGGTCATCTTTATCTTTGCACCACGGGGCGTACGCCACACGAAACCTTTAAAAGCATGGTCGATGGCTATCACCGGCACTAACGAATGATCATTACACGAGCAGACCTGCGAGAATGGCGTATCGGAGCGGTGATGTATCGCTGGTTCCTGCGCCATTTCCCACGCGGCGGTAGTTATGCCGATATTCATCATGCACTTATTGAGGAAGGATATACGGACTGGGCGGAGAGTCTGGTTGAGTATGCGTGGAAAAAATGGCTGGCGGATGAAAACTTCGCGCATCAGGAAGTTTCTTCTATGCAAAAACTGGCCATAGATCCCGGAGAGAGACCATTTTGCAGTCAGTTTGCCCGCAGCGACGATCATGCTCGCATCGGCTGTTGTGAGGATAATGCCAGAATCGCAACTGCTGGGTATGCCGCGCAAATTGCCAGTATGGGTTATAGCGTGCGGATTGGAAGTGTCGGCTTTAACAGTCACATTGGCAGCTCCGGTGAACGCGCACGGGTTGCTGTAACCGGTAATTCTTCGCGGATAAGCAGCGCTGGAGATAGTAGTCGGATTGCGAATACCGGAATGCGAGTACGCGTTTGCACATTGGGTGAACGGTGTCATGTCGCCAGTAATGGTGACCTGGTGCAAATCGCCAGCTTTGGCGCAAACGCCAGAATTGCCAACAGCGGCGACAATGTACACATCATTGCCAGCGGTGAAGATTCAACAATAGTGAGCACGGGCGTGGTCGACTCAATTATTCTCGGGCCAGGGGGAAGCGCCGCACTGGCATATCATGACGGCGAAAGAGTTCGCTTCGCCGTCGCCATTGAAGGTGAAAACAATATTCGAGCCGGAGTCCGCTATCGCCTTAATGAACAGCATCAGTTTGTTGAGTGCTGATAGCTTTACATTTGATCAAACGAAAGACGCCGACGAGCACGGGATGCAGGCTTTACGACCGCCTGAGCCATCGCCTCACCAATTTCTGCACATGCCGTAAGTCCCTGTACGAATGGCCGGTCGTGCATCAACCAGGGCAACGCGCCGAACGCTACGCGCCCACGAATTTCTTCGGGTTGCTGTAGCGTATAATCTTCGCCAACATCAGGGATTTCATCCCCTGTTTTCTGTAATTGTTCGCGTAGTCCAGGGAAAGGAATATCTTTCACTTTAAGCGGACGCTGCCCGCGGGCATCAATAAAAACGTCAAACGAGTAGCTATCGTCTTCCGTTTTCAGGACGGTGCGCGACTCATTAATTTCCATTTCGTAGTCTTCACCGAGGGCGAGAATATGAATGATTCCCGCTTCACGTAAGGCCAGTAGTCGACGAATAGACTCTGAAGGGATTGCCGCATAATTATCGATGAAAACCCGGGCAAGGCCTTTACTGAACCGTTTATGGTCGTGTTCATTCAGATGAGGAACAATTTCCTGTACGGCTTCATGCAGGCGCAGAATGACATAACGCCAGGGAACAGTATGTTTTTCTCGTTTATTGCGTTCGACTTCCTGGAGATTTTTTTCTGCCCAGTCGAATGGGTCGCGTTGTTTGCGCTCGGCAAACCAGGCTTGAGCAAAGGAATCGACATTCAGGCTCTCTAAGGCTATGCGTTGGCTCCAGTCTGGATCAGCAAATTTGATTTCCTCTACTATTAATTCGAATACTCGATCCAAAAGGCCCTCTTCGCCTTTTTGAATCTCCGCATTTAATGCCTGTTCAGTGACGATGTGTAAGGGCTCGTAGGGAATAGGGCAATAGAAATCGGCTTCCGGTAAAATACCCGTGCGTGACATTAGCGTAATACTTAGCTTTTCACTTGTGTTATTGAGTTGATAAATAACATGTTGTTTATCATCTTCAATAAATGAACCATGTTGAATAGCCACTGCCATTGCCGCATCCAGTCCGCTCAAGGATGTTCCCATAATACCCACGTTACACGCATCAACCTTTGCTTCCATCAGGCCTGACCACGGGCTGGGAAAATACGTTCTGGTTGCTTCTTCTTCATCAGGCCAGACGTGACCCGTCGCGATCACCGCTAAATCAAACGTCTCGATGGGTAAATCCTGATTTGTAGCGAGCATGACGCCAGCATTTATAATTTTCAGATCGGTAACCTGGCATGATTCATAAACAGCCACTGCAAATTTTTGCTGTCGTGCCTGGTCTACTAATCGTAAAAATTGATCGCGGAAATATTCGCCCAGCAGAATTCGCGGTAAAAACTGGCGATCGTGCAAGGTTTCTTTTTTAACGCCATAACGCTGGAGATGGCTGGCTTCTTGCTTTTGTAGCCATTCGAGATATGTACAATAAATCGGCGGTATTTCAATACTGGCAATATTTGCCAGCATCAGTTTTGAGTTTTCCTCATCACTGTATGGCATCCCGACACCGGCTTCGTCAGCCTGCTCGAAGATAGAAATAGAAAGTGGAGTTTGTTGCTGTAGAAGCGAGAATAAGGTGTAGATCCCCGTAGGCCCGGCACCCACAATAGCAATTTTTTTCATTGTTACTTACCTGTACGCATTCTTTCGAATTTAGTGTTATCAGATAAGTTTGGTTGAAATTTTTAGAATTTGAGAAATTTCAGACAGGGATGAAAAGGGCGCTAACCGCCCTTGGTTAAAATCTGTCAGGCGAGTTTTGCCTGATTGATTTGACTCAGTGGCTCATTGACATCGAAAACTTTGGCGACAACTTCCTCAACGCCGAGATTTTTCAGTCGGGCAGTATGTTTTTCCAGATAGGCAAGGGCGCTTTTTTCATCAGTGAAAAGGTAGATCCCACCGGCTTCGTGGTTCTTTTCACTTTCTGTCCATACCTTCCACAGAAAACCAGGTTCCTGATTAATCGACTCAGCAAGCGGTTTAAGCTGCTCAGCCATTGCGTCGCCAAATGGGCCATTAAAAGCAAAATGAAGTTGTAACAAAGTTGCCATAGCGATTCTCCTTCTGATAACGCATACGAAGACAGTGTAAATCTTTTAACGTATTGGATACAGAGAAGAAACAGAGGGAAAAAGGAGAAGACCAGATTAAGAAAATCTGGTGCGTCCGAGTGGACTCGAACCACCGACCCCCACCATGTCAAGGTGGTGCTCTAACCAACTGAGCTACGGACGCAGGATGGTGCGTTCAATTGGACTCGAACCAACGACCCCCACCATGTCAAGGTGGTGCTCTAACCAACTGAGCTATGAACGCAACGTTGTAGGTGACAACGGGGACGAATATTAGCGGCAGAGTGGGAAGGTGGCAAGAGGCAAAACGTATTTTTCTGCGGTATTTCGACCGTTTGCAGAGCTTTTAAGCAAATTGGCTATATTTTGTTGATTTGCAAGGGCGATTTTTATTCAGGATCGCATTTACATCTGACACAACCCAATAATCTGTGTATCAGAGTTTAAACAGAGTTGTGTGCCACCATCTCAAAATCTGTCGTGGATAAATCCTCCGTAGCCTTTACACTTAGGTAGCAATAAAGGCACACAGATGCAGCAAAGGAATAAATCATGGGATCTGATGCGAAAAACTTGATGAGCGACGGGAACGTGCAAATTGTTAAGACCGGCGAGGTCATTGGCGCGACGCAACTTACTGAAGGTGAGTTAATTGTTGAAGCTGGCGCAAGAGCCGAAAATACCGTGGTCACGGGGGCCGGTTGGTTGAAAGTGGCAACCGGTGGGATCGCCAAATGCACACAGTACGGCAACAATGGCACGCTATCGGTCAGTGACGGTGCCATTGCCACAGATATTGTTCAGTCAGAGGGAGGCGCAATTAGTCTCTCTACGCTCGCTACGGTTAATGGCCGCCATCCAGAAGGTAAATTTAGCGTTGATCAGGGTTATGCCTGCGGTTTGTTGCTGGAAAATGGCGGTAACCTGCGTGTACTGGAAGGCCATCGCGCGGAAAAAATCATTCTCGATCAAGAGGGCGGCCTGTTGGTCAATGGGACAACCTCAGCGGTCGTGGTAGATGAAGGTGGTGAATTGTTGGTGTATCCAGGTGGGGAAGCCAGCAATTGTGAGATTAATCAGGGCGGCGTTTTTATGCTGGCGGGGAAAGCCAGTGATACATTGCTTGCTGGTGGCACCATGAATAATCTCGGTGGTGAAGACTCTAACACTATTGTTGAGAATGGAGCCATTTATCGTCTGGGGACGGATGGCCTTCAGCTCTATAGTTCCGGTAAGACGCAAAACCTGTCCGTTAATGTGGGTGGCCGGGCTGAAGTGCATGCTGGTACGCTGGAAAACGCGGTAATACAAGGTGGGACAGTGATCTTGTTGTCACCCACCAGCGCGGACGAAAATTTTGTCGTAGAGGAAGATCGCGCACCGGTTGAACTGACCGGGAGTGTTGCATTACTGGACGGCGCTTCAATGATTATTGGCTATGGTGCAGATCTGCAACAATCAACGATTACTGTACAGCAGGGCGGCGTGTTGATTCTCGATGGCAGCACGGTAAGAGGTGACAACGTCACTTTAAATGTGGGCAACATTAATCTCGATGGCGGGAAAGTGTGGTTGATCACTTCTGCGGCAACGCATGTGCAACTGAAAGTTAAACGCCTGCGCGGAGAGGGAACGATTTGCCTGCAAACCAGTGCGAAAGAGATTTCACCTGACTTCATCAATGTTAAAGGGGAAGTTAACGGTGATATACACGTTGAGATAACCGATGCCAGTCGGCAAACTCTGTGTAACGCACTGAAACTACAGCCAGACGAAGACGGGATTGGCGCAACGCTCCAGCCTGCGTAAAAACACAGGCGCAACCCGTGAAGGTTGCGCCTTGTCTTTATTAGCGGGACGCTCGTTGCAGAATGATGGCTGACGGCAGACGTTGCAGGAAACGCATTCGCAGCATCATCATAATAGCTGCCGATGTCAGGCCGATAATAAACCCTATCCAGAAGCCTGCTGGCCCCATAGGTTCAACGACCAGATCGGTCAGTGCCAGAATATAGCCGCTTGGCAAGCCCAGCACCCAGTAAGCCGTAAAGGTGATATAGAAAATGGAGCGCGTATCTTTATATCCACGCAAAATCCCACTGCCAATGACCTGGATTGAGTCAGAAATCTGATATACCGCCGCCAGCAACATCAAATGCGCAGCCAGCGTTACAACCTCGGGATTGTCGTTGTACAACAGGGCGATTTGCTCCCGCAGTGAAACCGTGAATATGGCCGTCAGGGTTGCCATACAGACACCCACCATAAGCCCGGTCCGCGCAGCGGTTTGCGCATCCAGCGTTGAGCCCTGACCCAGACGATAACCTACGCGGATAGTTACCGCTGCCGCCAGCGACATGGGAAGCACGAACATCAGTGAACTAAAGTTCAGGGCAATCTGATGTCCTGCGACATCAACAATACCGAGCGGAGACACTAACAGAGCCACGACGGCAAACAGCGTTACTTCAAAGAACAGTGCCAGTGCAATCGGCAAACCGAGTTGAATCAGTCGTTTCATAACCGCAGGATCGGGCTTCGCGGTGCCTTTTTCGTTACGAATATCGCGCATCGAGCGGGCGCGTTTAATGTAAGAAACCATGGCAAGGAACATGACCCAATACACCGCCGCTGTAGCTACGCCACAACCAACGCCACCGAGCTCTGGCATACCGAAATGACCATAAATAAAGATATAGTTCACCGGAATGTTCACCAGCAGGCCGATAAAGCCCATCACCATACCCGGCTTGGTTTTTGCCAGACCTTCACACTGGTTACGGGCAACCTGGAAGAAAAGATAGCCCGGTGCGCCCCATAGCAACGCACGCAGATAACCCACGGCTTTGTCCGCCAGAGCCGGATCGATGTTTTCCATGGAGCGGATAATGTAGCCTGCATTCCACAGCACCAGCATAATGAGAACGGAAACAAAACCCGCCAGCCAGAAACCTTGTCGCACCTGATGCGCAATGCGCTCACGTCGACCGGAACCATTTAATTGCGCGATAACCGGCGTTAATGCCAGCAGCAGTCCATGACCAAAGAGGATCGCCGGAAGCCAGATAGAAGTACCGATAGCGACCGCCGCCATGTCGGTGGCACTATAGCCGCCCGCCATCACGGTATCGACAAAACCCATCGCAGTTTGGGCGATTTGCGCGAGAATCACCGGGATTGCTAATGCTAATAACAGACGCGCTTCACTGATATACTTCTGCACGTGAACACCTTTTATTTGTAGTTATATGAGAGACTAAAAAGCCGCCTGAATGGGCAGCAAAAAGAAGAAGCAGGGGAAATTCAGTCTATTGTAGCGAGGATTTATTAATTCTCCAGTGAAAAAATAGCCATTCTTACCCCTTCACTGGTAAGGGCGTTTTCCACCTGCTATTGTGCTGAACAGAATGTCTTAACTGATTTCAGGAGTTGTAAGTATGTTTACGGGGATTGTACAGGGCACCGCAAAACTGGTGTCGATTGACGAGAAACCAAATTTTCGCACGCATGTGGTGGAGTTACCCGACCACATGCTGGACGGCCTGGAAACCGGTGCGTCCGTGGCGCATAACGGTTGCTGCCTGACCGTAACGGAAATTAACGGCAACCATGTCAGTTTTGACCTCATGAAAGAAACGTTACGCATTACCAATCTTGGCGATTTAAAAGTGGGGGATTGGGTAAACGTTGAGCGTGCGGCGAAATTCAGCGATGAAATTGGCGGACACTTAATGTCAGGTCATATTATGACCACCGCTGAAGTGGCGAAAATATTAACCTCGGAAAATAATCGCCAGATCTGGTTTAAAGTCCAGGATAGTCAGTTGATGAAATATATCCTGTACAAAGGATTTATTGGCATCGACGGTATTAGCCTGACCGTCGGCGAAGTCACGCCAACGCGTTTTTGCGTCCATTTAATTCCGGAAACACTGGAACGCACGACTCTTGGGAAGAAAAAACTCGGCGCACGCGTCAACATTGAAATCGATCCACAAACTCAGGCAGTGGTAGATACGGTAGAACGTGTGCTGGCGGCACGAGAAAATGCCATGAATCAACCAGGTACAGAAGCCTGATCTGAAATCGCCCCCGGAGCGGGGGCGATAGAATAGCCTCTAGCGAGCGACTCGAAGGCCGTTTTCGACTCCGCGAGAGAACACCACCTGCCAGAGCTGAATATCACGGGCGCGGAAAGCACCTGCACAGGCATTCAGATAATAGGTAAACATCCGTTTAAAGCGTTCACTGTAGTTATCCGCAATTTCTGGCCACGCGGCGAGGAATCGCTCATACCACGCCATCAACGTAGTATCGTAATCAGCACCGAAGTTATGCCAGTCTTCCATCACAAAGTGGGGTTCGCTGGACTGAGCAATCTGGCGTACAGAGGGCAGGCAACCGTTCGGGAAAATATATTTATTAATCCAGGGATCAACATTCAGATCGGTTTTTTTCGAACCGATAGTATGGAGCAGGAATATACCTTCCGGTTTCAAATTACGATCCACCACCGCAAAATAGGTATCGTAATTTTTCGGTCCGACGTGCTCGAACATCCCCACAGAAACAATACGATCAAACTGGTCGTTCAGGTCACGATAATCTTGCAGCAAAATGGTGACATCCAGGCCTTCACAGCGTTCCTGAGCCATTTTTTGCTGTTCAGCAGAAATGGTGACGCCCACCACGCTTACGTCATAGTTAGACGCCATGTAATGCGCCAGTCCGCCCCAGCCACAGCCAATATCCAGTACGCGCATCCCTGGTTTTAACTGCAATTTTTCACAAATCATTTTGAGCTTCGCCTGCTGGGCAGATTCCAGATTATCGGCATCTTTCCAGTAAGCGCAGGAATATTGCATGAAGGGATCAAGCATGCGGCTGAACAAGTCATTACCTAAATCGTAATGCTCTTTGCCGACTATCCAGGCACGTTTTTTACTCTGAAGATTGAAGAGACGAGCGCCGGCAATACGCAGCGTGTCTTTGAAATGATGGGGGAGTTGGTTCTCGAGACCTGCGCGTAAGACTTTGCTAAAAAACATATCCAGTCGGTCACATTCCCACCAGCCATCCATATAACTTTCGCCTAACCCCAAAGAGCCTTCTTGCAGAACGCGTTTAAAAAAATCGGGGTTTTTGACACGAATATCCGCCGGGGCAGAACCGTTAATGGCTATACCGGCACGGCTAAGTAATTCGTTGGCGATACGGTACCAGTTGTCATCCGGTACACTGACTTCTTCTATACACGATGAACTCATAGTTTCTCCATCACTGGTCGGTGATCAGAACCTTAAAACAGCGTAGACGCTTTTTGGGCTTTGTGAGAAATCTCGCAGAAAAATCCGCGAGTCTATAATCCGACGTAGAACAGAGGGAAAGGAGGAACCCTTGCCGAAATGACCATCCATAGTGAGTCGGGAACGATCCTGTCCCCGTAAAAACATAATATTTATCGTAGCTTTAACAACTCGAAATTAGTATAGGCCGCTAATTTCAATCATACAACAAAATTTTGTTAGCAGCCTAAGTATAAGTATATCGATATAGTTCAGTGTGATTCGCTATGAGCGACTTCGGCATTGCCATGATTCTGGCAGTCCACTTCTTCACAACGTTGCATCATGTAACCCAGAGCAACCAGCACTACTGTTGATAACATCACGCTGGTGGTGGTGAGCAATGGCGTGCTGATACTGATCAGCCAGGAAACTACCAGACTTGCGAGGAAGCACAGACCCAGTTGTAGAGTGTTCTGCAACGCTGCGGCGCGACCAGTTGCATGTGGGAAGGGACGCAGCGCCTGGGCGACAACAATCGGGTAGATCGCGCCATTGGCAATCGCCATCACACAGAATGGGATCAGGATTTCGACTAGCGACACATGGCTAATGAAGCCCGCAGCCCAGGTCGCAATGACGCTGACAGCAAACAGTACCAGCAACCACGGTAATAACTGCTTGCCTTGCCATTTCTGCAGTGCGGCGCGACAGCCATAACCACCAATCAGAAATGCGATAGTTTGCGGGACATAACTTAAACCAATAACTGCCGGGCTGTAGACCATTTCACTAAGGATGAACGGTGAGCCGGTCAGCCATGCAAAAAAACTGGCTGAACAGGCCGCATATATCAGCACGTTGCCGCGATAGGTTTTAGAACGTAGCAGGTCGGTAAAGGTCAGACCATCCTGACTATTGTTACGGGCCTTCGTCGTGGGTTTGAGCCAGAAAATAGGCAGAATCAGCACCACGGTAATGGCAAACAGGGTGGCGAATATCGCCTGCCAGGAAAAATGGACCAGCAGCCAGCTTCCTAACAGAGGAGCCAGTGCCGGAGATAGACCCACCAGCGGCATGATGGTCGCAAAAATACGGTTAACTTTCTGTGAAGGATAATAATCCGTCACTAACGCTTGCCAGATAACCGCCGCGGCGCAGACACCTACAGCCTGTACAAAACGCAATACCAGCAGCGTGGCGGCGTTTTCAACCCACAGCATCCCCAGACTACCTAACGCAAAAATTGTCAGGCCGATGAATAACACCGGTTTACGACCATAACGGTCGGAGAACGGCCCCCACAGAAGCTGGGCTGCGGCAAATCCGGCAAGGAACAGACTAAGGCTGGCACTGACAGCAGACGCAGGCGTTTGCAGGTCGGCCTGTATGGCGGCGAAAGCAGGCAGATACATATCGGTTGCCAGAAAACCGAGTACGCTCAAACCTGCCAGCCAGACTAAAAATCTTTTCCCAGGTTGCATGTATATTCTCTAAATCTCTCAATTAAACACCGCCGCAAAGTGTAGGGAGTGAAATTAGTGTTGTGAAACGGTAATATTTGATGACTGGTTTCAAAAATTTTGCAGGCAGACTATGTGGTCAGAATATTCACTCGAAGTTGTTGATGCGGTAGCGCGTAATGGTAGTTTTAGCGCTGCAGCCCAGGAGTTGCATCGCGTTCCTTCTGCGGTCAGCTATACCGTGCGTCAGCTGGAAGAGTGGCTGGCGGTGCCTCTGTTTGAACGACGTCACCGTGATGTGGAACTGACCGCTGCCGGGGCGTGGTTTCTCAAAGAAGGGCGCTCTGTTGTCAAAAAAATGCAGATCACTCGGCAGCAATGTCAGCAGATAGCGAACGGCTGGCGCGGTCAGTTAGCTATCGCAGTGGATAATATTGTCAGGCCAGAACGTACACGGCAGATGATCGTTGATTTTTATCGCCATTTTGATGATGTCGAACTTCTTGTCTTTCAGGAAGTGTTCAACGGTGTCTGGGATGCGCTTTCCGACGGGCGCGTGGAACTGGCGATTGGCGCAACACGCGCGATTCCGGTAGGCGGTCGTTATGCCTTCCGGGATATGGGGATGCTAAGCTGGAGTTGCGTTGTTGCCAGCCACCACCCGCTGGCGTTGATGGATGGCCCGTTCAGCGATGATACGTTGCGCAACTGGCCGTCATTGGTGCGCGAAGACACCTCGCGAACGCTACCTAAACGTATTACCTGGTTGCTGGATAACCAAAAAAGACTTGTCGTGCCTGACTGGGAATCATCGGCAACCTGTATCTCGGCAGGATTATGCATAGGGATGGTGCCAACACATTTCGCCAAACCGTGGCTTAATGAGGGGAAGTGGGTAGCATTAGAACTGGAAAACCCCTTTCCGGATTCGGCATGTTGTCTGACATGGCAGCAAAATGATATGTCGCCTGCGTTAACCTGGTTGCTTGAGTATCTCGGCGATAGTGAGACGCTGAATAAGGAGTGGCTGCGGGAGCCGGAAGAGACTCCCGCAACGGGTGATTAACGACGATAGTCTCGGAACGGGCCGTCAGCCACGGAGCGGCGTTCAATCAAGCGCGGATGCACTTCAATGGACTGCGGTTCTTCACGTTTGTTGACAATACGATCCAACAGCATGTTGAACGCTGTTTCACCCAGCGAATCTTTTGGCTGATGGATCGTGGTCAGCGCCGGCGTAAAATAGCGGGCGTTGCGCACGTTATCATAACCGATCAGTGAAACATCCTGCGGGACGCGCAGACCCATTTCATCAGCAGCACAAAGTGCGCCCATTGCCATGATATCGCCACCACAGAAGACGGCAGTAGGGCGATGCGGCTGCGACAGTATTTGCTGCATGGCGCGATAACCGGATTCAGGTTCAAAGTCACCCTGTACAATCCAGCTTTCCGGCACCTTGATCATCGCTTCTTCCATCGCCTTCATAAAACCGGCAAGGCGGCCTGCGCCAGTGTTACGTTCCAGCGGGCCGGGGATAACGCCGATTTCGCGGTGACCGCGTTCAATCAGATAACGCCCGGCCATGTAGCCGCCTTCGAACGCGTTATCAATGACCGCATCGGTGAAGTCAGCTTTTGCTTCACCCCAGTCCATTACCACCATTGGGATATGGCGATACTCTTCCAGCATCGCCAGCAACGGCTCTGGGTACTCAGAACACATCACCAGCAGACCATCGACGCGTTTTTGCGCCATCATCGACAGATAAGCCCGCTGTTTCTCAAGATTGTTCCACGCATTACCCAGAATCAGGGTGTAACCTTTCTGGAAGCAATTTTTTTCAACCGCTTCAATGATCTCGGCAAAATAGGCCGCTTCGCTGCTGGTCGCCAGCAAACCGATAGACTTGGTGTGGTTAACCTTCAGGCTACGCGCCACCGCGCTAGGGGAGTAGTGTAATTCTTTAATCGCTGCCCACACGGCGTTGCGCGTTTCTTCAGCGACGAAACGTGTTTTGTTGATTACGTGTGACACAGTTGTAGTGGAAACGTTTGCTCGTTTCGCTACATCTTTTATTGTTGCCATTCCATTTCACTCCAGACCCTAACTTCAGCTCCTGCAAAATCGCAAGGTAAACGTTTGCCTTTACACACCTTACGCACAACAAAAGTGTTGCGGTACGCCGGAAAAACGACACGGAGCGTCAGGAAGGGGTCAATGGCCAGTACGCAAATAGTGTAAGCGTGGAATTTTGGCCGATCTTGACGAAAAGGGGAAGTGGTAAAAACACTTATCATTATAAATGACGGGAGATTTTTTCATCACAGTGTGTAAAAATGCGTAATATCACTTTTTGTGTGGTAATAAAAAAGGAGAAAACTTGATGAGCACCGACCTTAAATTTTCACTGGTAACAACGATTATCGTCCTCGGTTTGATCGTGGCCGTGGGTTTGACTGCCGCGCTGCACTGATTTCCTCTCGAGGGAGAGCATTCTCCCTCGCATCTCCTTCCTGTTTGTTAGCAAAATGGCAAAAGTGTTTTCTCTTTTTGTTATTTTCATTTTTTTGTGATTGCTGTCATGCTTTCGCCACTTTAATGAATATCGCGTAATGACGCGAAGAGGTGGAGATAAGGCATGAAAATTAACTATCCGTTGCTGGCGCTGGCGATTGGCGCGTTTGGTATCGGGACAACGGAGTTCTCGCCAATGGGCTTGTTGCCCGTCATTGCGCGCGGTGTGGATGTCTCGATTCCCGCTGCCGGAATGTTAATCAGTGCCTATGCAGTTGGCGTAATGGTTGGCGCGCCGCTGATGACGCTTCTACTTTCTCATCGTGCCCGCCGCAGTGCGTTGATTTTCCTGATGGCAATTTTCACGCTCGGCAACGTACTTTCCGCCATCGCGCCGGATTATATGACCCTGATGCTTTCACGCATTTTGACCAGCCTGAATCACGGAGCATTTTTTGGTTTGGGTTCAGTCGTGGCCGCAAGCGTGGTGCCAAAACATAAACAGGCCAGCGCAGTTGCCACTATGTTTATGGGGTTAACCCTGGCAAATATCGGTGGCGTGCCGGCGGCGACCTGGTTGGGTGAAACCATCGGCTGGCGGATGTCATTTCTGGCAACGGCGGGGCTGGGCGTGATTTCAATGGTAAGTCTGTTCTTCTCATTACCTAAAGGTGGTGCAGGGGCACGACCTGAAGTGAAAAAAGAGCTGGCGGTATTAATGCGTCCGCAGGTGCTGTCTGCATTGCTGACGACGGTGCTGGGAGCTGGCGCCATGTTTACCCTCTACACCTATATCTCTCCGGTACTGCAAAGTATTACCCACGCAACACCGGTGTTCGTCACGGCAATGCTGGTGCTGATTGGTGTCGGATTCTCTATCGGTAACTATCTCGGCGGCAAACTTGCAGATCGTTCAGTTAACGGCACGTTGAAAGGCTTTTTGTTGCTGCTGATGGTGATTATGCTGGCAATCCCGTTCCTGGCCCGCAATGAGTTCGGCGCAGCTATTAGCATGGTGGTGTGGGGCGCTGCAACCTTTGCGGTCGTACCGCCGTTACAGATGCGCGTGATGCGTGTCGCCAGTGAAGCGCCAGGTCTGTCTTCATCAGTCAATATTGGTGCCTTTAATCTTGGAAATGCGCTGGGAGCAGCTGCTGGTGGTGCGGTAATTTCCGCTGGGCTGGGATACAGCTTTGTGCCGGTGATGGGGGCGATTGTCGCGGGACTGGCATTATTGCTGGTGTTTATGTCAGCCAGAAAACAACCTGAAACAGTTTGCGTTGCCAACAGCTAATTAAACAAAAACGCAGAAGGATAACCTTCTGCGTTACAGTTGCTGGCAACGTGCGATTTATCTTGCCGGATGCGGTGTTAACGACTCATCCGTGTTGGCATGGTAAGCGAAGCGCATCAGGCAATGCTGCATTTGCCATCAGTTATTATGCAGCGAGATTTTTCGCTACGAATTCCCAGTTCACCAGCGCCCAGAAGTGCTCCAGATAGCCAGGACGTGCATTGCGATAGTCGATGTAATAAGCGTGTTCCCAGACATCAACGGTCAGCAGTGGAGTCGCATCGGTGGTCAGCGGAGTACCCGCGTTAGAGGTTGAAACGATAGCCAGTTTGCCATCGCTGTTTTTCACCAGCCAGGTCCAGCCAGAACCAAAGTTTTTGATTGCTGCATCAGTAAACTGTGCTTTGAAATCGGCAAAGCTGCCAAAAGATGCGGCGATAGCTTCAGCGACTTTTCCAGTCGGTTCGCCACCCGCGTTCGGTGCCAGGCAGTTCCAGTAGAAAGTATGGTTCCAGACCTGAGCTGCGTTGTTGAATACGCCACCTTCAGAGCTGCGAATAATCTCTTCCAGTGATTTACCTTCAAACGCGGTACCTTTAATCAGGTTGTTCAGGTTAGTGACATAAGTCTGATGATGCTTGCCGTAGTGATACTCGATGGTTTCCGCAGAAATGTGCGGTGCCAGAGCATCTTTAGCATATGGTAGTGCAGGTAATTCGAATGACATTGCTACTCTCCTTTATTATTAATTTGCATACGTACAATAGCCTTATTGTGCGTATGGATAGGGTAGCAAATTAAAAGGTGAGACAAAAGATGAACTTACCCTGTTGCCGTAACAACAGGGTAAAGTTTTAGCGAAGTGTTTTTGGGGTCATTACCCGGCGAGCGCCAACATAGTGGCGCTGCCAGTAGTCTTCACTGAGAGAAGTGATTTGAATTTCCTGACCCGTACGCGGTGACTGAATAAATTTGCCGTTGCCGACATACACGCCGACATGATCGGCTGTACCGCGTCCCTGAGTACGGAAGAAGACCAGGTCGCCGTTTTTCAGTTCACTACGTTCGATAGGTGCTGCATCACGCAGGTGATACATTTCATTCGCCGTACGCGGAATACGAATTTTCACCAAATCTTTATAAGCGTAATAAACCAGGCCGCTGCAATCAAAACCGGTACGCGGTGAGCTGCCACCCCAACGATATGGCTTACCAATTTGCTGCATCAGTTTATTCATTGCCACTTTTGTGGCTTTTTGCACCTTCGCTTTGTGTGCGTCGGCAAGGGTTCCTGACGCGGCATTTTTGACTTTCACACAATGCGATTTATAGCCCTTACGTTTGGTACACTTTTCGGTAAAGCTGGCTGAGGCCGTTTTATTGACGACGTGTTTGCTGCGAGTTTTGGCGTTTTTAGAAGCGGTAATGGAAGATTTTTTAACGGAAGAAGCGGTTTTGCTTTTGGTCGTACTTTTACTGGCGGCTTTTTTCGCTGTTTTCTGGCTGGCTTTCTGGGTCTTTTTGGTGGTTGCCGTGCTTTTCTTTTTATCTGCTTTTTTGGTGATATGAGTGGTAGCAGAACTCTCCCTGGCTTGCTTTGAAGCATGGGCCATAGGCGTTAAAGGCAGGGTAGTAAAAAGTAAAGCACAGAGCGTGATCGAAATACGGTTTATCCGCGCCACTGAGCGTCCCTCTGTTAAGGCAGGTCTATCATGCCTGCGTCTGATTTACAAAACTTGATAATTCTAATGCATAGAAGAAGAGAAAGTTAATAGCTTTTATTGTTAAAAAATACGTTTCGTCGGCGAGCGCAAAAAAATGCAGCAGTGAAAGCTTAAAATGGACATAAATACGCCAGTTTGCCGTGCGTCAGAGAAGAAACGAATATTTGAAATGCAACATATGGAGCAAAGGGATAAAATAGCAAAAGCGTGATGAAAATGTTATTTTCCGATGCCGCACTGACCCGCTACAATGTCAGATTACTGCCGTAAAGAAGTTTGAGGAAGCAAGACAATGAGCACCACTATCGAAAAAATCCAACGCCAGATTGCTGAAAACCCGATCCTGCTGTACATGAAAGGTTCACCGAAACTGCCGAGCTGCGGTTTCTCTGCCCAGGCAGTCCAGGCGCTTGCCGCATGTGGCGAACGTTTTGCCTATGTTGATATTCTGCAGAATCCGGACATTCGTGCTGAACTGCCGAAATATGCTAACTGGCCGACCTTCCCGCAACTGTGGGTTGACGGTGAGCTGGTAGGCGGTTGTGATATCGTGATCGAAATGTATCAGCGTGGCGAACTGCAGCAGCTGATCAAAGAAACTGCCGCTAAATACAAGTCTGAAGAGCCGGACGCGGAATAATCCGTCCTGCAATACTGACGGATGCGAACGGGCATCCGTCAGTCCTTTCTCTATCCCCAATCCAGTCCTTGTGGCGAACTTGAAAATCCCGCCTCACGCAGCAGCGTAAACATCGGCGTTTGCCGGACCGGTAGATCATTCACTTCTGTTAGCGTAAAGCGCAGCCGTGGTTCGCGACGCAGTGCGGTAGTCAGCGCGTGGAAAATCTCTGGGGCGAGTAATTCCTCTTTTTCCTGCCAGACCAGCATTTTTTTGCCACCTTGCGCCAGATAGAGTAACAATTTGCCGCCAGAAACGACCACCAGCGCACCCGCCCGACGCGTTGGTATCAGCGTTGCCGGATGTGCAGGCCAGGGCAGAAGATTTCCCCATGCATTAGCCGGATCGTTGGCAGAGAGCGCCACTGGTGTATAGTGGCGCGTTTGCGTGGCTTGTGTCGCCAGATCGCGCAATCGGTCAATAGTCAGACGTTCAGCGAATTGCGCGCCACCCAGACCTTCTACAAAACGACCTCGCATAATTCGCCCGGAGTCTTCCATACTTCGACAAAGCGTTTGCATCGATGGAAACCCGCCAGGGATATTTTCGGCTATCACCGCCTGACGACTGATGATGCCGTAGCGGTCGAGCATATTTTCCGCCAGCGCCAGCATCCTTTCGGTATCGTTTAGTGGCTCCACCTGCAATAACGACCAGCGTCCAGCCAGATTTGGTGTGTTGTAAGATAGCAGCGGCGAGACGGGTTGCGCATAGACAGGACGTCCACGACGAGCCCGGTGGCTGCGACGAGTTGAGGTGCGTGTGTTGGTACTGCTGCGGGTGAGGGCGCGTAACGGTGCCCAAATGTCGCTGGTGATGACGCCTTGCCAGACCAGCGCCCATAACGCCTCTTGCAGGGCTGAGGGATCAACCGATTCGTCGATTTTATCGCGTATCCGTTGGCTGATTTGTTGTGCAAACCAGGCTCCTCCGTCAGCCAGAACAGCGATTATCGCTTGCTGCAGCGCCGAACGATTCGCCTGATCTGCTTCGGCGGGAGTGAACGATTCTGCGGCATATTCCTGTAGATGCAGTGCCACCAGACCGTCATCTTCACCCAGTTTTTTTTGCCCCGACCAGATAACCGCACCGGTTGCCAGTAATTCATCGAGCATTTCTGGCGAATAGTCGCGTACGCGGGCAGGCAGGATCTGGCTTTCCCAGAGTGAGGCGGGTAAACCGACTCCGGCAAGCTGTTCGATCACCCGCATGACGCCATCCACGCCCTCATAAACGCCTGGCGATGTTGAGGCAAAGAGTGCCGGGCTACCATCGGTGGCGGGTAATACGCCCTGACGTTCCAGCAGCAATCGCGCATAGGTCGTGGCCGCAACGGGACGTGTCGCTTCTCTGGCGGCTTGCAGCGAGCGCAAACGCAGACGACGAAATACTTCATCGCTCACCCAGATGCCTTGTTGCAGATTCATCACCAGCCCCTGTTCGCGCAGTTGCTGAAGTTGCTCTTCGACAATGGCAATACCGAGACTAAACTCATGAGCCAGTTGTTCAGACGTGACCAGAGCATGAGCCCGGAGATAGCGCAGAAAGAGGTCGCGAAGCGGGTAACTGACTCGGTGCAAATAAATCTCTGGCAGTGACTCTGGTAGTCGTACGCCGAGGGCATCGCGCAGCCTGGCGGCATCATCCATACAGGCAAGACGCTCCTGCCCGCTAATCATCGTCGGGAAGATTCGTTTTACTGCAAGAAGATTTTCCAGATACGACGCAATCTCTTCACTGCTGCCTGTATGCCGTTGCGCCAGGTCTTCAACGGTCATTGGCCCCAGTTCGCGCAGCAGGTCGAACAATCCTTCTTCACCTTTCGCTCTTCTGCCAGGTGCCAGCCGCTGTAACTCTTCTTCCACCTGACGAATGACTTGCGGGTCGAGTAACTCACCAGGATCAACCTGACCGAGTAGATTGCGCAGTAACTCGCTGTCCAGCGACAGTACGGATGCCCGGCGCTCTGCCAGCGGGGCGTCGCTCTGGTACATAAATTCCGCGACATAGCCGAACAATAAACTGGCGGCGAAAGGCGAAGGCGTAGTGGTCGTTACATCGGATATTTGAATTTCGCCACCGTTCAGGCGACGCATCAAACGCTCCAGAGCGGGAAGATCATAAACATCTTGCAGACATTCGCGTAGGGTTTCGAGAATGACCGGAAAATCCGGATATCCCTGAGCGATTTCCAGCAACTGACTGGCGCGCAGCCGTTGTTGCCAGAGCGGGGTGCGATGGCCCGGCGTGCGGCCCGGCATTAATAATGCCCGCGCGGCGCATTCGCGAAAACGGGCGGCGAAAAGTGCCGAGCTGCCTACCGCCTCGCGGACAATTTGCAGCAACTTTTCTGGTTCAAACAAAAAAATCGCGGCATCGGGCAATTTACCATCGGTGTCAGGAATGCGCGCAACAATGCCGTCATCACTGGCAACCACAGACGCGTCAGCGCCCCATAGTGCATGTATTCGCCCGGCAATCGCCAGCGCCCAGGGTTCATGCACCCGTCTTCCATAGGGAGAATGCAAAATAATACGCCAGTCGCCAATTTCATCACGGCACCGTTCGAGGACCAGATGACGACTACCCGGAACAATACCCGTCGCGTTGCGCTGCTCGTCAATCAGCCCCTGAATATTGGCGATCGTATTTTCTTCTGCCAGCCACGGGGGAATATTCCCGGAAAAGAACGCGCCATCCGCCAGTAAATGGAGAAAATCGCCGATCATCTCGCCTAATTCTGCCGGACGTCCGTTACCTTCACCACGCCAGAAGGGAAGGCGGGCAGAACGACCTGGAGCAGGAGTCACAATCACCTGATCGCGGGTGATTTGCTGGATCCGCCATGAGGTAGCGCCGAGAGTGATAATGTCGTTCACCCGCGACTCATATACCATCTCCTCATCCAGTTCACCCACCCGCCGCGAACCGGCCTGTTCTTCACCTTCGGGTAATAACACGCTATACATGCCACGATCCGGAATGGTGCCACCGCTGGTAACCGCCAACAGCTGAGCGCCAGGTCGGGCGGTCAATATCCCGGTCTCCCTGTTCCAGACCAGTTTTGGTCGAAAAGCAGAAAAATCGCCAGAGGGATAGCGCCCGGAAAGCATATCCAGCGTGGCGTCAAAAACACGTCTTGGCAGATCTTTCCACGGTGCGGCACGGCGTACGCGGGAGTACCATTCGTCTGCCTGTAATGCATCCATCGCCGCGGCGGCAACGGTCTGCTGCGCAAGGACGTCGAGTGGATTATGCGGTGGTGTCAGGTTTTCCAGCCTGCCTGCGAACATACACTCAACAATGACTGCGGAATCGACTAAGTCACGCCGGGTTCGGGGGAAAAAAAGCCCTTTGGAGATACCACCTACCTGGTGTCCGGCACGTCCAATGCGTTGTAACCCACTGGCAACAGAAAGCGGCGTTGCCACCTGAATTACCAGATCCACCGCGCCCATATCAATCCCCAGTTCGAGACTGGAGGTTGCGACCACGCAGCGTAATTCACCCGATTTCAGCGCCTGTTCGGTGATTGCTCGTTGTTCTTTAGACACGGAGCCGTGGTGTGAGCGGGCAATAAAAATGTCGCTACTTTGTACACGGTTAGAGGTTGCGCCGGAGGTCGACTCGAAATGGGCCGCATCAACGGCGATAGACGGGGAACGCTGTAAGCGTGCGGCGTAAAGCTCATTCAATCGTGCCGTCAGTTTTTCCGCCAGCCCGCGTGAATTAGTAAAGACAATGGTCGAGCGATGGCGCAAAACTTCATCAAGGATACCCGTTTCAATATATGGCCAGATGGAGCCTTCTCGGCCGGCATGGCTGTCTTCGCCGGTGCCGCTGGCAACCGATGAGACATCATCCATATTGGCGACCGGTACGACAATCCGTATCTGCGGATGGCGCATTGCGGGCGGGTTGACTACCGTAACCGGGCGATCGCCACCAAGAAATGCTGCCACATCGCTGGCTGAGCGTACAGTGGCAGAAAGGCCAATTCGCTGTGCTGAGGTGTGGAGCAGCGCATCGAGCCGCTCCAGACTTAACGCCAGATGCGCACCACGTTTACTGCCCGCTACCGCGTGGACTTCATCAATAATTACCGTTTCGACGCCGCGTAGCGTTTCGCGCGCGCGGGAGGTCAGCATCAGATAGAGTGATTCGGGTGTGGTGATCAGAATATCCGGCGGATTACGGGTGAGTTTGCTGCGTTCCTGTGCAGGCGTATCGCCAGTACGGATCCCCACGCGAAGATTGACTTCCGTTTCGCCGCGCCGCCGCCGTTCATCGGCAATACCCTGTAACGGGATCTGCAAGTTGCGCTGAACGTCGGTGCCCAGAGCTTTGATCGGTGAAATATAGAGAATGCGTGAGGTTTTACGCTTATGCGCCTCGCGGGTATCTTCGCCGCCTTCGCGGAAGAGCTGATCGAGGGCGTAGAGAAATGCTGCCAGCGTTTTCCCGGAGCCAGTCGGTGCAATCACCAGCGCATGCTCGCCTCGCGCCGCCACATGCCAGGTTTGCGACTGGACAGCGGTCGGCTGTTTAAAGGCGCGAAGAAACCAGTCGCGGGTCGCCGGTGAAAACACGTCCGGCAGGGGCGATGAAGGGTTTAGATTATCTGCCATTAACGCTATTCCCCGTGAATATCATGCATGATGCGTGGAATAGCCTCACTATAGATGCCTGAATCATTGCATGTCATCAGGCATCGACTCGATTACACCTCTTCGGCGGCAGGTAGCGGCCAGCCTCCCAGACGTTTCCAGCGGTTGACGATTTCACAAAACAGCACAGCAGTGCGTTCGGTGTCGTACAGCGCGGAGTGCGCCTGGGTGCTGTCGAAGTCCATGCCAGCGGTCTGGCAAGCCTTTGACAATACGGTTTGTCCGAGTGCCAGCCCGGCTAGTGCAGCAGTGTCAAAAGTGGCGAAAGGGTGGAACGGGTTACGTTTCAGTGAGGCGCGTTCTGCGGCGGCCATCATAAAGCTGTGATCGAAATTGGCGTTGTGCGCCACCATAATGGCGCGGTTACAGCCGCTCGCTTTAATGCCTTTACGTACAACTTTAAAAATTTCGTGCAGCGCCTCGTATTCGCTGACCGCGCCGCGATCGGGATCGTTCGGGTCAATGCCGTTGAAGGCGAGGGCCTCTGGCTGCAAATTTGCGCCGACAAATGGTTCGACGTGGAAATGTAATGTGGTGTCCGGCATCAGCCAGCCTTGTTCATCCATTTTCAGGGTGATGGCGGCAATCTCAAGCAGCGCATCGGTTTTGGCGTTAAATCCAGCTGTTTCAACATCGATCACAACAGGATAAAAACCACGAAAACGGTCGCACAGACCGGTAAGTTGAGCGTTATCGGACATCTGATTCTCTTAATACGGATAAATTGCAGCGCGCATTATGACAAATATTACTTGTCGATGCAGTAAAGATGCGGGCGCGATGAATTCACGCCCGGCAGGAGATTAGTTGCCCAGACCGCGACCGGCGTCTTTTTCTTCGATTAATTCAATTTTGTAGCCGTCCGGATCTTCCACAAACGCGATAACCGTAGTGCCGCCTTTTACCGGACCCGCTTCACGGGTGACGTTACCGCCGTTCTGACGGATTTTTTCGCACGCTTCAGCGGCGTTATCTACGCTAAGCGCGATGTGACCATAAGCAGTGCCGAGTTCGTATTTATCCACGCCCCAGTTGTAGGTCAGTTCAATCACCGCTTCTTCGGTTTCCGGGCCATAGCCAACAAACGCCAGTGAGTATTTGTATTCCGGGTTTTCGCTGGTACGCAGCAGTTTCATGCCCAGTACTTTGGTATAAAAATCGATGGAGCGTTGCAGATCGCCAACGCGCAGCATGGTATGAAGAAGACGCATCTTTATATCCTCAAAATGGCTAACAGATTCAAAATGTTGTTTTAGTATAGCGGCGGCTTTGCGCCGCTCGCAATGTTGGATTACAGCGTCGGGTAATCGGTATAGCCTTCCGCGCCGCCACCGTAGAAACTTTCGGCACGCTGTGGGTTAAGCTCAGCTTTGCGCTGCAAGCGGGCAACCAAATCCGGGTTCGCAATCCAGTCACGACCAAATGCCACCGCATCAATCAATCCTTTGCCGATCAACGTTTCGGCTTTTTCTACCGTGTAGGCACCTGCGCCGATAATCGGACCGTGGAAACGGGCGCGTACTTTTTCGCGGAACGCGTCAGTATACGGTTGGCCTCCCGCCCAGTCCGGTTCGGACATATGCAGGTAAGCTATGCCACGTTTGCCCAGTTGTTCAATCAGATACAGTGCATCGGCTTCTTCATTTGGGCCATTATCCGTGTTCTGGAAAGTACCGATTGGCGAAACACGAATGCCAATGCGGTCGGCTCCCCATTCTTCAATCCCGGCATCGACCACTTCCAGCACCAGACGTGCGCGATTTTCCACGCTGCCGCCGTACTGATCGGTACGATGGTTTGAAGAAGGAGAAAGGAACTGATGCAGTAAATAACCGTGAGCAGAGTGTAGCTCCACCAGATCAAACCCAGCTTCACGGGCGTTAGCGATGGCCTGGCGGAAATCATTGACGATGCCCGGAATCTCTTCCCGTTCCAGTGCACGTGGCATGGATGTTTCAACGCGGATCGCCTGACCTTTTTCATCGCGCAGAGAAGTACGCGTTCCCGCGCTAAGTGCAGAAGGCGCTACCGGTGCCTGACCGCCAGGCTGCAGGCTGGCGTGAGAAATTCGCCCCGTGTGCCAAAGCTGCACGGCCATGTGACCATTTTCAGCATGGACTCCCGCGGTGATTTTTTTCCATGCGGCAATTTGCTCCGGGCTATGGATGCCAGGCGCACCGGCATATCCTTTTGCCTGGGCAGAAATTTGCGTGGCTTCGCTAATAATCAAACCGGCACTGGCTCGTTGGCGATAGTATTCCGCCATCAACGGGGTAGGGATGTCACCCGGTTCAATACTGCGCAGACGCGTCAGCGGTGCCATAAAAATACGGTTTGCCGCCGTGATCGCGCCCACTTTCAGTGGGGAATACAGTTTTTCAGATGACATAAAGGCTCCCGGTGGTCTGGTGATAAAAAATGCCTGCTAAACGGCAGGCGTCGCAATAATGGTTTTTACATGGGCCAGCGCGTTTTCCAGTGGCTCGAAACTGCGCGAAATTTTGGCCTGCAAATTCGCGCCAAGCCACAGTGCGTAAAGCACTTGTGCCTGTTGCAGCGGTTCGCCACAAAAGGTTAAACAATGGTTCTCACGGCCATTTTCCAGCGCCTGAGAGAGCAGGGCGATTACGCCGCGAGCCCCTTTATCCATCGCGCTGCGCATATCTTCTGACAGATCGCACACTTCGGCAGAGAGTTTTACTGTCAGGCAACCACTGATGGTTCCATGTTGGCAAAACTGGTTCAGTGTTTGCTGGTAATAAGCCAGTATGCGGTCGCGGTAGTTACCTTCGCCGGATTGCAGCAACTCCGTCAGTCGCTGGTGATATGCGGCGTAATGGCGCTCAAGCATGGCAACGCCAAACGCTTCTTTAGAGTGAAAGTAGTGATAGAAGGACCCTTTCGGCACTTCAGCCGTTTTTAGTAATTCGCTTAGCCCCATCCCGGTGAATCCACGTTGCAAGCAAAGTTGCTCGCCCGTCGCCAGGAGATGTTCGCGAGTATCATGTTCGGTGTGTTTGTTCATGTGTTGGAGTGTAGTAGACCAGTCGGTCTAGTGCAAGCAAAGTTGCTACTTTGGGCATTAACAGCTTCAATAGTGGTAATAATCTTATCTGAGGAGGGCGAAGTGGCGGAGCAATTAGAGTTCTTTCCCGTCCAGAGCCCGTGCCGGGGAATTTGCCAGTCTGACGAACGCGGATTTTGTCGCGGCTGCTTTCGCAGTCGGGATGAGCGTTTTAACTGGAATAAAATGAGCGATGGCGAAAAACAAGAGGTACTGCGCCTTTGTCGGCAGCGGTTAATGCGCAAATTACGTGCAAATAAGCCAGCGTCATCAGACGAACCGGAGCAACCATCACTCTTTTGAGCCTAATCTTGCGTATACTCCTCTCATATCTGATAAGAGGAAGCGATTATGGTTCAGCGTATTACTATTGCGCCGCAAGGCCCGGAGTTTTCCCGTTTTGTGATGGGCTACTGGCGATTGATGGACTGGAATATGTCCGCCCGCCAGCTGGTCAGTTTTATTGAAGAGCATCTGGATCTCGGCGTGACCACCGTGGACCATGCTGATATTTATGGTGGCTATCAGTGCGAAGCGGCGTTTGGCGAGGCGCTGAAACTGGCACCTCATCTGCGTGAACGGATGGAAATTGTCAGCAAATGCGGTATCGCGACGACCGCGCGTGAAGAAAATGTCATTGGTCATTATATTACTGACCGCGATCACATCATTAAGAGCGCCGAACAGTCGCTGATTAATCTCGCGACCGATCATCTGGATCTGCTGTTAATCCACCGACCAGACCCGTTAATGGATGCCGATGAAGTGGCAGACGCGTTTAAGCATCTGCATCAGAGCGGCAAAGTGCGTCATTTTGGCGTATCGAACTTTACGCCTGCGCAATTTGCGCTGTTGCAATCACGTCTGCCGTTTACCCTTGCCACTAATCAGGTGGAAATATCCCCGGTGCATCAGCCGTTACTGTTGGATGGCACGCTCGACCAACTGCAGCAACTGCGTGTTCGTCCGATGGCGTGGTCCTGCCTTGGTGGTGGTCGTCTGTTTAATGATGATTATTTCCAGCCGCTGCGTGATGAACTGGCTGTGGTGGCGGAGGAGTTAAACGCGGGCTCTATTGAACAGGTGGTTTACGCCTGGGTTTTACGTTTACCGTCGCAGCCGCTGCCGATAATCGGCTCCGGTAAAATTGAGCGCGTGCGAGCAGCTGTTGAAGCAGAAACCCTGAAAATGACTCGCCAACAATGGTTCCGTATCCGTAAAGCGGCACTGGGTTACGACGTACCGTAAGCACTTTTAGGAATAGCCGCCGTTCAAAAATGTGTCACTGGTTTACACTTATTCAGGAATGCACAATGAACGGAGGTCCTATGAAACGTTTTAGTCTGGCTATTCTGGCGCTGGTTGTTGCTACCGGCGCGCAAGCTGCCAGTGAAAAAGTCGAGATGAACCTCGTCACGTCGCAAGGGGTTGGGCAGTCAATTGGTAGCGTCACCATTACTGAAACCGATAAAGGTCTGGAGTTTTCGCCCGATCTGAAAGCATTACCCCCCGGTGAACATGGCTTCCATATTCATGCCAAAGGAAGCTGCCAGCCAGCTACCAAAGATGGCAAAGCCACAGCCGCGGAATCCGCAGGCGGGCATCTTGATCCACAAAATACCGGTAAACATGAAGGGCCAGAAGGTGCCGGACATTTAGGCGATCTGCCTGCACTGGTAGTCAATAATGACGGCAAAGCAACCGATGCCGCCATCGCGCCTCGTCTGAAATCACTGGATCAAGTCAAAGATAAAGCGCTGATGATCCACGTTGGTGGCGATAATATGTCCGATCAACCTAAACCGCTGGGCGGTGGCGGTGAACGCTATGCCTGCGGTGTAATTAAGTAATTAAGAGGCCAGCGTACCTTGCGGCGGTGCTTGCTCAAGTTGCGAAAGCGAGCAGTACAGCCGCCAGACAATTGCCGCCAGCTCCTGGGCGGCAGGTTGATGATGACGGGCAAGGCTGTCGCAAATCCGCTGTAATTCTGCAAGTGTGGCCGCCAGTGACTTTTGCTGAACGCCACGCTCACTCATCACTCCACGCAACAATGAAATACAGTTATCCCGTACTCGCGATAACGGATCGGAACGCGAATCCCATTCGCGCAATTGCCAGACAACATGAGAACAGTTCAACAACACCACACCCCAGCGTAATAACCAACGGCGAGCCAGCGCATCCTGGCTGTTACTCAACTGACTGACGTGATGATAACTGAGCGATTCAAATTCGCTTTCACTCAGTGTTGGATGGCGGCTTAGTTGATCGACAAAATCCCGGCGCAGCGCGTGAATATGACGACGGCTTTTACGAGCATCCGACCCTGGACGCAAAATGGCGAACGCTAACCACGCCAACGCGACGCCAACGATTTTTGCCAAATTATCGTTAAGAAAATCAGCAAAATCATACACCGGAGGATTAGTGACAGCGATAAACGACCCCATAAATACAATCAGTTGCCCCCACAGTGCGGCAAATTTGGGCATCTGCAATTTAAGAAGCTGCATCGTCGCCAGCAGTGGAAAGAGAAACAGTAAAAATTGCCACAGATCGCTAATCTGCACCATCAGGCCAAATTTGACCACAAAGCTAAATAGCGAAAGTAACACTAGCGTGCGCATTAGCAGTGACAAGGACTTAAACGGTGCCGCGACGGCGGAGTAGAGTACGCAGCTAATTGCGGCCAGCGTTAATGCATTGGCACCGGCATCCCATTGTGAAGCGATACTCCATGCGCCAATTATCATCAATGTACAAAATGTTCGTAGTCCGCTCCACATAGCTTCGGCGTTATCGGTATGACGTGCCAGGCCGGATGTCCGTGGGAGTCTGGCATGATCATCTACGCCGCTTTGCAGACGATGTAATTCCTGACTGCTTTGCAGATAAAGATGGCAAAAATAGCGTAGTCGCTGCCAGAAGGCGACGTGCCGGTAGTCGGCGACGTTGGTCGGGCGTAGCGGGGCAATAATACGTGCGACGGTGTAAAAATCTGTTTGCGAACTGGCGAGCGCGGTCAGCAACTGGTCGAGAATTTCTCGTGTGGCACCTGGCGGTGAGGGCCAGTTGAGCAACATACGTCGCAGGCTGGAGATGACACTGGTCATACGTAATTGCTGGTGGAGCAGCGCATTAAGGCGTGCGTTTTGCTGGCGAAAACGATAGTGGCTCCAGAAAGCCTGGATACGCAGCAAATTCATGGTCAGTATCTGCCCAATCACCCCCTCATGTGCTGCACGAATGGCATCGGTTGTTTCAGGCTGCCAGAGTAAACTGGCATGTTCCAGCAATCGGGCGTGCATGTTTTTCAATGCGGTTAAAAGGGCTGTAGCATCGGAACTGCTAGGCAGGATCATCATCATCATGCCGCCGCACAAAATACCGACAATCACCTCGCAAACGCGCGCCTGAGCGATATCCCACAGCTGGCTGGCCTCAGTAATATTAACCATCGGAAAGGCGATGATGGCAGCCGTGTAGCCCGCCAGTTGAAATGCATACGCGACGTTATTCGTGAAGTGCGCACAGGCCCAGGTACAAAAGCCAAGCCACGCCGACATACTCAATAGAAAAAACCAAGGTTCGTTGAGCGTATGTCCGGCAAGAATCAGTGCTGCAATGGCTCCCAGCAAACTGCCAGCGATGCGTCCGAGGCTTTTGCTGATGACACCGCCAACGGTGGGAAAGCTAACCACGGCAGCCGAGGTCATCGCCCAATAGGGCTCATCAAGATTCAAATAATAGGCAATCGTCAGCGCCAGACACATGGCAATGGTATTGCGTAACGCATAACGCCATTGCGCCAGCGTGGCCCTGAACCAGGGCAAATTGCGCAAGGACCATGACGATGCACTCATTATTGACCTACGGCAATGCTACAGGTGGTGCCCGACACCAGCGTGACATCGCCTGGGACTTTATCCAGCGCAAAGCGGACCGGAACACGTTGGGCGAGGCGAACCCAGGGGACGTTAGGTTTCACATCCGGAATAAGGCTTGAGTCACTTTCAACGCTCTGATCATAAATCGCCCGACCGATACTGGAAACGTGACCCTGTAACGTTTTGTTGTCACTATAAAGGGTAATTTGTGCTGGTGCCCCTTCACGGATATGGCGCAATTTGGTTTCTTCAAAATAACCAATGACGTAAAACGAGTGGCTGTCGACAAGGGCAAACAGCGGTTTCCCGGTGTCAGCGTAATCGCCGATGCGGGTAGTGAGGTTAGTCACCCATCCACTCACCGGGGCGCGAATTTCCGTTTGCGCCAGTTGCCATTGTGCCTGTTTCAGCGTCGCCTGTGCGGCATCAACACTGGCCTGCATCGCTTTAACATTGAGGTTAGCGGTATCGAGTTCTTCGGCAGAAATAAAATTTTGTGAGAGATGACGACGACGATTCGCTTCGTTATTGGCTTTTGCGAGGTCAGATTGCGCTTTCGCCAGCTGAGCCTGTGCGTTCAGCTCGGCGATCTGAAAGGGCGTTTTATCGATCGTGAGCAGAAGATCCCCCGCGTTAACCAGTTGGTTGTCTTTTATATTCAGCTCAACAATACGTCCCGACACCTGAGGGGTGATAGAAACCTGTTCTGCGCGTATTTTCCCGTCGCGTGTCCACGGAGATTGCATGTAATAATTCCACAGCCACCATCCGGCAAGAACCGCAACTACCGCTACAATGATTGTTGAGAAATACTTAATTGTTTTAATTGACATAGTTACCACGCAATCAGTATTGCCAGGGAAAGGCAAACGCAAATCGCAAACAGCGATAAATCCATTAACAAGGGATGCCAGATGTCACCGGCGTAGATCCAGCCACGAAGCAGGCGGTGTACGACAAGCCAGATGACGAATCCAAACGCGAAGGCTTTGAAAAATGGAGGAAAGTAGACGGACGCACCGAACACCAGATCTTGTAAGGGCAATCCTGTTGCATTGAGCATAAACTTCACAAAGTAGATTCCTTTACGACCGAATATATTGCGTTAGATTAATAAATATTCTTTAAGTGCGAAAAATTTACGCGCAATTTCTGAAAAATATGTCTGACGGTAACCAAATGCAGCAATACATTTGTTTTAGCAATACAATTGCTGCACACTATTCTAAAAGCCGCATAATATCTTAGCAAGCTAATTATAAGGAGATGAAATTGGAATCGCCACTAGGTTCTGATCTGGCACGGTTGGTGCGCATATGGCGTGCTCTGATAGACCATCGCCTGAAACCGCTGGAGTTAACACAAACCCATTGGGTTACGTTACACAATATCCATCAGTTACCTCCAGACCAGTCGCAAATTCAACTGGCAAAAGCGATTGGCATCGAGCAGCCATCACTGGTCCGTACTCTGGACCAACTGGAAGAAAAAGGGTTAATTTCGCGTCAAACTTGTGCCAGCGATCGTCGGGCTAAACGTATTAAACTGACGGAAAAGGCAGAGCCGCTGATCAGCGAAATGGAAGCTGTTATTAACAAAACCCGCGCGGAAATTTTACATGGCATCTCCGCAGAGGAACTGGAACAACTGATTAAGCTCATCGCAAAACTTGAGCATAATATCATTGAGTTACAGGCCAAAGGGTGAAATAAAGGGGGCGTGTGGTCAGTAACCTGACCACACGCAAACTTATTTAGCGCGGGGAAACGGTCACCTGACTGCCATTGCTGGCCAGTACGACACGTTGGCCCGGAGAGAAACGAGTGTTGCCTTGTTTCTGTACCACCATGATGGTATTACCATCGTCTTTACGAATTTCCAGCTCGACACCCTGCGTTTTGTTCATTGCACTCTGTACGCCCTGACCGGCTACGCCACCTGCAACAGCGCCTGCAGCAGTAGCCAGAGAACGCCCGGTTCCGCCACCAACAGTATTCCCCAGGAAACCACCAAGAACAGCACCGCCAATTGCGCCGATAACGTTGGAATCATCACCGCCCTGAATCTGTACCGGACGTACGTTAACGATGGTGCCATAGCTGACATTCTGTACTTGTTTCGCTTCAGAAGCGGTATAAACATCCCCTGACAGGGTGTCGTTATTAACACAACCGACAAGAGACAGACCTACCATTGAAACAACCAATACGCGTTTAATCATTGAAAAATCTCCTGTTCACCATGAAACGCCACGCAAGCATCCCTCATGGTCAAAGTATATGGCATATGTGAATCCATGGTTACATGTTCTACCAAATATGAGCAAATCATAATGAAAGTAGGATCAACCAATTATAAACAAAACATTCATGATGATTATTGATTTGAAGATAATGTTTTACTACCAACGGTAAAAATCGGTCATTCCGCATAGTATTCACGAAAAGTTTATGTTTGAGTGGTGCGCAAACGTCAGATTGAAAAAGGATGAACTATGAAATCGGGCCGCTTTATTGGCGTTATGTCAGGCACCAGCCTTGATGGTGTTGATGTTGTGTTGGCGACAATTGATGAACACCGGGTCGCACAGCTGGCAAGTTTGAGCTGGCCGATCCCGGTGTCTCTGAAACAGGCTGTACTGGATATTTGCCAGGGCCAGCAGCTTACACTTTCGCAGTTTGGACAGCTTGATACTCAACTCGGGCGACTTTTTGCTGATGCGATCAATGCCTTGCTTAAGGAACAAAACCTGCAGGCGAGAGATATCGTTGCGATCGGCTGTCACGGTCAAACCGTCTGGCATGAACCGACGGGCGTGGCACCACACACTTTACAGATTGGCGATAACAATCAAATTGTGGCACGCACCGGAATTACGGTTGTCGGTGATTTTCGCCGTCGCGATATTGCCTTGGGAGGACAAGGCGCACCGCTGGTACCTGCGTTCCATCATGCGCTGCTGGCTCATCCAACCGAGCGACGAATGGTGCTCAATATTGGTGGCATCGCCAATCTGTCACTGCTCATTCCTGGGCAGCCGGTAGGGGGCTACGATACCGGCCCTGGTAACATGCTGATGGATGCCTGGATCTGGCGTCAGGCAGGTAAACCTTACGATAAAGATGCCGAGTGGGCACGGGCGGGTAAAGTCATTCTCCCACTGCTGCAAAATATGCTCAGCGACCCGTATTTCTCGCAACCTGCACCGAAAAGCACCGGACGCGAATACTTTAACTACGGCTGGCTGGAGCGCCATTTGCGCCATTTTCCGGGTGTTGATCCCCGTGATGTACAGGCGACACTGGCAGAACTCACCGCCGTGACCATTTCTGAACAAGTTTTGTTGAGCGGTGGCTGCGAACGATTGATGGTATGTGGTGGAGGAAGTCGTAATCCGCTACTCATGGCGCGTCTGGCGGCATTACTGCCAGGCATAGAAGTCACCACCACCGATGCCGTTGGCATTAGTGGCGATGACATGGAAGCATTGGCTTTCGCCTGGCTTGCCTGGCGGACGCTGGCGGGATTACCAGGAAATCTGCCTTCCGTCACTGGCGCAAGCCAGGAGACGGTACTGGGGGCTATTTTCCCCGCTAACCTGTGATATCAGAGTTAACTGAATTTTTCTTACCGCGTCTGCCGTTACACTTGGAACGTTAGGGAGGGCGTATTGCCCTCCAGACCAGGAAAGTCTTCGGGATATGTCTATGAAAAAACTGTTACTGATCTGTTTGCCGGTCCTTCTCACCGGCTGTAGCGCGTTCAATCAACTGGTTGAGCGCATGCAAACCGATACGCTGGAATACCAGTGTGATGAAAAACCGTTGACGGTCAAACTGAATAATCCGCGCCAGGAAGTCAGTTTTGTTTACGATAATCAACTACTGCATCTCAAACAGGGCATTTCTGCGTCTGGTGCACGTTACACCGACGGGATCTATGTTTTCTGGTCGAAAGGCGAGGAAGCGACTGTCTATAAACGCGACCGCATCGTCTTGAATAACTGTCAGTTACAAAATCCACAGCGTTGAGATTTTTCCAGGGGCGGCGCACAATAGCGTCACCCACTGACAATCCGTAAAGAAAACCATGTCTGATAACGACGAATTGCAGCAAATCGCGCATCTGCGCCGTGAATACACCAAAGGCGGATTACGCCGCCGCGATCTTCCCGCCGATCCATTAACCCTTTTTGAACGCTGGCTCTCTCAGGCGTGTGAAGCCAAACTGGCGGACCCTACCGCGATGGTGGTCGCTACCGTGGATGAACATGGTCAGCCTTATCAGCGCATCGTTTTACTCAAACATTACGACGAAAAAGGCATGGTGTTTTACACTAACCTCGGCAGCCGTAAAGCACATCAAATCGAAAATAATCCGCGCGTTAGCCTGCTGTTCCCGTGGCATACCCTTGAGCGCCAGGTGATGGTGATCGGTAAAGCGGAACGACTTTCGACTCTCGAAGTGATGAAATATTTTCATAGTCGCCCCCGTGATAGCCAGATTGGTGCATGGGTTTCGAAGCAGTCCAGTCGCATTTCTGCCCGCGGTATCCTTGAAAGTAAATTCCTGGAGCTGAAGCAGAAGTTTCAACAGGGCGAAGTGCCATTGCCGAGTTTTTGGGGCGGTTTTCGCGTCAGCCTTGAACAGATTGAGTTCTGGCAGGGCGGTGAGCATCGCCTGCATGACCGCTTTTTGTACCAGCGTGAAAATGATGCGTGGAAGATTGATCGTCTTGCCCCCTGAAAAGATGCAAAAATCTTGCTTTAATCGCTGGTACTCCTGATTCTGGCACTTTATTCTATGTCTCTTTCGCATCTGGCGAAAAGTCGTGTACCGGCAAAGGTGCAGTCGTTATATACATGGAGATTTTGATGGCAAGCAGTAACTTGATTAAACAATTGCAAGAGCGGGGGCTGGTAGCCCAGGTGACGGACGAGGAAGCGTTAGCAGAGCGACTGGCGCAAGGCCCGATCGCGCTCTATTGCGGCTTCGATCCTACCGCTGACAGCTTGCATTTGGGGCATCTTGTTCCATTGTTATGCCTGAAACGCTTCCAGCAGGCGGGCCACAAGCCGGTTGCGCTGGTAGGCGGCGCGACGGGGCTGATTGGCGACCCGAGCTTCAAAGCTGCTGAGCGTAAGCTGAACACCGAAGAAACTGTTCAGGAATGGGTGGACAAAATCCGCAAGCAGGTTGCCCCGTTCCTCGATTTCGACTGTGGAGAAAACTCTGCTATCGCGGCGAACAACTATGACTGGTTCGGCAATATGAATGTGCTGACCTTCCTGCGCGATATTGGCAAACACTTCTCCGTTAACCAGATGATCAACAAAGAAGCGGTTAAGCAGCGTCTCAACCGTGAAGATCAGGGGATTTCGTTCACTGAGTTTTCCTACAACCTGTTGCAGGGTTATGACTTTGCCTGTCTGAACAAACAGTACGGTGTGGTGCTGCAAATTGGTGGTTCTGACCAGTGGGGTAACATCACTTCTGGTATCGACCTGACCCGTCGTCTGCATCAGAATCAGGTGTTTGGCCTGACCGTTCCGCTGATCACCAAAGCAGACGGCACCAAATTTGGTAAAACTGAAGGCGGCGCAGTCTGGTTAGATCCGAAGAAAACCAGTCCGTACAAATTCTACCAGTTCTGGATCAACACTGCGGATGCCGACGTTTACCGCTTCCTGAAGTTCTTCACCTTTATGAGCATTGAAGAGATCAACGCGCTGGAAGAAGAAGATAAAAACAGTGGTAAAGCACCGCGCGCCCAGTATGTACTGGCGGAACAGGTGACACGTCTGGTTCACGGTGAAGAAGGTTTGCAGGCAGCAAAACGTATTACCGAATGTCTGTTCAGTGGTTCCTTGAGTGCGCTGAGTGAAGCGGACTTCGAACAGCTGGCGCAGGACGGCGTACCGATGGTTGAGATGGAAAAAGGTGCAGACCTGATGCAGGCGCTGGTCGATTCCGAACTGCAACCTTCCCGTGGTCAGGCGCGTAAAACTATCGCCTCCAATGCCATCACCATTAACGGTGAAAAACAGTCCGATCCTGAATACTTCTTTAAAGAAGAAGATCGTCTGTTTGGTCGTTTTACCTTACTGCGTCGCGGCAAAAAGAATTACTGTCTGATTTGCTGGAAATAATGCATTAAGTGGAAAGGGGGAGTGAGAAATCACTCCCCCTGGTTTTTATACAGGGAACATGATGAAAAATATTCTCGCTATCCAGTCTCACGTTGTTTATGGTCATGCGGGTAACAGTGCGGCAGAGTTTCCGATGCGCCGCCTGGGCGCGAATGTCTGGCCGCTGAACACCGTTCAATTTTCTAATCACACTCAATACGGCAAATGGACTGGCTGCGTGATGCCGCCCAGCCATTTAACCGAAATTGTGCAAGGCATTGCCGCCATTGATAAATTACACACCTGTGATGCCGTATTAAGTGGCTATCTGGGTTCGGCGGAGCAGGGTGAACATATCCTCGGTATCGTTCGTCAGGTGAAAGCAGCGAATCCGCAGGCGAAATATTTTTGCGATCCGGTAATGGGTCATCCGGAAAAAGGCTGCATCGTTGCACCGGGTGTCGCAGAGTTTCATGTGCGTCACGGTTTGCCTGCCAGCGATATCATTGCGCCGAATCTGGTTGAGCTGGAGATACTCTGTGAGCATCCGGTAAATAACGTCGAAGAAGCGGTTCTGGCAGCGCGTGAACTCATTGCGCAAGGGCCACAAATTGTGTTGGTTAAACACCTGGCGCGGGCTGGCTACAGCCGTGACCGTTTTGAAATGCTGCTGGTTACCGCCGATGAAGCCTGGCATATCAGCCGTCCGCTGGTGGATTTTGGTATGCGCCAACCGGTAGGTGTCGGTGATGTGACGAGCGGTTTACTGCTGGTGAAACTGCTTCAGGGGGCAACGCTGCAGGAGGCCCTGGAACATGTGACCGCTGCAGTATACGAAATCATGGTGACCACCAAAGCAATGCAGGAATATGAGCTGCAAGTGGTTGCTGCTCAGGATCGTATTGCCAAACCAGAACATTATTTCAGCGCAACAAAGCTCTGAAATATCTCATTTCGGCCCACAACAGCCTGTGGGCCGATGGCTATTACTTTAAGCCTTCCGCTGACAGCGCGTCTTGTACTTCCGGACGTTCAGCCATACGTTGCATAAATGCCGCGATGTGCTTTAACCCTTCCAGATTCAGTTTTACCGCGTATGCCCAGCGCAGAACCGTAAACAGATAGGCATCAGCAATTGTAAATCGTTGCCCGCAGATCCAGTGCTCATCCTTCAGTGCATCGTTCACATATTGCAGCTTCTTCTCCAGCTGCGCGCGAACTGTCGGTTTGTACTCTTCCGGTGTATCAGGGCGAAACAGAGGCGTGAAACCTTTATGCAGCTCGGTGGCGATGTAATTCAGCCATTCGATGGTTTTATAGCGGGAAATACTGTTTACCGGTGCCAGCAACTGGCGGTCGGGGACGCTGTCGGCAAGATACTGCATAATTGCTACGCCTTCCGTCAGCAAAGTACCATCGTCCAGCAGCAATGCAGGCACCTGTCCCTTAGGGTTAACGGCAAAGTAATCGTCACCGTTTTCGAGACGTTTTTTCATTAAATCCACACTGACGAGCGTAAAATCCTTTCCGCTCTCACGCAGGGTGATATGGGAAGCGAGAGAGCAGGCGCCCGGTTTGTAGAACAATTTCATCGGTAACTCCTTTTGTCTGTGGTTTAAAGTATGGTAGTGCGTTGCTGAACAAAAAAAAAGCCGCTAACGAAAAGTTAGCGGCTTGTAAAAGAGTTTCCCTGAATTTTACGCTACAGCAGCTTTCGCCGCTTTGTCTGCAGCGTCATCCTGCGTCATGCGGTGCAGTTTCGGCGCGGTCAGCAGCATCAGTACTGCAATAACGGCAGTAGCGACACCAATCTGCAAGAATACGCGACCATAGACTTCCAGTGACATCAGTGGATCGGTAACGTTATCCGGCACAGCCATCATACCCGCAACATAACCACCAATCAGGTTTGCACCGGCAGTGGTCAGGAACCAGCTACCCATAATGAAGCCCATCAGACGCTGCGGAACGAGTTGAGCAACCATTGCCAGACCCAGACCAGAGATCATAAGTTCCCCGATACTCTGCAGGCCATAGCTTGCGACCAGCCAGCTTACAGACACGATACCTGCGTCAGACGCGAATTTTGCACCTAGCGGCAGAATCAGGAACGCACCAGAACACATCACCATACCGATTGCAAACTTAGTTGGCATCGGCAGGGTATCGCCCATCTTGTTATAGATAGCGGCCAGAATCGGGCTACCAATGATGATCCAGAACGGGTTCAGTGCCTGATACTGCTCAGGTTCTACGGCCAGGCCCAGAATGGTGTGTTCAACGTTACGAATCGCAAAGAAGTTCAGTGACGTTGGCATCTGGCTGTACAGCACGAAGAAGATAATGGCTTCGAGCATCAGGATAAAGGCAACGATCATTTTACGACGCGCAGCACCTTTCATCGCGAAGGCTTCTTTACCGAAGATAACCACGATACCAAAGGCAACAACGCCCAGCGCCATACGCGCAACTTCCTGATTGTGCAGCAGCCAGGTGGCGATAGCGATCAGTGCCACAACACCAATAATGGTCAGCAGCAGGTTACGGTAGTTGATAGGCTCGAAGTCTGGTTTTGAACCGTACTGTTTAACCCAGCGTTGGCAGAAGGCGAAGTTAACGATAGTGATCAGCAGGCCTACAACGCTCAACGCAAACGCAACACTCCAGCCGTATTTCGCGGCCAGCCACGGGGTGGCGATCATAGAGAAGAAAGAGCCGATGTTGACGGACATGTAGTACATGGTGAATGCACCGTCCAGACGCGGGTCGTTTTTCTCATAGCATGTAGAAAGCAGAGAAGACGGGTTAGCTTTAAACAGGCCGTTACCGACCGCAATAGCCGCCATACCCATATAAACGATACCGGCGTCGTGACCAGACCAGGCAACCAGAGCATAACCAATCGCCAGCACAATAGCGCCAAGCATAATTACGCGTTTAGTACCCAGTACCTTGTCACCTAACCAGCCGCCGATAGCGACCAGACCATAAACCAGGGCACTAAAGGAAGAGAAAAGGGTGATTGAATCCGCTTCAGACATACCCAGTTGTTTAACCAGGTAAACAGCCATAATTCCTTGTAGGCCGTAATAACCAAAACGTTCCCATAACTCAATCGAGAAGATGAGATAGAACGCCTTCGGTTGTTTGAAAGCGTTCAAACTGACGCTTTCAGTTGGTTTTTGGTTTGCAGTGGACACTTTTACCTCTTTTTTTACATCCCATATTAACGGGGGTGCTTTCTCGCGTTATGCCTAAAAAACATACGCGCAATTGTTATAGTGGGAGGGGAAACGGCAGGTAATGTTCACTATCTTGCACTTTCAGACAAGTCCTTTGTAATAATCTGTTACATATAACTGAGGCGGGGAATTCAACCATTCCGGGAAATGTTATCCAGCGTTAAATTTTTCAAAAAACGTAACGGCAGATTTTTTCACTACCCTGAGAGGGGGATGATGGCTTAACGGCGATATGTTCTGCTATTTAGCGTTTTTCCTAGTGAGATAGTCCAGTTTCTGAAAAATAGCCAGTGTAATGTTTTGTAGGTCAATATTTGTTGCGTGTGTAAATTTAAATGATTTTAACCTAGTTCTTGCAATGTTTTTACATTGCCACAGCATCGTGATCTTGATCACGAATGAATAGAAAATTTCGCTATTAAAAAAACAATTAACCTGCGTTTTTGGTTATCCGCAAACGGATTACCTGATGATAACGCTAAGCAATGGCATCATTGACGTTAAAAAGATGTTTTAAAAGAGGATAAAGAAAGGTTATCAATGGGGTAATCGGTGTTACCCCTTTTCTTCAGATGTCAACTTTCTCTTTGTATTCACAAAGATCTTCAATAATACAAGAGCCACAGCGAGGCTTGCGGGCAATACAGGTATAACGCCCGTGCAGGATCAACCAATGGTGGCAGTCGACTTTAAACTCTGCCGGAACCACTTTCAGTAGCTTTTCTTCTACCTGTTCGACGTTTTTCCCCGGCGCAAATTGAGTACGATTACAAACGCGGAAAATGTGCGTGTCGACAGCAATAGTCGGCCAGCCGAATGCAGTGTTTAATACGACGTTGGCTGTTTTACGACCTACACCAGGCAGGGCTTCAAGCGCAGCACGATCTTCCGGAACCTCGCCATTATGCTGTTCCAGTAAGATACGGCAGGTTTTGATGATATTTTCTGCTTTGCTGTTATAAAGCCCAATGGTTTTGATATAGGTTTTCACCCCTTCGACGCCCAGTTCAAGCATCGCTGCAGGCGTATTCGCTACCGGGTAGAGTTTCGCCGTCGCCTTATTAACACTGACATCGGTCGCCTGAGCGGAAAGCAGTACGGCAATCAGCAATTCAAAAGGCGAACTGAAATTAAGCTCGGTGGTGGGATGAGGATTGTTCTCACGCAGGCGAGTGAGGATCTCCAGGCGTTTTGCTTTGTTCATCAGACATTCCCTGTTTCACCGTTTGGCAATGCACGTTCGGCAGCTGCTTCAGCACGGCGCTTTTTCATTCTTTCATCAATCAGGTATTTCCCTGCCAGCATCAGTCCCAGGCCAATAAATGCACCTGGTGGCAGCATTGCCAGCAGGAAAGGGGAGTCGGTGTGGAAAATCTCCACGCGTAATACTTTGGCCCAGCTACCTAACAGCGCATCTGCACCGTCAAACAACGTGCCATTGCCGATAATTTCGCGTAGTGAACCCAGCACGAACATGGCGCAGGTTGCGCCCATACCAATTGAAAAGCCGTCCAGTGCCGAAAGCGCCGGACCTTTTTTTGCGGCGAAGGCTTCAGCGCGGCCCACAACGATACAGTTAGTGACAATCAGCGGAATAAAAATCCCTAACGATTGATACAGACCAAAGGCGTAGGCGTTGATCAGCATCTGTACAGCGCTGACCACCGAGGCGATGATCATCACGTAAATGGGAATGCGGATCTCGGCTGGCGTCCAGTGACGCAGCGTCGAAATGGTCAAGTTGGTCAGCGTCAGTACCAGCGTAGTCGCAAGTCCTAAACCCAGAGCGTTAGTGGCAGTGGACGTGACCGCCAATAGCGGACAGAGGCCGAGCAGCTGGACCAGCGCAGAGTTGTTTTTCCACAACCCCTGAACAATAACGTCTTTAATTTCGCTCACGCTTTATTCTCCACAGGCAGGAAGTTGAGAAAGTTGTGACGGTAACGTCTGAGCGTACAATCCGGCGCGTTTTACCGCATTAACCACCGCGCGGGGAGTAATCGTAGCGCCGGTGAACTGGTCGAAATCACCACCATCTTTCTTCACCGCCCAGTGCGCATCATCCGCACCACTGATTTTTTTACCCGCAAAATGGGTGATCCAGTCAGAAAGGCGCAGTTCGATTTTATCGCCAAGCCCTGGCGTTTCGTGGTGCTCTGTCACGCGCGTGCCAAGTACCGTGCCGTTAAAATCGGCTCCCACCAGCAGCTGAATCGCACCGGAATAGCCATCTGGCGCGGTTGTTTCCAGAACGGCGGCTACCGGCTTGTCATCCTGTTTGGCGATGTAAACCCGATGCTCACCTTTACCTAACTCTGGCGCAGTTACCAGATAGCAACTCTGTGCCAGCGCATTGTTATAGCGTTCGGCTGGCAGCACCTGATCAAATAACGCCTTTTGTTGCAGACTGGCCTGTTCAGCAATCGTCGTTTTGGTCATCTGGTTGATGGCCGCAGTTAACCCTGTTGAACCCGCTGCAAATAGCGCCAACGTAATGCCGTGTTTTCGGATAGTTTTCAGCATGGTTTACCCTTTGCGATGGCCGTAGACGCGCGGACGCGTGTAGTAATCGATCAGAGGAACCGTGATGTTCGCCAGCAGGACGGCAAAAGCCACGCCGTCAGGATAGCCGCCGAAACTGCGGATCAACCAGACTAATAAACCCGCCAGCGCGCCGAAAATAAGACGACCACGATTGGTCGTAGAAGCAGTAACCGGGTCAGTCAAAATAAAGAATGCGCCGAGCATGGTCGCTCCAGACAGCAGATGAATTTGCGGTGCTGCCAATGTTTCTGGTGAGAACAACCAGCCCAACGTTGCGCATAACGCCAGCGTTACTAAGAAGCTGAGGGGAATATGCCAGCGAATCGCTTTCTGCCATAGCAACCACACGCCGCCAGCCAGCCAGGCGAGATTTACCCATTGCCAACCAGCGCCCGCCAGAATACCGCTGTAGATCGGATATTGCATAATCTGTTCAACCGAATGACCGGCACGCACAGAGGTTTTAAATGTATCCAGCGGTGTCGCCTGACTAATGCCATCAATACCTAAGCGTAGTGTGTTCATATCATTGCCACTGGTGGTATGACCGCTGAAAATAACCTGTATGGCGTCGATAAAACCAGGGATGTTGACCGCAATGTCATGCGGCGGTAACCAGCTGGTCATCTGCACCGGGAAGGAGATCAGTAAGACCACATAACCAATCATTGCCGGATTAAACGGGTTTTGCCCCAGACCGCCATACAACTGTTTAGCGATGATCACCGCAAACACCGTACCCAGTACGACCATCCACCATGGCGCGAGGGGGGGAATACTTACCGCCAGCAATAAGCCTGTCAGCAATGCTGAGTTATCTTTCAACGTTGCGGCTACCGACTGCTTGCGTAGTTTGAGTACGAGAGCTTCGGCTAACAGAGCACTGACCGACGCCAACAGGATCTGAACGAGAGTACCCCAACCAAAAAACCACAGTTGCGCTGCGATTCCTGGCACGGCTGCGAGCAACACCAACAGCATAATGCGCGATGTTTGGCGCTGGTTATGGGTATAAGGGGAGCTAGCTATTCTGAATACCATTTAGTCCTCGTTTACAACCTTTTGCTGGGCGGCTTTTTTGGCCTGAACGCGGGCAATAGCCGCGGCAACTGCCGCTTTGCGCGGATCAACCTGTTCTTCTGGTACCGCATTAGCCTGTTGCTGTTCCCGCTTGCGTGCTTTGGCGCGTGCAATAGCCGCGGCAACGGCAGCTTTGCGTGGATCGACCTGTTCTTCTGGTTCTTCGTTAGCCTGTTGCTGTTCCAGCTTGCGTGCTTTGGCGCGGGCAATAGCCGCTTCAACGGCGGCTTTGCGCGGGTCAACCTGCTCTTCTGGTTCTGCGTTAACCTGTTGCTGTTCCAGCTTGCGTGCTTTGGCGCGGGCAATAGCCGCTTCAACGGCGGCTTTGCGCGGGTCAACCTGTTCTTCTGGTTCTGCGTTAGCCTGTTGCTGTTCCAGCTTGCGTGCTTTCGCACGGGCAATAGCCGCTTCAACGGCGGCTTTGCGTGGATCGATCTGTTCTTCTGGCTCCGCATTAGCCTGTTGCTGCTCCAGCTTGCGCGCTTTGGCGCGGGCGATAGCGGCTTCAACTGCGGTTTTACGTGGATCAGCAACGGTTGCTGCGTCGTTAGTTTGCTGCAGTTCTGCCTGTTTCGCTCTGGCTTGCGCTTTACGGGCTTCCCGTGCTGCAATAATTGCGCTGTTATCCGGGCGTTCGCCCGCTTTAATCACAATAGGCTGTGTAGCCTGGGCCTGTTTCTCTTTCACCCGCGCCAGAGCGGCAGCAATCGCATCTTTATCTTTGGCTGCAGGTTGAACGGCTGCGCTCTTATGTCGTTCAAGGCGAGCCGCTTTTTCGCGCTCCAGACGAGCCTGGCGCGCTTCGAAACGCGCTTTGGCTTCTGCGGCGCGCTTTTCTTCCTGACGAATAGCCGCAATTTCAGCTTTTTCCTGACGGAAATATTGCACCAGGGGAATATTGCTCGGGCAAACCCACGCGCAAGCCCCACATTCAATGCAGTCGGCAATGTTATGCGAGGTGGCTTTATCGTGTTGCTGACCTTTGCTGAACCAGTACAACTGTTGCGGCAAAAGATCCGCAGGGCAGGCGTCAGCACAGGCACTACAACGGATGCAATTTTGTTCTTCCTGTGGTTCGCCAAGCTCATTGGCAGAGGGAGCCAACAGACAGTTGGTAATCTTTACGACCGGGACATCCAGCCATGGCAAGGTAAAGCCCATTAGCGGGCCGCCCATAATCACCATTTGATCGGCAGAGGGGCAGAATCCGGCATCATTCAATAAATGACGCACTGGCGTACCCAGCCGTGCCCAGACGTTGCCCGGGCGTGCGATTGCTTCGCCAGTCAGGGTCACGACACGCTCAGTAATCGGTTCGCCATCGATAACGGCACGTTTCACTGCATAAGCAGTGCCGACGTTTTGCATTAATACGCCGATATCGGATGAACGCCCGCCATGTGGAACCTGCTTCCCGGTTAGAATGTAGGTTAATTGTTTAGCACCGCCAGAAGGATATTTGGTTGGAATCACCCGCAGAGAAATATCGTGAGAGTCCGCCAGCACCGCGCGCAGCATGGAAATCGCCTGCGGTTTGTTATCTTCAATGCCGATAAGAATTTCGCGTGGCTGCAGAATATGCGCAAGAATGCGAATACCCTCTACGACCTGAGCCGCGCAATCCTGCATCAAACGGTCATCGGCGGTAATGTACGGCTCGCACTCAGCAGCGTTGATAATCAACGTTTCAATCTTATCTCCGCCGCCCTGCAATTTAACGCCTGTCGGGAATCCCGCACCACCCAGCCCGGCAACACCAAACTGATGAATGCGCTCGATTAACTCTTCGCGACTGCGAGAGCGATAATCGTCCCAGCCGTCGCGCGGGATCCAGCAGTCTTCGCCATCGGCATCAATAATCACGCTTAATTCAGCTAAAGCTGAAGGATGAGCCGTAGAGTGGGGCGCAATAGCCGTAACGGTACCCGAGGTGGGCGCGTGAACTGGCAGCATTTTGCCGCGTCCACGGGTAAGCGGCTGGCCGCGCAGTACTTTATCGCCGACGCTAACGCACAACTCACCTTCAGCGCCAATATGTTGTTTCAGTGGTATGACAAAACGCTGCGCCAGTGGTACCTGGCGCAGGGGCGTACCGTTGGACTGGGTTTTCATCTCCGGTGGATGGATGCCGCCGTTGAAATCCCAGATTTTATTTTTTCTGAATGCAGAGAATAACTTAAGCATGGTGTTCCACGGGAATGATACGCACGGGAATGGTGTTCAGATCCCATTTCCAGGAGTCAGGTGTTTCTGCAACCGGTTGCAACGAGATGCAGTGCGTCGGGCACGGGTCAACACATAAATTGCAGCCCGTACAGAGATCACTCATTACCGTATGCATGGCGCGGGTAGCACCAACGATGGCGTCTACCGGACACGCCTGAATACATTTAGTGCAGCCAATACAGTTATTTTCATCAATAAACGCCACCATCCGCGCAGGCGTTAGCTCTTGCGCTTCGCCATCCAGCGGCTGTGGCTCGACATTAAGCAACTCAGCAATTTTTAGCATCACAGCTTCGCCACCTGGGGCGCAGCGGTTAATTTTTTCACCGTTACAGCTGATGGCTTCCGCGTAGGGGCGACAGCCGGGATAACCGCATTGACCACACTGGCTCTGCGGTAAGATTTCGTCAATTTTCTCAACGACCGGATCGTCTTCCACCGCAAAACGGCGGGAGGCATAACCCAGAATGGCGCCAAACGCCAGGCCCAGCAGGCTCACGGCGGCAACGGCAATCCAGATAGCATTCATTACAACTTCACCAAACCACTAAAGCCCATAAAGGCCAGAGACATAAGACCTGCGGTAATTAACGCAATGGCATTACCGCGAAAAGGTGCCGGGACATCAGCCACAGCAAGGCGTTCGCGGATGGCGGCGAAGAGCACCATCACCAGCGAGAAACCGACAGCGGCGGAAAAACCGTACAGCGCCGACTGCAAGAAATTGTGCCCGAGATTGATATTCAGCAACGCCACGCCGAGCACTGCACAGTTGGTGGTGATAAGCGGCAAAAAAATCCCCAGCAGACGGTAAAGCACCGGGCTGGTTTTGCGCACCACCATCTCGGTGAACTGCACAACCACAGCAATCACCAGAATAAACGCCAGGGTGCGCAGGTAAATCAGATTAAGCGGGATCAAAATCCACGTATCGATAAGCCAGGCGCAAATAGACGCCAGCGTCATCACAAACGTTGTAGCCAGCCCCATGCCCATCGCGGTTTCCAGCTTTTTGGAAACCCCCATAAACGGACAGAGGCCGAGAAACTTGACCAGTACAAAGTTATTGACCAGTACAGTTCCGACAAACAGTAACAGGTAGTCAGTCATTTTTCGGCCTGAAATAAAAAAGCCGCCTATTATCCGTTAATCCAGAGCAGGCGACAACAGGTTAACTGTAAGGTTATTACGGATTCACAAACGTCGCTTTCACCCGCGACGAGCGTTTAAAATAGGGGACGATCAATGCGGTTGCCAACAAAGTAAACAGTAACTGGCGAACAGCTATGCCATCTTCCACGGGTGAAAAAGCGAACGCTTTTACTGCCAGCAATACGGAAATAAGCAGCCAGATAATATAGTGTTTAGGAACACAACGCCGACGTTTAAAGAAAGCGATGGTCAACCACAGTGTGTAATACCACATGGCGATAGCGGTAATAAAAGAAACGCCCCATAAGATTTGTGTCGTCAGTGCTTGTTCGCCGAGCGTTTGAAATGTTTGCGGAGAAGATAACGCAGCGGTATACAGCAACAACGCCAGCGTCGTACTTAACAGAGCGACTAAAAGCCAGGCCAATGGGCCAAGCAACCAGCCTCCAATACGTTGTGGCGTTGTGGTGGTCATAGGTTCTCCAGAATAGCGACGCAAACAGGCAAATCTAATTTTAGGGGCGTTATTATAAGGCTTTTATAACCGATCGCTACTTTCTTTATTGGACATAGTGCCAGACGGACTTCGGTACCTGGCCGAGGTCAAACAAACGCCCGCCAGAAACCAGCTCTGCGCGACGGTGATCGGCAGCACGATACATATTGATCAGTTCCTGATCGTCCGTCAGGGTGTAATTAAGATGGTCGTAGAGTTTTTCCAGACTTTCGAGTGAACTGATTTTGCGAAATTTTAATAAGTAGTCCTGAACAGTCATAAAAGGTCCATAAAATAATTAATACCAAAGGGGTAGGTATTATTAGTGATGATAAAATTTCACCAAAAGTGAACGTTTGTATTATTACAATAATAAGAATGCGCTGATGGTAAATATTCAGGGATGAAAAACTGCTCTGAAAAGAGTAACGCGCTTTACTATCCCTGACAATCACCAACAACATCGAACAAGATAATAAATTCCTGGTTTAATATCCGACAAGTTAAAACATGCACCCGGTCGGGCAGCATGTCGCTCTACAAGAGTAGAGCTTACTTGTGTTGTACCGTAGCACTCTGTTCAGGTGGCTGATAGTTGTCAATGTGACTCGCCACGCCAAGAAGAATGACTGAAACGACAAGAACGATCCAACCTGTTAATTCAATAAGACGATTCATTACAGCCCACATCTCTGTTGATTGATCCATTAACTTCAGGGGGTAAATGTTACTTAGCAATAATAGCTCCAGCAAGATTTTTACTGAGGTTTTTGCGATATTTAGCTTTTGTCGTTGGAAAATTCGCTATTTTTTTGACTTAAGTTAAACAACATCCCTTATTGCTGGCAGGTTATTAAACTGTTGAGCGAGGGTAAAGGATAGTGTCAAATAGCCATCATACTTCAATGAGAGGCAATGACATGAGCGACAACATCCGTGTTGGGTTGATTGGGTATGGTTATGCGAGCAAAACCTTCCATGCGCCCCTGATTGCGGGCACGCCCGGGCTGGAACTGGCGGTAATCTCCAGCAGCGATGAAACAAAAGTAAAAGCCGACTGGCCAACGGTTACGGTTGTCTCTGAGCCGAAGCATCTGTTTAACGATCCCAACATAGACCTGATTGTCATCCCTACACCCAACGATACCCATTTCCCGTTAGCCAAAGCGGCGCTTGAGGCGGGTAAACATGTGGTCGTTGATAAACCCTTTACCGTGACACTGTCACAAGCGCGAGAGCTGGAAGCGCTGGCAAAAAGCCTGGGGCGTGTGCTGTCTGTATTCCATAACCGTCGCTGGGATAGCGATTTCCTGACGCTAAAAGGTTTGCTCGCGGAAGGCGTACTGGGTGAAGTTGCTTACTTTGAGTCTCATTTTGACCGCTTCCGTCCGCAGGTGCGCGATCGTTGGCGTGAACAGGGCGGCCCTGGCAGCGGTATCTGGTACGATTTAGCACCGCACCTTCTTGATCAGGCCATTACGCTATTTGGTTTACCGGTTAGCATGACGGTAGATTTGGCACAGTTACGGCCCGGAGCGCAGTCGACTGATTATTTCCACGCCATCTTGTCCTATCCGCAGCGGCGAGTCATTTTACACGGCACCATGCTGGCAGCCGCTGAGTCAGCACGTTATATCGTGCATGGATCCCGAGGCAGTTATGTGAAATATGGCCTCGATCCACAGGAAGAACGTCTGAAAAATGGCGAGCGTCTGCCGCAGGAAGACTGGGGCTACGATATGCGTGATGGCGTACTTACCCGCGTGGAAGGTGAGGAACGTGTCGAAGAAACGCTGTTGACGGTGCCGGGGAATTATCCGGCTTACTATGCGGCTATTCGTGATGCGTTAAATGGCGATGGTGAAAATCCGGTTCCGGCAAGTCAGGCAATCCAGGTAATGGAGTTGATTGAGCTGGGCATCGAATCCGCCAAACATCGCGCGACGCTGTGCCTTGCGTGAAAAGAGGATGGTGCAATTAGCACCATCCATTTTTGTTACTTCGCGGCGACTTTTTCTCGCAGTGCGCGTTTTTCCTTTGCGCTGAGGAAAGCCATTTCCAGACCATTAATCTGTGCCTGGCGGATTTGCTCGCGGGATAACCCAGCAGCTGGCGCGGCAACGGTATATTCGTGAATGATATCCACTCCCTGTACGCCGGGATCGTCAGTGTTAATGCTGGCACGAATGCCATGCTCAAGGAACGTTTTCAGCGGATGTGCAGCCAGATCCGCCACGGTGCTGGTCTGAATATTGGAGGTCAGACAGGATTCAATACCAATTTGTTGCTCGGCGAGAAAATCCATCAGCGCCCGATCTTCAATGGCTTTTACGCCATGTCCAATACGTTCCGCCCCCAGTTCACGAATCGCCTGCCAGATGCTTTCCGGCCCGGCAGCTTCGCCTGCATGGACGGTAATATGCCAGCCCGCATCACGCGCGCGGTTGAAGTGAGAAAGGAACAGACTTCCCGGGAAACCAAGTTCATCACCGGCTAAATCAAGTGCGGTAATCTGGTCACGGTGGGCTAAAAAGGCCTCCAGTTCTTGCTGACAGGCGGCTTCACCGAAGGTCCGGCTCATAATGCCGATAAGCTTCGCCTGCACACCAAAGGTGCGGCAACCTTCACGTACGCCATCGATCACCGCTTCGACAACACCCGCTACAGGCAGCTGATGTGCCATTGCCATGTAGCCCGGTGAAAAACGCAGCTCGACATAGTGCAGGCCGTTACGGGCTGCATCTTCAATGTTTTCAAATGCCACGCGGCGGCAAGCATCAAGAGAGGCGAGAACTTTAACGCCCCAGTCAAGTTTGGTCAGAAAGCTCACAAGATCGGGTTCGTTGGCAATGACCTGAACGTGGGGAATCAGTGTTTCCAGGGATTGTGCAGGAAGCGAGATATTATACTGGCGGCCAAGTTCAAGAATGGTCTGGGGACGAATGTTGCCATCAAGGTGGCGATGGATATCAGTTAATGGCAGGGTGGTATCAATCATGGTCGCACTCTTTTTCTGGATATAAAAGTGCGCACCATTATAAAAACAAAGCAGGGTAAAAATCCACGATTGCGCAACGATTTTTTAGGTTGCGCAATTGGGGTTAACGAACAGCGCGGATGGCGTTAATTAATCCAGCAACACCTTTTTCCAGTTTCGAACGCGGGCAGCCGGCATTGAGACGGACAAAACCACGACCTTCTTCACCGTAGGTATACCCCGGCATGATCGCGACCTTCTCTTGCTCGATAAGCGCTTTTTGCAACGCGTTGTCGTCAATATTCAATGGACGTAGATCAAGCCAGGCCAGATAAGTGGATTGCGGGATCTGCCAATTGAGTTCAGGGAACGCGGCGTTCATTTTATCTGCAATATACGTCAGGTTATCTTTCAGATAGACGCGTAAGGCATCCAGCCACGGTGCGCCTTGCTGATAGGCGGCGATATGAGCAGTTAACGCCAGTACCGAAGGGGAAGAAAGCCCATCACGTCCTTTCAGTGCCGATAAATAGGCATCGCGGCTACTGCTATTTTCTATAATCCCGTAAGCACCGGTCAGGGCGGGAATATTGAAACTTTTTGATCCCGACGTTAGCAACGCCCAGTCTCCGCGCGCCACATTACTCCAGGGAATATGCGGCTGCTCGCCCCAAACCATATCCATATGGATTTCATCGGAGATAACCCGCACACCATGACGCTCGCACAGGTCAGCCATGATCTCCAGCTCATCGCACGTCCACACTTTCCCGGTAGGATTCTGTGGGCTACACAGAAGCATAATTTTACATTCTGGTTTCGCCAGCACGGCTTCCAGCTTGCCCATATCGCAAAACCAGCCGTCAGCCTGCTTCTCTAAAGCAACGGGCATTACTGTGCGCTGGTTACCTTCAATGACCTTATAAAATGCGTCATAGGCGGGTGTGTGGATCACCACGCCTTCACCTTTTTCAGACCACTGACGAATCAGTTCTGAAACCATATAGATAACAGAAGGGCCATACACCACCGACTGCGTATCAATTGCGGTGTAATGCTGGGTGGAAAACCAGTGGGCAATAGCCGCGAGAAACTCATCGTTTTTCCAGCGGCTGTAGCCAAACACGCCGTGCATCAGGCGCTGATTTAGCGCCTCGATAATGCAGGGGGCAGTGGCAAAATCCATGTCTGAAATCGTGAACGGTAACAGGTCAGCAGTGCCGAAACGGTCAGCGACATAATCCCACTGCGTACACCATGTGCCATGACGATCCACGACCTTTGAAAAATCGAACATATCTTATCCTTATGCCTGAACAGTATGCATCAGACCGGCCATTTCATCTTTTACTGACTGAACTTGTGGCCCGATAACAACCTGCAGGTTATGTTGATTAAGTTGTACTACGCCAATTGCCCGATTGTCCTTCAGTGCCTGCACATTAACAAGCGACATATCTTTCACAGACAAACGCAGACGGGTAATGCAGTTATCGAGGCTGACAATATTGTCGGCACCGCCTAAGGCTTCGAGGATTGCCGGAACGTTGTAACCTGATTTACCCGGCGCACCGGCAACGGCTTTTTCGATTGAGCTGGCAACTTCGCTATCGCGCCCCGGGGTTTTCAGATTGAAGCGGGTGATAGCGAAACGGAAGATGACGTAGTAAACGACAAACCAGATTGCCGCCACCACTGGCACCATGTACCACTTGGTTGACAGACCATGCAAAATACCGAACACCACGAAGTCGATGATATTGCCGTCGGTATTACCGATGGTGACGCCGAGCACAGACATGACGGTGAAGCCGAGGCCGGTTAACAGCGCGTGGATGACATACAGAACTGGCGCTACGAACAGGAACAGGAATTCCAGCGGTTCGGTCGTGCCGCCAACGACACAGGCGATCAGGCCAGAAATCAGCAGCCCTTTAATTTTATGGCGATTTTCCGGGCGCGCGCAGTGATACATAGCTAACGCTGCACCTGGCAGACCGCCGAGAAACGCAGGCATTTTGCCTTGCGAAAGGAAACGCGTGGCGCTTTCAGAAAAACCGTGAGTGGTCGGGCAACTCAATTGCGCCTGGAAGATGGTCAGTGCGCCGCTGACGGTTTGACCGCAGACTTCCTGCGTGCCGCCTGCGTCGGTAAAGCGAATTAATGCCACCAGAATGTGATGAAGACCAAACGGCAACAGCAGACGTTCACCGGTACCAAACAGCATCGGTCCGAAATCACCCGCGCTGTTTATCATATGGCCCAAGCCGCTAATACCCATGGCGAAAATCGGCCAGACTAACGGAATCACCAGACCGACAAGGCCCATCACCAGCGAGGAGATGATTGGCACGAAGCGCGTACCGCCGAAGAATGCCAGCGCATCCGGCAGGCGGATATTATGGAAACGCTCATGGAGCATCCAGACGATAATACCGGCGATCACCGCACCGAGGATCCCTGTATCGATCGACTGGATCCCAAGAATGCTCTGGATGTTATTGGCTTTCAGAACTGCGGCGTCTGTGGTTGGCAGAATGCCTTTATTGGTCAACCAGAAGTTTACCGCGAGGTTCATTACCGCATAACCGACGAAGCCAGCGAATGCCGCTACACCTTTGTTTTCGCGTGCCAGGCCCAGCGGGATGGCGATACAGAACATGACTGGCAGGAAACTAAAAGCAAACGAGCCAATCTTACTCATCCAGGTAAAGATAGCCTGCAACACGGGGTTGCCCAGGACCGGGATCAGGGTGATGACATCGTGGCTACTAAGGGAACTACCAATGCCGAGCATAATGCCGCAGAACGACAATAATGCCACGGGTAGCATGAAGGTTTTGCCTAACTGCTGGAAGAACTCCCACAGCGTGACTTTCGGTGCTGTTTTCGCCGTCATAAAACGACTCCTCGTAGAGAACAATCTGGATTCAGTAAATTGCGCGAGAAGATAAAACGTTTTATCAAATTTTAGTGAGGCACAAATCACATTACGCAACGATAATAGCGGGTATAAGATAAATAAAAGGTAAAACGTTTTATCTGTCACATAATCAGGGAGTAGGTCATCTGCATGGCTACCGCCAAAAAAATAACCATTCATGATGTTGCGCTGGCTGCGGGCGTGTCGGTAAGTACCGTTTCGCTGGTGCTAAGTGGCAAAGGGCGAATCTCTACCGCCACAGGAGAACGCGTTAACGCCGCCATTGAAGAGCTGGGATTTGTGCGCAACCGTCAGGCGTCGGCGCTGCGCGGCGGGCAAAGCGGCGTCATTGGTTTGATCGTCCGTGATTTATCTGCGCCGTTTTACGCCGAATTAACGGCCGGATTGACGGAAGCTCTGGAAGCGCAGGGACGGATGGTTTTTTTGCTTCACGGCGGTAAAGACGGCGAGCAGCTGGCACAACGGTTTTCACTGTTACTGAATCAGGGGGTCGATGGTGTGGTAATTGCCGGGGCTGCAGGAAGCAGCGATGACCTGCGACGGATGGCAGAAGAAAAAGCTATCCCGGTGATTTTCGCTTCCCGTGCCAGTTATCTTGATGACGTTGATACGGTTCGCCCGGACAACATGCAGGCTGCACAGTTGTTGACGGAGCATCTCATTCGCAATGGGCATCAGCGTATCGCCTGGCTGGGAGGGCAAAGTTCCTCATTAACCCGGGCAGAACGGGTGGGGGGCTATTGTGCGACTCTACTAAAATTTGGCCTGCCGTTTCACAGCGATTGGGTGCTGGAGTGCACTTCCAGCCAGAAGCAAGCCGCGGAAGCTATCACGGCGCTTTTACGTCATAACCCGACCATCAGCGCCGTGGTTTGCTATAACGAAACTATTGCGATGGGGGCATGGTTTGGTTTGCTGAAAGCAGGGAGGCAAAGCGGGGAAAGCGGAGTCGATCGTTACTTTGAGCAACAGGTTTCGTTGGCGGCATTTACCGATGCAACGCCAACCACACTTGATGATATACCCGTTACCTGGGCCAGCACGCCAGCGCGGGAACTTGGTACCACACTTGCGGATCGCATGATGCAAAAAATCACCCATGAAGAGACGCATTCACGCAATCTTATTATTCCCGCCCGGCTCATTGCGGCGAAATAATCCTCTCTTTATCTGCTATACCTGGTAGTGTCCTTTCCTCAAGGTTAATGATAAAAAATGTGGCACACAGGCGGTGCCTTTTATTTTTACTGAAGTTCACAGGAGGTTTATGTGTTTAATTCTGACAACCTGAGACTCGACGGAAAATGCGCCATCATTACAGGTGCGGGTGCAGGTATTGGTAAAGAAATCGCCATTACATTCGCGACAGCTGGCGCATCTGTGGTGGTCAGTGATATTAACGCCGATGCAGCTAATCATGTTGTAGATGAAATTCAACAACTGGGTGGTCAGGCATTTGCCTGCCGCTGCGATATTACTTCCGAACAGGAACTCTCTGCACTGGCAGACTTTGCCGTCAGTAAGCTGGGTAAAGTTGATATCCTGGTTAACAACGCCGGTGGCGGTGGTCCTAAACCGTTTGATATGCCAATGGCAGATTTTCGCCGCGCTTATGAACTGAATGTATTTTCTTTTTTCCATCTGTCACAACTTGTTGCGCCAGAAATGGAAAAAAATGGCGGTGGCGTTATTCTGACCATTACTTCTATGGCGGCAGAAAATAAAAATATCAACATGACCTCCTATGCATCATCTAAAGCTGCGGCCAGTCATCTGGTCAGAAATATGGCGTTTGACCTGGGTGAAAAAAATATTCGGGTGAATGGCATTGCGCCGGGGGCAATATTAACCGATGCCCTGAAATCAGTTATTACACCAGAAATTGAACAAAAAATGTTACAGCACACGCCGATCAGACGTCTGGGCCAACCGCAAGATATTGCTAACGCGGCGCTATTCCTTTGCTCGCCTGCAGCCAGCTGGGTAAGCGGACAAATTCTCACCGTCTCCGGTGGTGGGGTACAGGAGCTCAATTAATACACTAACGGACCGGTAAACAACCGTCCGTGTTGTTTACCGGGATAAACTCATCAACGTCTCTGCTAAACAACTGGCAACCAAATCACGGATATTGGTTAACCAATTTACGAGTGAAAAGTATACGAATAGAGTGTGCCTTCGCACTATTCAACAGCAATGATAGGCGCTCACCTGACAACGCGGTAAACTAGTTATTCACGCTAACTATAATGGTTTAATGATGGATAACATGCAGACTGAAGCACAACCGACACGGACCCGGATCCTCAATGCTGCCAGAGAGATTTTTTCAGAAAATGGATTTCACAGTGCCTCGATGAAAGCCATCTGTAAATCTTGCGCCATTAGTCCCGGGACGCTCTATCACCATTTCATCTCCAAAGAAGCCTTGATTCAGGCGATTATCTTACAGGACCAGGAGAGGGCGCTGGCCCGTTTCCGGGAACCGATTGAAGGGATTCATTTCGTTGACTACATGGTCGAGTCTATTGTCTCTCTCACCCATGAGGCCTTTGGGCAACGGGCGCTGGTGGTCGAAATTATGGCGGAAGGGATGCGTAACCCACAGGTCGCCGCCATGCTTAAAAATAAGCATATGACGATCACGGAATTTGTTGCCCAGCGGATGCGTGATGCCCAGCAAAAAGGCGAGATAAGCCCAGACATCAACACGGCAATGACTTCACGTTTACTGCTGGATCTGACCTACGGTGTACTGGCCGATATCGAAGCGGAAGATCTGGCGCGTGAAGCGTCGTTTGCTCAGGGATTACGCGCGATGATTGGCGGTATCTTAACCGCATCCTGATTCTCTCTCTTTCCGCGGGCTGGTGACAACTGAGCCCGCGTTTCATATCGTAATTTCTCTGTGCAAAAATTATCCTTCCCGGGTTCGGAGAATTCCCCCCAAAATATTCGTCGTAGCCATATGTCATGAGAGTTTATCGTTTTTAAGATACTCGAACGAACGTTCGATTGCTTATTTTATGGCTTCTGTCAACGCTGTTTTAAAGATTAATGCGATCTATATCACGCTGTGGGTATTGCAGTTTTTGGTTTTTTGATCGCGGTGTCAGTTCTTTTTATTTCCATTTCTCTTCCATGGGTTTCTCACAGATAACTGTGTGCAACACAGAATTGGTTAACTAATCAGATTAAAGGTTGACCAGTATTTTTATCTTAATGAGGAGTCCCTTATGTTACGTCCTGTAGAAACCCCAACCCGTGAAATCAAAAAACTCGACGGCCTGTGGGCATTCAGTCTGGATCGCGAAAACTGTGGAATTGATCAGCGTTGGTGGGAAAGCGCGTTACAAGAAAGCCGGGCAATTGCTGTGCCGGGCAGTTTTAACGATCAGTTCGCCGATGCAGATATTCGTAATTATGTGGGCAACGTCTGGTATCAGCGCGAAGTCTTTATACCGAAAGGTTGGGCGGGCCAGCGTATTGTACTGCGTTTCGATGCGGTCACTCATTACGGCAAAGTGTGGGTAAATAATCAGGAAGTGATGGAGCATCAGGGCGGCTATACGCCATTTGAAGCCGATGTCACGCCGTATGTTATTGCCGGGAAAAGTGTACGTATCACTGTTTGTGTGAACAACGAACTGAACTGGCAGACTATCCCGCCGGGAATGGTGATTACCGACGAAAACGGCAAGAAAAAGCAGTCTTACTTTCATGATTTCTTTAACTACGCCGGGATCCATCGCAGCGTAATGCTCTACACCACGCCGAATACCTGGGTGGACGATATCACCGTGGTGACGCATGTCGCGCAAGACTGTAACCACGCGTCTGTTGACTGGCAGGTGGTGGCAAATGGTGATGTCAGCGTTGAACTGCGTGATGCGGATCAACAGGTGGTTGCAACTGGACAAGGCACCAGCGGGACTTTGCAAGTGGTGAATCCGCACCTCTGGCAACCGGGTGAAGGTTATCTCTATGAACTGTGCGTCACAGCCAAAAGCCAGACAGAGTGTGATATCTACCCGCTGCGCGTCGGCATCCGGTCAGTGGCAGTGAAGGGCGAGCAGTTCCTGATTAACCACAAACCGTTCTATTTTACTGGCTTTGGTCGTCATGAAGATGCGGATTTGCGTGGCAAAGGATTCGATAACGTGCTGATGGTGCACGATCACGCATTAATGGACTGGATTGGGGCCAACTCCTACCGTACCTCGCATTACCCTTACGCTGAAGAGATGCTCGACTGGGCAGATGAACATGGCATCGTGGTGATTGATGAAACTGCAGCTGTAGGCTTTAACCTCTCTTTAGGCATTGGTTTCGAAGCGGGCAACAAGCCGAAAGAACTGTACAGCGAAGAGGCAGTCAACGGAGAAACCCAGCAGGCGCACTTACAGGCGATTAAAGAGCTGATTGCGCGTGACAAAAACCACCCAAGCGTGGTGATGTGGAGTATTGCCAACGAACCGGATACCCGTCCGCAAGGTGCACGGGAATATTTCGCGCCACTGGCGGAAGCAACGCGTAAACTCGACCCGACGCGTCCGATCACCTGCGTCAATGTAATGTTCTGCGACGCTCACACCGATACCATCAGCGATCTCTTTGATGTGCTGTGTCTGAACCGTTATTACGGTTGGTATGTCCAAAGCGGCGATTTGGAAACGGCAGAGAAGGTACTGGAAAAAGAACTGCTGGCCTGGCAGGAGAAACTGCATCAGCCGATTATCATCACCGAATACGGCGTGGATACGTTAGCCGGGCTGCACTCAATGTACACCGACATGTGGAGTGAAGAGTATCAGTGTGCATGGCTGGATATGTATCACCGCGTCTTTGATCGAGTCAGCGCCGTCGTCGGTGAACAGGTATGGAATTTCGCCGATTTTGCGACCTCACAAGGCATATTGCGCGTTGGCGGTAACAAGAAAGGGATCTTCACCCGCGACCGCAAACCGAAGTCGGCGGCTTTTCTGCTGCAAAAACGCTGGACTGGCATGAACTTCGGTGAAAAACCGCAGCAGGGAGGCAAACAATGAATCAACAACTCTCCTGGCGCACCATCGTCGGCTACAGCCTCGGTGACGTCGCCAATAACTTCGCCTTCGCAATGGGGGCGCTCTTCCTGTTGAGTTACTACACCGACGTCGCTGGCGTCGGTGCCGCTGCGGCGGGCACCATGCTGTTACTGGTGCGGGTATTCGATGCCTTCGCCGACGTCTTTGCCGGACGAGTGGTGGACAGTGTGAATACCCGCTGGGGAAAATTCCGCCCGTTTTTACTCTTCGGTACTGCGCCGTTAATGATCTTCAGTGTGCTGGTATTCTGGGTGCCGACCGACTGGAGCCATAGCAGCAAAGTAGTGTATGCATATTTGACCTACATGGGCCTCGGGCTTTGCTACAGCCTGGTGAATATCCCTTATGGTTCACTTGCTACCGCGATGACCCAACAACCACAATCCCGCGCCCGTCTGGGCGCGGCTCGCGGGATTGCCGCTTCATTGACCTTTGTCTGTCTGGCATTTCTGATAGGACCGAGCATTAAGAACTCCAGTCCGGAAGAGATGGTGTCGGTATACCATTTCTGGACGATTGTGCTGGCGATTGCCGGAATGGTGCTTTACTTCATCTGCTTCAAATCGACGCGTGAGAATGTGGTACGTATCGTGGCGCAGCCGTCATTGAAGATCAGTCTGCAAACCCTGAAACGGAATCGCCCGCTGTTTATGTTGTGCATCGGTGCGCTGTGTGTGCTGATTTCGACCTTCGCGGTCAGCGCCTCGTCGTTGTTCTACGTGCGCTATGTGTTAAATGATACCGGGCTGTTCACTGTGCTGGTACTGGTGCAAAACCTGGTCGGTACTGTGGCATCGGCACCGCTGGTGCCGGGGATGGTCGCGAGGATCGGTAAAAAGAATACCTTCCTGATTGGCGCTTTGCTGGGAACCTGCGGTTATCTGCTGTTCTTCTGGGTTTCGGTCTGGTCACTGCCGGTGGCGTTGGTTGCGTTGGCCATCGCTTCAATTGGTCAGGGCGTTACCATGACCGTGATGTGGGCACTGGAAGCTGATACTGTAGAATACGGTGAATACCTGACCGGCGTGCGAATAGAAGGGCTCACCTATTCACTATTCTCATTTACCCGTAAATGCGGTCAGGCAATCGGAGGTTCAATTCCTGCCTTTATTTTGGGATTAAGCGGATATATTGCCAATCAGGTGCAAACGCCGGAAGTTATTATGGGCATCCGCACATCAATTGCCTTAGTACCTTGCGGATTTATGCTGCTGGCATTCGTCATTATCTGGTTTTATCCTCTCACGGATAAAAAATTCAAAGAAATCGTGGTTGAAATTGATAATCGTAAAAAAATGCAGCAGCAATTAATCACCGATATCACTAATTAATATTCAATAAAAATAATCAGAACATCAAAGGTGCAACTATGAGAAAAATAGTGGCCATGGCCGTTATTTGCCTGACGGCTGCCTCTGGCCTTACCTCTGCTTACGCGGCGCAACTGGCTGACGATGAAGCGGGACTACGCATCAGACTGAAAAACGAATTGCGCAGGGCGGATAAGCCCAGTGCTGGCGCGGGAAGAGATATTTACGCATGGGTACAGGGAGGATTGCTCGATTTCAATAGTGGTTATTATTCCAATATTATTGGCGTTGAAGGCGGGGCGTATTATGTTTATAAATTAGGTGCTCGTGCTGATATGAGTACCCGGTGGTATCTTGATGGTGATAAAAGTTTTGGCTTTGCCCTGGGTGCAGTAAAAATAAAACCCAGTGAAAATAGCCTGCTTAAATTAGGTCGCTTCGGGACGGATTATAGTTATGGTAGCTTACCTTATCGTATTCCGTTAATTGCTGGCAGTTCGCAACGTACATTACCGACAGTTTCTGAAGGAGCATTAGGTTACTGGGCTTTAACGCCAAATATTGATCTGTGGGGAATGTGGCGGTCACGAGTATTTTTATGGACCGATTCAACAACCGGTATTCGTGATGAAGGGGTTTATAACAGCCAGACGGGAAAATACGATAAACATCGCGCACGTTCTTTTTTAGCCGCCAGTTGGCATGATGATACCAGTCGCTATTCTCTGGGGGCATCGGTACAGAAAGATGTTTCCAATCAGATACAAAGTATTCTCGAGAAAAGCATACCGCTCGACCCGAATTATACGTTGAAAGGGGAGTTGCTCGGCTTTTACGCGCAACTCGAAGGTTTAAGTCGTAATACCAGCCAGCCCAATGAAACGGCGTTGGTTAGTGGACAATTGACCTGGAATGCGCCGTGGGGAAGCGTATTTGGCAGTGGTGGTTATTTGCGCCATGCAATGAATGGTGCCGTGGTGGACACCGACATTGGCTATCCCTTTTCATTAAGTCTTGATCGTAACCGTGAAGGAATGCAGTCCTGGCAATTGGGCGTCAATTATCGTTTAACTCCGCAATTTACGCTGACATTTGCACCGATTGTGACTCGCGGCTATGAATCCAGTAAACGAGATGTGCGGATTGAAGGCGCGGGTATCTTAGGTGGTATGAACTATCGGGTCAGCGAAGGGCCGTTACAAGGGATGAATTTCTTTCTTGCTGCCGATAAAGGGCGGGAAAAGCGAGATGGCAGTACACTGGGCGATCGCCTGAATTACTGGGATGTGAAAATGAGTATTCAGTATGACTTTATGCTGAAGTAAGAAAAAACGCCGGAGAGAAAAATCTCCGGCATTTTGGCTGTGAATTACTGCTGCGGAATAGCGGGTACAGCCGGAACGTTTAATGCCGGCATCGCAAACATGCCAACAAAATCTTCCAGTGGCATTTTCTGCCCGTTTAACGTGATCTGACCGTTAGCATATTGCAGGCTGGTGGTGATGGTATTGTCCTGCAAGGTGGTCAGACGGAACATCTGCCCCATTGCTGATGCACCTTCAACTTGCTGTTTCGCCAGTTTTTTCGCTTGATCTTCCTGATAACCTTCCAGCTTCGCTACCTGAGTCATCAACTCAGTTGCCATACCCACCGGAATGGTTAGTTTCGCATCCAGAGATTTAACCGAGCGGTCTACTTCCTGTGCCAGCGTTTGCGGCGCTTCTTTTGTCGTTGCCGGATCTTTCAGGAACAGCGACAGATTCAACGCACTTTCACCCTGACTGTTTTTCCAGCTTAACGGCGCGATAGTAATCACCGGATCGCCTTTCAACATCAGCGGCAGGGCGCTAAAGAAGGCTTCCGTCACTTTCTCCTGATAAAGTTCGGGATTGTTGGCAATCTCTGGCTGTGCCAGAAGCGCCTGAGTTTGCGCGTTATATTGCTGACTAAACTGATGCCAGGCTTCGCCATCAATCTGGCCGACTTTTAAAGTCAGCTTGCCGCTGCCCAGATCCTGATTCTGTACCTTCAGGCTGTTTAGCGAGTAATCCAGTTGGCTATTGATCGTTTTACCGTCATTGACCAGATCCGATTTACCGCTGATCTCCATGCCTTCCAGCAGTGCCAGTTCTTTGCCTTCCACTGAAATGGTCATTTTCTCCAGCGACAGTTTTTGGTTTCCTACGCGCTCACCAAAACTTGCCAGCGTGCTGGAACCGTCGGTTTTCAGATTATTAAAGGTCAACTGCACTTTCTGGTTGTATTCGTTAACCGCGTCTATCCGACCACTTTGCGCCTCCCCTGAAAGGGAGATAGTTTTACCGTCTCTGTCAGCATTTAACTGGAACTCGCCGCCGCTAAAGGCGACTTTTTCATCCTTTTGCTCGTAATTCAGTGGCTTGAGCGAAATATCGGAACTGGAATCACCGCTATAACCAATGCGGGAGTTAATCTCAAAAGGCGTTTCACCCTTTGCCATATCAAACAGTGGCTTGCTTACTTCGTTATTGACCAGCGTGGTTTGAATTGATGCCATAGACGGGATCAGGTTCAGTTTTTTAATCTGGGCAAAGGGGAAGGGGCCATGATCAACTGATTCGTTGAAGATGACGCTCTGACCACTTTTAATCCACGGATTTTCTTTTCCGGCAACGGGTTTCACCAACAGCTGCAACTGGCTGCTGAATACGCCGCGATGATAGTTTTGATAACTTACTTCCAGGTTGGATTCAGGAGCTGTCAGTTTGAGTTGCGCGTTCGCCTGCGCGACCATGTCTTCGAGATGGGTTTCTATCTTCTTGCCTGTATACCATGCGCCGCCTGTCCAGACTACGCCTAGCGCAACAATGACGCCTACCGCTACCAGCGATTTATTCATAATGATTATCCATAAAATGAAATCAGGCGGACTGGCCGCCTGAAGGTGTTATAAGCCTTTAATAAGCTTAGCAAGAGATGTTAATTTTTCCAGTAAGCTCTTACAGCTTGTTGTAAACACGCGCTAAACGGCCGTGGCCTTTGACAGTCACCGGTGATTCGTTGGCGGCAATAAACGCTGATTCACCCGGTTTAAGCTGTAACTGCTGAGAACCTTTACACAGCGTTGCATCGCCTTCGACGCAGAACAAAATGGCGGCACTCTGCTGGCTGATGGTGGTTTCTTTATCACTAAGGTCATGCAACGAGAAGGCAAAATCATCCACAGGAATCGGGAAATCCAGTTCTGCACCTTGTTTCACCGGCTGGGTCAACAACTGGTTAGCCGGTTTGGCTTCGAACTTCACGTTGGCAACCAGTTCCGGAATATCAATGTATTTAGGCGTCAGACCTGCACGCAGCACGTTATCGGAGTTCGCCATCACTTCCAGCGCCACGCCTTGCAGGTAAGCGTGCGGTGTTTCAGCGAACAGGAACATCGCTTCGCCAGGATTCAATTTCACCACATTCAGCAACAGCGGGGAGAACAGACCGCTGTCTTCCGGGTAAAATTCAGAAATTAAACGAATCGTTTGCCATGGTTCACCCTGCTGGCTGTCGAGGGCCGATTTTAAAATCGCCAGCGCGCGGGATTTTTCTTCACCCTGCATATTCAACAGGCTGGCGAACAGTTCGCTTAAACGTTCGGCATCAGGCTGTTGTAAAAAGTGAGCAATCGCCGGATGTGCACCTGCGACTGGCTGGAGTAGGGAGACAATCTCGGAAAACTCACGAAACGCGTTCATCGCAAGGAAAGGCGTCAGCGCAAAAACCAGCTCCGGCTTGTGGTTAGGATCTTTATAGTTACGCTCGGCGGCATCCAACGGAATACCTGCGGCATTTTCTTTGGCAAAACCGATTTCAGAATTGCGTTTGTTTGGATGAACCTGAATGGAGAGCGGCTGTGCTGCGCATAATACTTTGAACAGGAAAGGCAGTTCGCCAAAGCGTTTGGCAACGGCCTCTCCGAGCAGAGTCGATTTATCACTCTCAATCACATCACGCAGTGAAACGATATCTCCGGCGGCATTCTGCACCCGTGAACTGCTTTTCGGATGTGCGCCCATCCACAGCTCGGCCATCGGCTGGCTGGACGGATTTTCCATACCATAAAGTTCAGTCAACGCCGTTTTGCTGCCCCAGGCATAGTTTTGCACTGAGTTAATGAGTTTTTGCATGATCAATCCCTGTTTAAATGTGGAAATTAATCCCGCTATTAAAGCAAGAATCCTACGGGAAGTAACCTGGAGCAGCAAAAAGTCGTACTAGTCTCAGTTTTTGTTAAAAAAGTGTGTAGGATATTGTTACTCGCTTTTAACAGGGCAACGGAACACCCGCCCAGAGCATAACCAAACCAGGCAGTAAGTGAGAGAACAATGTCAAACAAACCCTTTCATTATCAGGCTCCTTTTCCACTCAAAAAAGATGATACTGAGTATTACCTGCTAACCAGCGAACACGTTAGCGTATCTGAATTTGAAGGGCAGGAGATTTTGAAAGTCGCACCCGAAGCGTTAACTTTGTTGGCGCGTCAAGCGTTTCATGATGCGTCATTTATGCTGCGTCCGGCTCACCAACAACAGGTGGCCGACATTCTGCGTGACCCGGAAGCCAGCGAAAATGATAAATATGTGGCGCTGCAATTCCTGCGTAACTCCGACATCGCGGCAAAAGGCGTTCTGCCAACCTGTCAGGATACCGGCACCGCGATTATTGTTGGTAAAAAAGGGCAGCGTGTATGGACCGGTGGCGGTGATGAAGCAGCGCTGGCGCGCGGTGTCTATAACACTTATATCGAGGATAATCTGCGCTACTCGCAAAACGCGCCGCTGGATATGTATAAAGAGGTGAATACCGGCACTAACTTACCAGCGCAGATCGATCTTTATGCCGTTGATGGTGACGAGTACAAATTCCTCTGTATCGCCAAAGGTGGCGGTTCGGCAAACAAGACGTATCTCTATCAGGAAACCAAAGCGTTACTGACGCCGGGAAAACTGAAAAATTACCTGGTTGAGAAGATGCGCACGCTGGGTACGGCGGCCTGTCCTCCCTATCATATTGCGTTCGTTATTGGTGGAACTTCTGCAGAAACGAATCTTAAAACGGTGAAACTGGCTTCCGCTAAATACTATGATGAACTGCCAACGGAAGGGAATGAGCACGGTCAGGCGTTCCGCGATGTGGAACTTGAAAAAGAATTGCTGATCGAAGCGCAAAATCTTGGTCTGGGTGCGCAGTTTGGTGGTAAATACTTCGCTCACGACATCCGCGTGATTCGCCTGCCACGTCACGGCGCATCCTGCCCGGTCGGTATGGGCGTCTCCTGTTCTGCTGACCGTAATATCAAAGCGAAGATCAACCGTCAGGGGATCTGGATCGAAAAACTGGAACATAATCCAGGCAAATATATCCCGGAAGAGCTGCGCAAAGCGGGAGAAGGCGAAGCGGTGCGCGTTGACCTTAACCGTCCGATGAAAGAGATCCTCGCACAGTTGTCGCAGTATCCCGTTTCTACACGCTTATCGCTGAATGGCACGATTATCGTCGGTCGTGATATTGCTCACGCCAAACTGAAAGAGCGGATGGATAACGGTGAAGGGCTGCCGCAGTACATCAAAGATCATCCGATTTACTATGCGGGTCCGGCCAAAACGCCGGAAGGTTATGCCTCCGGTTCTCTTGGCCCAACGACCGCCGGACGGATGGATTCTTATGTCGATCAACTGCAAGCGCAGGGCGGCAGTATGATCATGCTGGCGAAAGGCAACCGCAGCCAGCAGGTGACGGATGCCTGTAAAAAACACGGCGGTTTCTACCTCGGTAGTATCGGTGGTCCGGCAGCAGTATTGGCGCAGGGAAGTATTAAGAGCCTGGAATGTGTTGAATATCCGGAACTGGGAATGGAAGCCATCTGGAAAATTGAAGTAGAAGATTTCCCGGCGTTTATCCTTGTGGATGATAAAGGAAATGACTTCTTCCAGCAGATACAACTCACACAGTGCACCCGCTGTGTGAAATAAACAGAGCCGCCCTTCGGGGCGGTTTTTTTACATGGCACGAAAGACCAAACATTTGTTATCAAATAGTAAATAATGAGTGAGCTAAAAGTTGCTTAACGAAAGCAAAACAGAAAGAAAAAATTAATCAGGTGAGGAGCAGGCCATGAATACAGTACGCAGCGAAAAAGATTCGATGGGGGCGATTGATGTCCCGGCAGATAAGCTGTGGGGCGCACAAACTCAACGCTCGCTGGAGCATTTCCGCATTTCGACGGAGAAAATGCCCACCTCACTGATTCATGCGCTGGCGCTAACCAAGCGCGCAGCGGCAAAAGTTAATGAAGATTTAGGCTTGCTGTCTGAAGAGAAAGCGAGCGCCATTCGGCAGGCGGCGGATGAAGTATTGGCAGGACAGCATGACGACGAATTCCCGCTGGCAATCTGGCAGACCGGCTCCGGCACGCAAAGTAATATGAACATGAACGAAGTGCTGGCTAATCGGGCCAGTGAATTACTTGGCGGCGTGCGCGGGATGGAGCGTAAAGTTCACCCTAACGACGACGTGAACAAAAGCCAAAGTTCCAATGATGTCTTTCCGACGGCGATGCACGTTGCGGCGCTACTGGCGCTGCGCAAGCAACTCATTCCGCAGCTTAAAACCCTGACACAGACGCTGAATGAGAAATCGCGCGCATTTGCCGATATCGTCAAAATTGGTCGTACCCACTTGCAGGATGCCACGCCGCTAACACTGGGGCAGGAGATTTCCGGCTGGGTAGCGATGCTGGAGCATAATCTCAAACATATCGAATACAGCCTGCCGCATGTAGCGGAACTGGCTATGGGCGGTACAGCTGTGGGTACTGGACTAAATACCCATCCGGAGTATGCGCGTCGCGTGGCAGATGAACTGGCAGTCATTACCTGCGCACCGTTTGTTACCGCGCCGAACAAATTTGAAGCGCTGGCGACCTGTGATGCCCTGGTTCAGGCGCACGGCGCGTTGAAAGGGTTGGCTGCGTCACTGATGAAAATTGCCAATGATGTCCGCTGGCTGGCCTCAGGCCCGCGCTGCGGAATTGGTGAAATCTCAATCCCGGAAAATGAGCCGGGCAGCTCAATCATGCCGGGGAAAGTGAACCCAACCCAGTGTGAGGCATTAACCATGCTCTGCTGTCAGGTGATGGGGAACGACGTGGCGATCAACATGGGGGGCGCTTCCGGTAACTTTGAACTGAACGTCTTCCGTCCGATGGTGATCCACAATTTCCTGCAATCGGTGCGCTTGCTGGCAGATGGCATGGAAAGTTTCAACAAACACTGCGCAGTGGGCATTGAACCGAATCGTGAGCGAATCAATCAATTACTCAATGAATCGCTGATGCTGGTGACTGCGCTCAACACTCACATTGGTTATGACAAAGCCGCCGAGATCGCCAAAAAAGCGCATAAAGAAGGGCTGACCTTAAAAGCTGCGGCCCTTGCGCTGGGTTATCTTAGCGAAGCCGAGTTTGACAGCTGGGTACGGCCAGAACAGATGGTCGGCAGTATGAAAGCAGGGCGTTAATCTGCAACATACAGGTGCAGCCGTGGAATGATCAAGCGAAGCGGCTGCGCCTGTGGTTTATAGCGGTGCTGCACATTGTCAGCATCGTAATTTAACAACTCGCCAACGTCCGGCACGCCCGCACCATTATCCCGATTAATCAGCGCAATAAGCGGCGTAGGGCAGGCGTGTTGTACTTGTTTTTGATCTCCCTTATACCAGACGCGGGCAATCGGCTGCACCTTCACCGGACGTTTGATTTTTAACTTCGCATTCTGCGACAGGGCAGCAATATCCTGATACTCTCGCTCCAGCTTTCTGTGCCACTCCTCGCGCGTCCACGGTGCAACACTGCGCGGTGATTTCAGGCTTTTTTCCAGCAGTGCCAGGACTTCATCACGATGCAAATTCTTAATGATATGTTTATTCGCCCAGCCAAAACGTAAAGTGGCGGGGTCGTGCAGAACAGCGAGCGTTCGGTAAGCATTAAGGGTGATCAGCCCCGGCAAATGACGATGCACCCATTCAAAACGCGCCGCTGTGGGAAGTTCTGACTCAACCGTGACGATATGCTCGAACGTAGTCTTGAGTTGATTGATGCGCTGAATATGACTGACCAACACTGCTTGCGAAAGGTTATCGACCTGGTAACACAACACGCCAGGCAGTCGAACAGCAGCCTTGCTGCTGCGATTTTCGGACTGTTGCTGAATAAACAAATGGCGGAAATGACGTATCGCCAGCGCTTGCGCCTCTTTGCCGAGATGTTGCTTTACCTCAATACGATTAAGCGGATTATGCTCATCCTCTTTTTTCACCTCCGGTAAAGAGAACACGCGGGCAACCAGCAATTTGTGCTGTTCTAGCTCAGCGGCAAATGCAGCTAGCTCTTGTTCCATCTGGCGAAAGGTAGTGTTGAGTCGGTCTACGAGATCGTAACGAGCCATAATATTAACCACTTTAGTTACAACATCCTTATTTTATAGCACAGTGGTGGTGACTTGACCACCGTGCGCGTAGTGTCAGGCAGAGGTAAATTGCGGGATGTTATGCCATAACGGCCAGCTAAACGAGAAGCGGGCACCCCCCAGTTCGCTGGTGTCACAGTTAACCGTGCCGCCCATTGCCAGTGCTATAGAGTGAACAATTGCCAGCCCTAGCCCACAGCCGCCGGTTGCGCGGTCGCGGCTGGGGTCGAGGCGAACAAAAGGTTCAAAGATGTGTTCGCGATTTTCTGGGGCGATCCCTGGGCCATCATCCTCAACAATTAATGTCGCTCTGTTCCCCGACAGTAGCAGGCTGGTTTCAACCGTTGAGTGACAGTAGCGCAGGGCGTTATTGAGCAAATTATCCAGCACGCGCTCCATTAAGCGCATATCCAACGCTGCATAATGGCCTTGCGCGAGCGTTTTAATCCGTACCGTTTTATCGGGCGTTACTGCCTGAATGTCTGCCAGATGCGTTGACAGCCACAACGGCAGGTCTGGTTCGCTAAGATGAAGCTCGTTTTGTGGGCGATCGAGTCGGGCATAAGTCAGCAGCTCTTCAATTAAAGCTTCAAGTTGACTGATATCGCGATTCAACGCCTGGGATTCGGCGGCGCTCAGGTTATCGCTCATTTCCAGTCGATAACGCAGGCGCACTAACGGTGTTCGCAGTTCGTGAGCGATACCGTCAATAAGCTGTTTTTTGCTGGCAATCAAGGCGTTGATATTGTCCGCCATCTGGTTAAATGCGACGCCAAGTCGTTCAAAGCTCGAACCTTCATCAAAGTGGATACGCTCACTGAGATGCCCATCGCCAAATCGTTGCGCCGCTGCTTCCAGTTTTAACATATCCTGCCAGTGCGGACGCATCCATATAAACACCGGAAAGGCGAGGGAAATGGCAATAAAAGCGATCAGGGCGATATCCAGCAATCGCATCTGATGGAGGTAATAAAGATACGGAACAGGACCAACTGCCAGCACGTAGTGGCTGCGCGGGATACGTTGCAAAAAGGTGTACTGATCGTCCAGAGCGACAATTTCGCCGCCACGCAGCCGGTGCATGGAAATATCATCAAGATGATATTTACTCAGCGGCTCGACACGCAGATCGAAAGAGAGATTTAAATCCATCTCCTTCAGCGTCTTACCCCAATCGTGTGGGGGGATCTCACGCAATTCGCTGCGCATCAGATACAGCGAACTGTTCATCAAATCATCCAGCGACTGTTTGCCCGCGCGTTCGGCGGTAAATTTGTACACCAGCCCAACCAGCAGAGACATCACAAGGAAGCAGACAAACAATAACAGGTAAAACTGGATAAACAGTTTTTTCATCGCTTATTCCCATGCATGAGGCGCAAAAAGATAGCCTTTGTTACGCACAGTTTTAATGCGATAAGGTTCGGCGGCGTTATCGAGCAGTTTTTTTCTTAATCGCGAAATAGCCACATCCACGCTACGATCCAGACCATCATAACTGACGCCGCGTAAGTTCTTCAGCAATGCATCGCGGTCCATGATTTGCCCGGCATGAGTGGCTAATTCCCACAATAATTCGAAATCAGCCGTCGAGAGCGAGATTTCAGCATTAGCCAGAGTGACTACGCGGTTGATGGGATCGATGGTCAACGTGCCGAAATGCAGGGCTTTGTAGGGAGTCAGCGTCGTTTCCTGAAGACCTTTGGTCAGTGTGGCTTGCTCATTCTGACGCAAATGTAAACGTAAGCGCGCTAACAATACAGCAGGGGGTGTCGTTTTGAGAATATAGTCGCAGGCACCCATTTCCAGTGCCAGGATGTGGTTCATGTCGCTATCGAGAGAGGTTAGAAGAACAATCGGTCCGGACCACTTTGCGCGTAAATCACGACAAATGGTCATGCCGTCCTTGCCGGGCAGCATGATATCGAGTAACACCAAATCCGGATTTTCTCGCAGAATAGTTTCTTCGGCCTGGTCGCCGCGCGGCTCTACGGTAACCTGCATATCATGTTTTGCCAGGTACGCGGCAATCAGTGAACCGACTTCCGCATCATCTTCCACAAATACGATAGTGTTCATATTATTCACGGTAGATATAAAAACGTCACAATACACCGCGCTGTTTTTACTTACTATCAATCGTTTCTAAACAAGTTTTCATCAGGTATTCTACTGGTGACTTGTTATGGAAGTGTTAAGGTAAAAAGATGGGGCTGGTAATCAAAGCCGCGCTCGGTGCGCTGGTAGTGCTGTTGATTGGTGTTTTAGCAAAAACGAAAAATTATTATATCGCCGGGCTGATTCCACTTTTCCCGACCTTTGCGCTCATCGCGCATTATATTGTTGCCAGCGAACGCGGCATTGAAGCCTTACGTGCAACAATCATTTTTAGTATGTGGTCGATAATTCCCTATTTTGTTTACCTGGTGTCGCTGTGGTATTTCACCGGAATTATGCGCTTGCCCGCCGCTTTTATCGGTTCTGTAGTGTGCTGGGGACTAAGCGCATGGGTGTTGATTATATGCTGGATTAAGCTGCATTAACGCAGATGACGACCGCCATCAAGAGGGAAACTGCGTCCGGTGACAAAGCAGCTGGTAAGTAAGTAATCGACCAGGTCGATCACTTCTTTCTCGCCAGGCGCGGTTTTCATCAGTGATTTATTCAGCGCCTGTTGTCGATATTCGGCATCATCATGCTCATTAAACAGGATCAGCGATGGCGCAATAGAATTCACTTTCACTTCCGGTGCCAGCTTGCGGGCAAACGAGCGGGTCATATTATCCAGTGCCGCTTTGCTTGCAGCATAGGCAATATGTTTGTCGCTACCGCGCTCCACCACATAATCGGTAAAGTGAATGATATCGCTGGCGGCGTGTCCGTGCCCACGCAGTAATCTTTCCAGCGCGTGGTTAAGTAGGTATGGGGCATTAACGTGGATCTGCATCATGCAGGCCAGTACGTCGGTGAGTGGCATACCTGGTTTTTCTGCCATCCACGCACTGGCATTGTGCAACACCGCACGCAGGCCGTGGGTGCTTTTTAGCACTTCATCGGCAAACGCCATCACACCGTCGTTGGTCGAAAAATCAGCCTGAATACACAGCGCACCCGCATTCATCAGCCCATCAATGGCAGGATAGTGTGTCCGATAGCTGACTATCACCGGTTGCTTTTGATTAATGAAATGCCATGCGAGGGCGAGGCCGATGCGACGGCCGCCTCCAGTAATTAATATTGGCAAGGGCTGGGTTTTACCCATCGTTATCTCCTTTGCTATCCAACGATGGGATGAACGTTATCCCACCAGCATCCAGGTCGCCGGAACTGAGGCAATTAACAGCATGCCAATCAGCACCATTTCCTGACGATTCAGTACATTATCATGTGTATGCGTTTTACGCGCGTACAGGAAGACCAGTAGCCCTGGCGCATACAGAACGACGGACAACAGCAGATGCATTGGACCAGAGGCGTACAATAACCATAAGCCATAAATGCAGGCACCGACACCTACCGCTTTATGCAGTGGACGGGTTGCAATTTTCAGCAAGAACGCGCCGACCAGGAAATAAGGCACCAGAATCATTTCTGAGGCGATGGTCAGCAATGTGTTGTAATCGGAACCGGTCAGCCAGATCAGTACCAGACAAATTTGCACGCAGATATTGGTCAGCCACAGTGAGGCGGATGGCGCGGCTTGTGCGTTCTGGCGCGCGAAAATGCGCGGGAATGCTTTATGGGTGGCTGCCAGGAACGGAACTTCTGCCGCCATGATGGTCCAGCTTAAGTACGCACCGCAAACGGAAACGATCAAACCGGCAGCGATGATGATTTCGCCCCACGGTCCCATCATTTCCACCATCAGACCGGCCATTGACGGGTTACGAATTTCAGCCAGTTCAGGACGTGCTACCACGCCCAGCGAAAGCAGCGTTACCAGCAAGTAAACGCCCAGAGCGGAGAGAACCGCCAGCAGTGTTGCTTTACCTACATCACGTTTATTACGCGCACGCGCCGAAACGACCACAGCACCTTCCACACCAATGAAAACCCACAGGGTGATCAGCATGGTGTTTTTCACCTGTTCCCATACCGGTACGCCAAGTGCAAGGCCAGTAAAGTCGAGCTTGAAGGTGTCCAGTTTGAACATCATCATCGCCAGCACAATAAACAGGCCCAGCGGCAACAATTTTGCCAGTGTCGCCACCAGGTTAATGCTGGCAGCGGTTTGTACCCCGCGCAGGATCAAAAAGTGAACAATCCACAATAAAGCCGAGGCACCGACGATCGATTGCCAGGTATTGCCATCGCCAAACAGACGCAATTCCGGCGTGTCCGTAAAAAAGCTTAACGCGGAAAAAACGATCACCAGATAGGAGACGTTGGCGATAACCGCGCACAGCCAGTACCCCCATGCGGAACAAAAGCCGATTAACTCACCAAACCCTTCGCGGGCATAGGTAAAGATGCCGCCGTCAAGCTCGGGGCGAATGCGTGTGAGGATCAGCATGGCAAAGGCCAGCAATAAAATGCCAGCACCAGTAATGCTCCAGCCGATGAGCAGTGCTGCCGGGCTGGCAACTGCCGCCATATTTTGCGGCAGACTGAAAACACCCGCGCCCAGCATTGAGCTTAATACCAGCGCGGTGAGTGCGCTCAGTCCCAGTTTCTTTTCCATCGATATCCAGTGGTTAAAACGTGATTAGAAGAATAAATATTAGGGCAAAACGCATAAAAATGGAGTTTGCCACTGAAGCGCGGGATTTTACGAAGAGATGTGTCTGCATGCAATGGTCGTGGGGAAATTTGTGACTAAAAATGCGAAAGGCGGCATTAAGCCGCCTTATAGTGGTAACTGAATAGTTATTTATACAGATCTGCGCTAACGGTGAGGTTATTACCACGTTCCTGCCACTGGCGGGTGATGTGGTAATACTTAGCGCCTTTCTTCGCGGCACGTTTCGCAACCTGATAGGAGACTTCGGTCATGTTGCCATAGTTGCCAGAGAATTTGATGCTGTCGAATGGAACCATCATCGCTGCTGTTGCTTTGTTCAATTCTTCGACTTTAGTACCATCAGGAAGCGTGACAGTGTAACGCCCGCCTTTTGATGACTGGGTTTCAAAGAAGCGACCAACTTCAGAACTTGGTGATGCGGTTGTCGCAACCCCTGGGATCTCTACTTTCTTCGCTGCTTCGCCACCCGCAGCCAGAGCTGCACGTCCCGCTTCGGAATCTGCCGGGATCACATCCGGGCTTTGTACGACGCGTTTCTTAGCATCTTTTTTATAGATGAACGCTGTAATGCGCTGGTTACCGCCCTGGTTAGCATCGATTTGACGAACAATGTAGAAAGCGTAAGCGCCTTTCGCTTTTGCCGCTTTGGTGATGGCGTCATTGACTTCAGGCTGGCTACGATAGAAGCCCTGAACGGTAACCGTATCAAACGGTTCAATCAGAACGGCCTGATCTTTTGGCAGTTCGACAACACCGTTGATAACGCGATTACTTGTTTCTTCGGCTTTTTCAGCATCGGCTTTATAGAGGTCAGCGACCACACGCCAGTTACCGCTGTTACCAAAATCAGAAGTGTCGACAACATAAAAAGAGGCGGCACCTTCTTTATCAGCGCGACGAGAAACGGCTTTCACCGCTTCGCCAATAGCATTAAAACGACCGGTAACCACTACACGGTCAAAAGGTTTAACCGCTGCCGCTTGCTCCGGTGTCAGTTCTGTTGCTGCGTTAACGGAAAAGGCCGTAGCAGAAAGCAGTGCCGACGCCAGGAGGGTGTTCTTAAGCTTCATAAAAATAATCCTTCGCCTTGCGCAAACCAGGTACTGGTATTGTTATTAACGAGAAACGTGGCTGATTATTGCATTTAAACGGTGTAACTGTCTGCGTCATTTTTCATATCACATTCCTTAAGCCAATTTTAATCCTGTTCAAATGACGGTCTATGCTTAAAAAACAGCCGTATCAGCATCAATACTACTGAAGCAACTGAATTGTATAAGTTAATTTAATGTTAAGTAATGATTCGTGCCGGGGCGATATCACGTTTTACCTGTCCACCGAAGATAATTATCAGTCTTTATCTAGCGTTCTAAGGTGTTTATCCCACTATCACGGCTGAATCGTTAATATTTTGCGAGTTCACGCCGAAATACTGATTTTTGGCGCTAGATCACAGGCATAATTTTCAGTACGTTATAGGGCGTTTGTTACTAATTTATTTTAACGGAGTAACATTTAGCTCGTACATGAGCGGCTTGTGTGGATCCTGACACAGGCAAACCATCATCAATAAAACCGATGGAAGGGAATATCATGCGAATTGGCATACCAAGAGAACGGTTAACCAATGAAACCCGTGTTGCAGCAACGCCAAAAACAGTGGAACAGCTGCTGAAACTGGGTTTTACCGTCGCGGTAGAGAGCGGCGCGGGTCAACTGGCAAGTTTTGACGATAAAGCGTTTGTGCAAGCGGGCGCCGAAATTGTAGAAGGGAATAACGTCTGGCAGTCAGAGATCATTCTGAAGGTCAATGCGCCGTTAGATGATGAAATTGCGTTACTGAATCCAGGGACAACGCTGGTGAGTTTTATCTGGCCTGCGCAGAATCCGGAATTAATGCAAAAACTTGCGGAACGTAACGTGACCGTGATGGCGATGGACTCTGTGCCGCGTATCTCACGCGCACAATCGCTGGACGCACTCAGTTCGATGGCGAACATCGCTGGTTATCGCGCCATTGTTGAAGCGGCACATGAATTTGGGCGCTTCTTTACCGGGCAAATCACGGCGGCAGGGAAAGTGCCACCGGCAAAAGTGATGGTGATTGGTGCGGGTGTTGCAGGTCTGGCCGCCATTGGCGCAGCCAATAGTCTCGGCGCGATTGTGCGTGCATTCGACACCCGCCCGGAAGTGAAAGAACAAGTTCAAAGTATGGGCGCGGAATTCCTCGAGCTGGACTTTAAAGAGGAAGCGGGCAACGGCGATGGCTATGCCAAAGTGATGTCGGATGCGTTCATCAAAGCGGAAATGGAGCTCTTTGCCGCCCAGGCAAAAGAGGTCGATATCATTGTCACCACCGCGCTTATTCCAGGCAAACCAGCGCCGAAGCTGATTACCCGTGAAATGGTTGACTCCATGAAGTCGGGCAGTGTGATTGTCGACCTGGCAGCCCAAAACGGCGGCAACTGTGAATACACCGTACCGGGTGAAATTTTCACTACGGAAAATGGTGTCAAAGTGATTGGTTATACCGATCTTCCGGGCCGTCTGCCGACGCAATCCTCACAGCTTTACGGCACTAACCTCGTTAATCTGCTGAAACTGTTGTGCAAAGAGAAAGACGGCAACATCACGGTTGATTTTGATGATGTGGTGATTCGCGGTGTGACCGTGATCCGTGCTGGCGAAATTACCTGGCCGGCACCGCCGATTCAGGTATCAGCTCAGCCGCAGGCGGCACAAAAAGCGGCACCGGAAGTGAAAACTGAGGAAAAATGTACCTGCTCACCGTGGCGTAAATATGCCTTGATGGCGCTGGCAATTATCCTTTTCGGCTGGCTGGCAAGCGTTGCGCCGAAAGAGTTTCTTGGGCACTTCACCGTTTTCGCGCTGGCGTGCGTTGTCGGCTATTACGTGGTGTGGAATGTTTCGCACGCGCTGCATACACCGTTGATGTCGGTCACCAACGCGATTTCAGGGATTATTGTTGTCGGAGCACTGTTGCAGATTGGCCAGGGCGGCTGGGTTAGCTTCCTTAGTTTTATCGCGGTGCTTATAGCCAGCATTAATATTTTCGGTGGCTTCACCGTGACTCAGCGCATGCTGAAAATGTTCCGCAAAAATTAAGGGGTAACATATGTCTGGAGGATTAGTTACAGCTGCATACATTGTTGCCGCGATCCTGTTTATCTTCAGTCTGGCCGGGCTTTCGAAACATGAAACGTCTCGCCAGGGTAACAACTTCGGTATCGCCGGGATGGCGATTGCGTTAATCGCAACCATCTTTGGACCGGATACGGGTAATGTTGGCTGGATATTGTTGGCGATGGTCATCGGTGGGGCAATTGGTATCCGCCTGGCGAAGAAAGTTGAAATGACCGAAATGCCAGAACTGGTGGCAATCCTGCATAGCTTCGTGGGTCTGGCAGCAGTACTGGTTGGTTTTAACAGCTATCTGCATCATGACGCGGGAATGGAACCGATTCTGGTCAATATTCACCTGACGGAAGTGTTCCTCGGTATCTTCATCGGGGCGGTAACGTTCACGGGGTCGGTGGTGGCGTTCGGCAAACTGTGTGGCAAGATTTCGTCTAAACCGTTGATGCTGCCAAACCGTCACAAAATGAACCTGGCGGCTCTGGTCGTTTCCTTCCTGCTGCTGATTGTATTTGTTCGCACGGACAGCGTCGGCCTGCAAGTGCTGGCATTGCTGATAATGACCGCCATTGCGCTGGTATTTGGCTGGCATTTAGTCGCCTCCATCGGTGGTGCAGATATGCCAGTCGTCGTGTCAATGCTGAACTCATACTCTGGTTGGGCGGCAGCGGCAGCGGGCTTTATGCTTAGCAACGACCTGCTGATCGTGACCGGCGCGCTGGTCGGTTCTTCGGGGGCAATCCTTTCTTACATTATGTGTAAGGCGATGAACCGTTCCTTTATCAGCGTTATTGCGGGTGGTTTCGGCACCGATGGCTCTTCTACTGGCGATGATCAGGAAGTGGGCGAGCACCGCGAAATCACCGCAGAAGAGACAGCGGAACTGCTGAAAAACTCCCATTCAGTGATCATTACTCCGGGGTACGGCATGGCAGTCGCGCAGGCGCAATATCCTGTCGCTGAAATAACCGAGAAACTGCGCGCTCGTGGTATCAATGTGCGTTTCGGTATCCACCCGGTTGCGGGGCGTTTGCCTGGGCATATGAACGTATTGCTGGCTGAAGCAAAAGTACCGTATGACATCGTGCTGGAAATGGACGAGATCAACGATGACTTTGCTGATACCGATACCGTACTGGTGATTGGTGCTAACGATACGGTTAACCCGGCGGCGCAGGATGATCCGAAGAGTCCGATTGCTGGTATGCCTGTGCTGGAAGTGTGGAAAGCGCAGAACGTGATTGTTTTTAAACGTTCGATGAACACTGGCTATGCTGGTGTGCAAAACCCGCTGTTCTTCAAGGAAAACACCCACATGCTGTTTGGTGACGCCAAAGCCAGCGTGGATGCAATCCTGAAAGCTCTGTAAACTTGACGGCCTCTGCGGAGGCCGTCACTCTTTATTGAGATCGCTTAACAGAACGGCGATGCTTTGACCTCCCGCTGTTTGTTCAAGCGCAATTTTGACAATAATTGTCAACGGAACGGAAAGCAGCATACCCACCGGTCCTAACAACCATCCCCAAAAAATCAACGACAGAAATACCACCAATGTGGAAAGCCCCAGCCCACGCCCCATGATCCGCGGCTCCAGAATATTGCCGAAGACCAGATTAATCAGCAGATATCCCGCCAGCACCAGCAACGCTTCGTAGAAGCCATTAAACACCAGTACCTGAGCGATAGGGGGGATTGCCGCGAGGACTGAACCAATATTCGGGATGTAATTAAGCGCAAAGGCCAGCAATCCCCAGACAAAAGCGAAGCGAACATCGAGTGCGGCGAGCATCGCCCAGGCGACCAGGCCGGTGATGATGCTGATGGCTGTTTTCAGCACCAGATAATGAGACACACTGTCAATCGCACGCTGAATCGCCGCCATCCCTTCAACCGGACGCGCCATCATTTGCTGAAATTTTCCGGGCAATTGTGGCACTTCGAGCAGCATAAACAGCACCGTCAGCAGCAATAAAAATATTGATGACATGGCATTAGATAACTGCGTCAGTAGATTGGTGAGCAAGGTCATCGCTGCGTTCGGGTCAATGTAATGCGCCAGTTGGTCAACTGAGACATCAATCCCTACGCGTTGCAACAACGGTTCAATAGCTTGAAGTGGTGTCATAATGGAGTTGCGATATTGCGGCAACGTCCTCGTCAATTCATTGAGCGCGGACCCCAGATAAGCTAGCAGCAACACCATTGCCATCACGATGATGGTCATCAAAATCGACACCGCCAGTACACGCGGCACTCGCCAGCGGACCATGTGTTGCACCAGCGGGTTAAGAATAACAGCAATAAATAATGCGAGAATAAACGGCACGATGATCTCGGCGGCAAAACGGATACCGCAGAGAATAATGACCAGCATTCCCAACATAATGACGATTTTTAGACCATTGAGCGTGATGATCGGCTTTGCCATGCTTGTCCCCGTTTTTTCTTTCTTTGCTAATAATAATGTCTTTTTCGTTCCGTCATCATAACGAAAATCAATCCGCTCGGGTAAAGAAGTGAAAATATTTTGAGTTAATTCTTAAGCTATGATACAAATCAGGCGTGTTCAACTACCGAGGACAATTATCATCCGCGATGATGAGAAGCAACACTGCGGATAATTGTAATATTATGGACAATTTGTTCAGGACGTTATTTTCTACATTTACCCATCTTCGTACCTCATCCACTATCTTGCTCGTAGGTGAGCAGCACTGGCGCAACGCGCTTTAGTCCTTTCTTCTGCCTAACCTTGCGCTATGCGCGGGGCTTGATCACTTTGCTCTGGTTTCGCTGAATTGAGCGAAAGATAAAATAATTCTCTTGCAGGAGAAGGACGATGTATATTTATTGGATTTTATTAGGTCTGGCTATTGCTACGGAAATTACCGGCACGCTGTCAATGAAATGGGCGAGCGTCAGTGAGGGTAATGGCGGTTTTATTTTAATGCTGGTGATGATTTCTCTGTCGTATATATTTCTCTCCTTCGCCGTTAAAAAAATCGCCTTAGGCGTAGCTTATGCGCTGTGGGAAGGTATCGGTATTTTATTGATTACCTTGTTTAGCGTTTTGTTATTCGACGAAAGTTTATCGCTGATGAAAATTGCCGGGTTAACGATCCTGGTGGCTGGGATTGTATTAATCAAATCAGGTACCCGTAAAGCGCGTAAACCTGAGCCGGAGGTGAACCATGGCGCAGTTTGAATGGGTACACGCCGTCTGGCTGGCATTGGCAATCGTGCTGGAAATCGTTGCTAATGTCTTTTTGAAATTTTCTGACGGCTTTCGTCGCAAAATCTATGGTTTGCTCTCCCTGGCGGCGGTGCTGGCTGCCTTTAGTGCGCTTTCTCAAGCCGTTAAAGGGATTGACTTGTCTGTAGCCTATGCATTGTGGGGCGGATTTGGTATTGCCGCCACGTTAGTCGCAGGTTGGGTTTTGTTTGGTCAACGTTTAAATCGCAAAGGCTGGATTGGTCTGGTCTTGCTGTTGGCTGGAATGATTATGGTGAAGTTTGCCTGATGAACACGCTGCCCGTGCTGTCGGGCAGCGTTTGAATGCTATTTTTGCAAAAGTTGGTCTAGCTTGTCGCGAAAACCAGTGACAGAAATGGCCCGGTTATCGGCACGCCAGCGATCTTTCGCGGCAGGAGCCGAACTTTGCACGCCAATTAACTGCCAGCCGTCATCGGTATGCAACATCAGTGGCGAACCGCTATCACCCGGCAAAGTATCGCACTGATGCGACATCACCGACGTTTGCGCCCAGCCAGTTACTTCGCAATTTTGATGACTGTATAGCGTATCGAGGTGATCTTCAGGATATCCCGCTTGAGTCACTTTTCGACCTGCCGCTTTTAATGCGGCGGTAAGTGCGGCTTTATCTCCCGCAAATAACGGCAACGGTGTAATGCCAGAAGGGGGATTACGTAGCACAATCAAACCGAAGTCCCACGGCGCAGCTGCGGGAGGAACAATCCAACCATCCCCATCTGCTTTTAACCGCTTTCCCAGTGTCGGGTCAACGCGGCCTTCTATGTCGTGGATCTCATAGCGCCAAAGACCTTTATTTGACACAAAACGCAGCGCCACCGCTTTATCGGCTTTACCCTTTGGCGGCGTCAATAAACAGTGTCCTGCCGTTAATGCCAGATTGGGTGCAATCAGCGTCGCCGTACATAAATTGCCGCTGGCCGTTTCCAGTTGCCCAACCGCATCCCACGGTGATTGGGTCGTGTCATTCACGGGCACACGATCATCATGACCAAAAAACAGGGTGCTGACCTCATCGTTTGCCGATTTGGCAACGTCTGGTTTATCTGCAAACACAAAAGCAGACGTCAAACTAATTGCACCCAACACTACAGCAATGGTTGTACGCATATCACACTCTGGTGGGTAATTATGATTATTAAAAGCAAACCCTCATAAATACTATAGACGGGACGGGATGAAAGTGGGAGTAAAATCAGATAACTACGATCAGGAAAGATAAAAACGGGTGGCAATCAGTGCGCATAAAATAAGGATGATAAGAATGAACTCAAAGCGATAACGGCCCACCATACTACCCTCCGCTAAAGGCGGTGCTAAACGTTACCCGCTTAGCACCGTAATTTTCAGGCGCGAGGGGGCGCGCCAGCATTACTGTTGAAAACTTACGCTGCGGGTTGTGCAGCAGGTTTTGCCGGTTGCTGATGGCTGTGTTTCTTGGCGTGTTTCTTCGCTGCCTGCGCTTTTTGTTCAGGGGCTTTCTGTTCAGCTTTCGCATTTTTATGATGCTTTTTAGCCGCCTGCGCTTTCTGGGCAGGTGCTGCTTTATGCTGTTTTTTATGATGTGTAGTTTTCGCCGGCGCTGCTTTGGTGGTCGTCGCAGTCGGAGCAGGTGTGGTCGCAGTCTCTGCAGCAAAGGCGGCAGAAGACAGACCCATAGCAGCGGCAACAACCAGAGCTAATACTTTTTTCATTGTCATACCCTCAATTTGTTTTTTCATTTAACCCCACTGCGGGGCCGTTGAAATAACTATATCCCTGGGAATGGCAGACTTCCGTGAGTGGTTGGTTTCAGCGTGTAACGATATGTACAAACGTTAAATAAATTACAGCGTTGATAATAACGTATTGTGACTTAAGGGAAATTTAGCTACCAATAATAGTAGTCTTGATCGGGTTAACTATTTTACTACTTACAAAGCGGTAGAATAACTGCGCATCAGTAATAAATGACACACAGCAAAATGAATCCGTTTATTTGGGTACTTATAATCCTGATAACACTAGATGCGCTGCGGGAATTGGCTGGCGCTTCGTCTATTTTAGGATGGCTATTAACGTTGGTTTGAGCAGGCAATAAGTCCGGATGGGTATTTACCGCAGTCCGGACTTATTTTTAGGCGTGCAGACGACGATGCAAACGCGTCCCGACCAGTAGAGCAATGACCAGCATCAGAGCAATAAATGCGCCGACGCCGTTCCAGCCATAGTTATGCCAGAAAACACCACCCAGCGTCCCGGCAATACTCGACCCCAGATAGTAACTGAACAGATACAGCGAGGAGGCCTGGCCTTTAGCGCGTTTTGCGCGGGGGCCGATCCAGCTGCTGGCAACGGAGTGGGCTGCGAAGAATCCGGCTGAGAAGAGTAACATTCCGGCAAAGATTAGCCACAGCGAGCTGAATAAGGTCATCAGTAAACCAAACAGCATAACCCCCGTCGAAAACAACATCACCGGACCGCGCCCATAGCGGGTGGTCATGGTTCCGGCTTTGGGTGAGCTCCATGTACCGGTCAAATAGGCCAGCGATAATAAGCCGACAACGGCCTGACTGACATGCCAGGGGGAGAGCATCAACCGATAGCCGATGTAATTAAACAGCGTGACGAACGACCCCATCAGCAAAAAGCCTTCTGCGAACAATAACGGCAATCCCCGGTCACGCCAGTGCAGACGAAAGTTGATAAATAACGTCTTTGGTCGCAGGGAAGTCGGGCGAAAATGGCGTGATTCCGGGAGGATTTTCCAGAACATCAACGCCGAGGCCAGCGCGAAACAGCCGATAGCCGCCAGAGCAATTCGCCAGTTGAAAAAGTCCGTGAAGACACCGCTAATTAAGCGTCCGCTCATGCCGCCAATTGAGTTGCCGCTGATATACAACCCCATCGAAAAGGCCACGAAACTGGGGTGGATTTCCTCGCTAAGATAAGTCATGCCAACAGCTGCCACGCCACTTAACGAAAGCCCAATCAAGGCGCGCATAATCAAAATGCCGTGCCAGCTGGTCATCATTGTCGAAAGTAACGTACAAATGGAGGCCAACAGTAGCGCCGTGACCATCACTGGTTTGCGACCAATGGCATCGGATAGCGGGCCAGTAAACAGCAAACCGATAGCCAACATCGCCGTTGAAATGGACAGTGAAATACTACTGTTCGCAGGCGTTAAGCCAAACTCCTGCGAAAGCACCGGAAGGATAGGTTGCACACAATAGAGAAGTGCGAAGGTTGCCAGTCCGGCAGAGAAAAGCGCCAGGGTGACGCGCATAAATTGCGGCGTACCGCGTTTAATAAATTGATTTGGCTGAGAAATGCTTTGCTTGTCAGTGACGCTTGCCGGAGCGCCATCAACAGTTGTAGTACGGCTCACTTGAAATCCTTGCTAAATATGCCTGTGGATCAGGCTTATGAATAGATTAGGAAAATCGAATTGTTCTGTCTAATATATTAATAATCTCAAATAAGATGTTTTAAATATGAATATTGAACTTCGTCATCTGCGTTACTTTGTTGCTGTTGCGGAAGAGCTGCATTTCGGGCGCGCCGCTGCCCGCCTGAATATTTCGCAACCACCGCTAAGTCAGCAGATTCAGGCGCTGGAGCAACAAATTGGTGCCCGACTGCTGGCAAGGACCAATCGCAGTGTATTGCTGACGGAAGCAGGAAAACAGTTTCTTGCAGATAGTCGGCAAATCCTGTCTATGGTGGATGACGCTGCCGCTCGCGCTGAAAGGCTGCATCAGGGCGAAGCGGGGGAGTTGCGCATTGGTTTTACTTCGTCCGCTCCTTTTATTCGGGCGGTGTCCGATACGTTATCGCTGTTTCGTCGTGATTATCCCGATGTCCATTTACAAACCCGCGAAATGAACACTCGCGAGCAAATCGCTCCGCTCATTGAAGGAACGCTGGATATGGGATTGCTGCGTAACACAGCGTTACCGGAGACGCTTGAACACGCAGTCATCGTCCATGAACCGCTTATGGCGATGATCCCGCACGATCATCCCCTGGCAAATAACCCGAGTGTAACGCTGGCTGAACTGGCGAAAGAACCCTTTGTCTTTTTTGATCCGCACGTAGGGACAGGGCTGTATGACGATATTCTCGGGCTGATGAGACGTTACAATTTGACGCCCGTCATCACTCAGGAGGTGGGTGAGGCAATGACCATCATCGGTCTGGTTTCCGCTGGTCTGGGTGTTTCAATTTTGCCTGCGTCATTTAAACGTGTTCAGCTCAACGAAATGCGCTGGGTGCCGATTGCTGAAGAGGATGCGGTTTCTGAAATGTGGTTGGTCTGGCCGAAACACCATGAACAAAGTCCGGCTGCGCGTAACTTTCGTATTCATCTGCTGAATGCTCTCAGGTGAGGGAAATTTCAGCGAAAAAGCCCGAAAAATGTGCTGTTAATCACATGCCTAAGTAAAAATTTGACGACACGTATTGAAGTGCTTCACCATAGCCTACAGATTATTTCGGAGCGCGAAAATATAGGGAGTATGCGGTGGTTGCTGAAAACCAGCCTGGGCACATTGATCAAATAAAGCAGACCAACGCGGGCGCGGTTTATCGCCTGATTGATCAGCTTGGTCCAGTCTCGCGTATCGATCTTTCCCGTCTGGCGCAACTGGCTCCTGCCAGTATCACCAAAATTGTCCGTGAGATGCTCGAAGCACACCTGGTGCAAGAGCTGGAAATCAAAGAAGCGGGGAACCGTGGCCGTCCGGCGGTGGGGCTGGTGGTTGAAACTGAAGCCTGGCACTATCTTTCTCTGCGCATTAGTCGCGGGGAGATTTTCCTTGCTTTGCGCGATCTGAGCAGCAAACTGGTGGTGGAGGAGTCGCAGGAACTGGCGTTAAAAGATGACTCGCCATTGTTGGATCGTATCATTTCCCATATCGATCAGTTTTTTATCCGCCATCAGAAAAAACTTGAGCGTCTGACTTCGATTGCCATTACCTTGCCGGGAATTATTGATACGGAAAATGGTATTGTACATCGCATGCCGTTCTACGAGGATGTAAAAGAGATGCCGCTCGGCGAGGCGCTGGAGCAGCATACCGGCGTACCGGTTTATATTCAGCATGATATCAGCGCATGGACGATGGCTGAGGCCTTGTTTGGTGCCTCACGCGGGGCGCGCGATGTGATTCAGGTGGTTATCGATCACAACGTGGGGGCGGGCGTCATTACCGATGGTCATCTGCTACACGCAGGCAGCAGTAGCCTCGTGGAGATTGGTCACACGCAGGTCGACCCATATGGGAAACGCTGTTATTGCGGGAATCACGGCTGCCTCGAAACCATTGCCAGTGTGGACAGTATTCTTGAGCTGGCACAGCTGCGTCTCAATCAATCCATGAGCTCGATGTTACATGGACAGCCGTTAACCGTGGACTCATTGTGTCAGGCGGCATTGCGCGGCGATCTGCTGGCAAAAGACATCATTACCGGGGTAGGCGCGCATGTCGGGCGCATTCTTGCCATCATGGTGAATTTATTTAACCCACAAAAAATACTGATTGGCTCACCGTTAAGTAAAGCGGCAGATATCCTCTTCCCGGTCATCTCGGACAGCATCCGTCAGCAGGCCCTTCCTGCGTATAGTCAGCACATTAGCGTTGAGAGTACCCAGTTTTCTAACCAGGGTACGATGGCGGGCGCTGCGCTGGTAAAAGACGCGATGTATAACGGTTCTTTGTTGATTCGTCTGTTGCAGGGTTAACATTTTTTAACTGTTCTACCAAAATTTGCGCTATCTCAATTTGGGCCAGGAAAGCATAACTTAGACTTTCAAGGTTAATTATTTTCCTGGTTTATATTTGTGAAGCATAACGGTGGAGTTAGTGATGCTGAAGCGTTTCTTTATTACCGGTACAGACACTTCTGTAGGGAAAACGGTGGTTTCCCGCGCATTGCTACAAGCGTTAGCCTCCCAGGGAAAAACGGTTGCGGGATATAAACCCGTAGCGAAGGGGAGCAAAGAGACACCCGAAGGGCTGCGTAATAAAGATGCCCTGGTGTTGCAGAGTGTTTCAACCATCGAACTGCCTTATGAAGCAGTTAATCCTATCGCGTTAAGCGAAGAAGAAAGTAGCGTGGCGCATAGTTGCCCAATCAATTACACCCTCATTTCAAACGGCCTGGCAAACCTGACCGATAAAGTCGATCATGTCGTGGTAGAAGGGACTGGCGGCTGGCGCAGTCTGATGAATGATTTACGTCCGCTCTCTGAATGGGTGGTGCAGGAACAACTGCCGGTGTTGATGGTTGTCGGTATTCAGGAAGGTTGCATTAACCATGCACTGCTAACAGCTCAGGCGATTGCCAACGACGGGCTGCCGCTCATTGGCTGGGTGGCTAACCGAATCAACCCAGGACTGGCGCATTATGCGGAAATCATTGATGTGCTCGGTAAAAAACTTCCGGCACCGCTCATTGGTGAACTGCCTTATCTGCCGCGCGCCGAACAGCGTGAACTGGGGCAATACATTCGCCTATCCATGCTGCGCAGTGTGCTGTCGGTAGATAGAGTCACGGTGTAACGTCCGCGAAATTACCGACGCAATTACGCAGGCAATCAATAAACCGGGGAGTAGCTGATACTCCCCGGTCATTTCACATATCATCAACGTCGACATAATCGGCGCGTGCGTGGTCGCCGCCAACAGTGTCGCCATCCCGGTTAATCCGAGTAAGAGTGTCATTTCTTCGCCGTCAGGAAACCATAATCCCAGGCTACGACCATACAACATGCCAATGGCAAGACCGATAAATAGCGTCGGTGTAAAGACACCACCGGGCGCGCCAGAACCACTACTCGCCAGAACAGCAAACAGTTTGCAAAGGAAGATCCCGCCAATGATCATAAACAGTGGCGGGGCGGTTAAAAAGGATTGTACGGTGCTATAGCCGTTGCCCCACACGGCAGGGGTGAACAGAGAAAGCAGACCCACGATCAACCCGCCGAGTGCTAGTTGCCAGGGGGGCGCAAGTTTGAGAATAACAAATCCTCGATGACTGGCGTTCATTAACGTTAACAACACTGGTCCGCATAGACCTGCCAGCACACCAGTACTGATAATCAGCGCATAGTCACGAGCTTGAACCGTCACTGAGAGTTGCACGCTGTAGAGTAATGCATCGCTATGATTAATCAGATTGCTAATCAGCAACGCCACGACAGCAGAAATAACCACCGGTCCGAGAGAGGCCAACATCATAGTGCCAAACAGCACTTCGGCTATAAATAAACTGCCAGCAAGCGGGGCGCGGTAAGCCGCAGCCATTCCCGCCGCAGCTCCACAGGCGATCCATAATTTCCACTCCTGGCGTGGCGTAAAACGCTGAGCAAAACAGGAGGCGGCAAGGGCAGCTAAAAGAATCATCGCACCTTCGCGACCAATTGCGCTGCCGCTAGTTACTACCAGCAGAGAGGCAAGCGATTTAACCAGGCTTGCTGCGTAATCGAATTTACCATCGGTTTGCAACGCTTCCATGTAATCGGTCGGCGCATGAGGGCGTTGCTGGGTAAATTTCTGCCAGCCCATCAGCAACAAACCCGCCGCCAGTCCGCCGAGCGCCGGAGTTAGCAGCCGTCGCCACGGAGAAAGATTCGTCGCTGCATTGACCAGACTGCCGGAGTCATTATTGAGGAACAGCCATTCCAGTAGCAGCATCGCGTGACGAAACGCGGCAACGGCAAAGGCCGCAAGAATACCGACTATTGTTGCGATAAGCAGACGGCGGAACATAGTGCGCAGATCCGGATAGCTGTGTAGATGGTGCATGAGCAGAAATGGACAATGAAACACGAGCGACTATTTTGCGGCAAAACAGGTTATCGGCAAAAGCAGTGCGTGCTTAAAGCGATAAAATACGTGACGTTGTAACGTATTATTGCCGAATAACGCGTGATTGTCGCCATCCGGCAATATTGCGGCAACTTTATCGAAACAGTGGTTTAACCGCGACAGGAATCAACAGTTGTGATTGCCATTGCGCCAGCGTTAAGCGAGCCAGTTCACCCAGCGCACGGTAGAAAGGGTGTTCTGCTTTTTCGATAAAAACGTCAAGAAATCGTGTTGACCACGGAAAAAGGTGCCATGCCAGCAATTCTTCGCATTCTGTCTTGCGACCATTCTCCGCCAACCACGCAGCCATCAACAGCAGTGAACCAAAATGATCTTCCGGTTCGTTTTGCTTCATTTCGAACTGAATACCTTTCTCGCGCATCCATTGACGAAGTGCCAATGTTGAATCGCCAAACAGCACAGATTCGCGATCCAGCCAGACCGACCCCCACGGCGGAGACGGCAGTGCCCACGGGCCGACAAACAAACGCTGCCAGGCCTGGGCGCGAGTCTCTTCACTCTGTGCCTGAAAAGCCGTCACCAGCGGCGCTAATGACGCTTCTGGTAGAGGCCACTGAGTTTCCCAGCCGTCACTGGTGAGTACCGCAACCAGAGGTGCGGCTTCTGCACTCTCTGGAGCGTAATAAAACAGCGCGCCCAACACGCGCGCCGCGACAGAAAAATTATCTTGCTGTGAAAAATGGGTCATTCCTAACATCCTGAAATGTGCGGGTTGCCCCGCACCAATTTGTTAACCTGCAATAGCCATTCCTACCGTCATGTGCAGGCCATAAAAGAGCACACGCCCGATCATCTCACCGCCAAGTATGAGGATTAGCCCCAGAATAAGTCCGGCAACGTGAGGTTCACGGCGACGAATGAGCGGGCAAAGCCAGCATCCAAGACCTGCGCATAACAATACCACACGCCAGACCTGTAAGGAGGCGTAATCTGGTACCAGTGCGCTGGCTTGTTGCACGGATGAGTGAATAGACGCCAGAGACAAACCTTGCAGCACAATCACCCCGGCACAAGCGATCAGCGCCAGAACGCTAATGATGGCAAATGGTGTGGTATTAAATGTAACGCGAGCTGCCCGCAGAATTGCGGCAGCAAGTATTGGACCGCTCAACAATACCGTCAGGAAGAAAGCCAGCGTAGTGTAACCGTTATGCCAGGTTGGCACGGTGTCGATTTGATACACGCAGGTCATCATCCAGACGAAAATGACGCCGAGCGCCATGCTGACAAGTAACCAGAGTTTCCCCAACGCTTGCGGCATTTTACCGATGACCGCCACCAGCCACCATAGTCCGCCAACGGCAAAAAATATGGAACCGGCAGCAATCTCGTTACTCAGACCAGAAGCTCCGATTCGATTCAGCGAGTTAAACGCTCGCAGTGGCGATCCCAGGTGCATGACAGAGGCAATAAACCCGATGCCCATCAACAGCCAGAGGAAAAACATGCCACGGACAATACGCTGACGGTCTGCGTCATTTTTGCTGGCGAACCAGCCGATTCCGCTAATAATCAGCGCGCCTACGACGCATTGGCCCAATACGGTAAAGATAACCAGTGGCCATTCGTGCCATCCATTTCCCATTTTACACTTCCTCCGGATTAGCCAGGTAACCAGTGGTATCGCCGGTCGGGCGGCTGTTGGCGTTAGGTTTGATTACGATATTAGGTTTTGTGAAATGCGCGCGCGGCAGTGGCGCGACGGCAGCCAGAGTACCGTGTTTCTGGCGCAGTTCTTCAATTGGACCGAATTCAAGTGCACGCAGCGGGCAGGATTCGACACATATGGGTTGTTTCCCCTCGGCGACGCGCGAATAACAACCATCGCACTTCGTCATGTGCCCTTTTTCAGCATTGTACTGTGGCGCGCCGTACGGACAAGCCATGTGGCAGTAGCGGCAGCCGATACAAACATCTTCATCAACCACCACAAAGCCATCTTCACGCTTATGCATTGCGCCGCTGGGGCAGACTTTTGTACATGCGGGGTCATCGCAATGGTTACAGGAGATGGAGAGATAATAAGCGAACACGTTCTGGTGCCAGACGCCATTATCTTCCTGCCAGTCGCCGCCAGCATATTCATAAACACGGCGGAAACTGACTTCCGGGCCAAGATCTTTAAAATCTTTGCACGCCAGTTCGCAGGTTTTACAGCCAGTACAGCGGCTGGAATCGATAAAAAATCCATATTGTGTGGTCATGGGCTACTCCTTAAACCTTTTCGATCTGGACGAGATTGCTGTGCGACGGGTTTCCCTTTGCCAGCGGTGAAGGGCGGTGAGAGGTCAGAATATTGATACTGCCGCCGTGATCGACCCGGTCACCAAACATATCCGCATTAAGCCACGCACCTTGCCCGATGGCGGTAACGCCAGGCAGAATACGCGGAGTCACTTTTGCGGCAATCAGCATTTCTCCATTATTGTTAAATACCCGCACGGTATCGCCATGACGGATACCGCGTGCCTGAGCATCAATGGGGTTGATCCACACCTCTTGTGGGCAGGCCTGCTGTAACACATCAATATTGCCGTAGCTGGAGTGGGTACGCGCTTTGTAGTGGAAGCCCGTTAGCTGCAGTGGATAGGTTTTGCGCAGGGGATCGTCCCAGCCATCAAAACCTGGGGTATACGCAGGAAGGGGATGAATTATTTCATCTTTTTTCAATTCCCATGTGTCAGCAATCGTCGCCAGCCGTTCAGAATAAATTTCGATTTTCCCCGAAGGTGTTTTCAACGGGTTTGCCTGTGGATCTTCACGGAATGCGCGGAAAGCGACGTAATGTTCTTCCGGGCATTTTTTCTTAAAGATCCCGGTCGTTTTCATCTCCTCGTAGTCCGGCATCTCAGGGTTACGTTCCTTCGTTTTCGCATGGAGATATTTGATCCATTCATGCTGGCTGCGACCTTCAGTAAAAGTTTGATAAACGTCTGGTCCTAAGCGTTTCGCGACTTCACTCAGAATCCAGTAGATGGGTTTGCGTTCAAATTTTGCCGAGGTGGCGGGTTGGGCGAGGATCACATAGCCCATATTCCCTGCAGATTCATGAGAGATAAGGTCTTCTTGCTCTGTTGGCATCAGGTCGGGCAACAGGATATCGCAATACTTAGCCGAGGCCGTCATGAAGTGGTCAATGCCAACAATCATCTCGCACTTGCTGTCATCCTGAAGCACCTCATGGGTGTGATTGATGTCGCCATGTTGATTGATCAATGTGTTACTGGCGTAGCACCATAAAAACTTGATGGGGACATCCAGTTTTTCTTTTCCACGAATACCATCACGGGTCGCGGTCATTTCCGTACCGTGGTCGATGGCATCTGTCCATGTAAAGACGGAAATCTGCGTTTTAACAGGATTATCAAGCATCGGGAACCATTCGACCCCCAGATCCCAGCTACCTTCGCGTACACCTGAGTTGCCGCCGTTTATGCCGACGTTACCGGTGAGAACGGAAAGCATGGCAATAGCGCGGGACGTTTGCTCGCCGTTGGAGTGTCGTTGTGGCCCCCAACCCTGACAAATATAAGCAGGTTTTGCTGAACCGATCTCTCGTGCCAACTGGATAATTTTTTCTGCCGGGATGCTAGTGATTTTTGCTGCCCATTCCGGCGTTTTAGCAATGCCGTCAGGCCCTTCGCCCAGAATATAGGCTTTATAATGTGCGTTACGTGGTGCGCTGGGGGGCAGCGTTTTTTCATCGTAACCAACACAATATTTGTCGAGAAATGGCTGATCGACCATGTTTTCCGTAATCAGTACCCAGGCAATCGCACAGGCCAGTGCGCCATCGGTGCCAGGGCGAATGGGCAGCCATTCATCTTCACGCCCGGCAGCTGTGTCGTTATAACGTGGATCAATGACGATCATGCGTGCGTTTGAACGTTCGCGGGCTTGCTCGACGTAGTAAGTGACACCACCGCCGCTCATCCGGGTTTCTGCCGGGTTATTTCCGAACATAACGACCAGCTTCGTATTGGCGATATCATCCGGGCTGTTGCCATCATTGGCACCGAACATATAACTCATTGCGGCACTGATCTGTGCGGTACTGTAGCTGCCATAGCGACTGAGAAAACCACCACAAGAGTTCATCAGACGGTACGGGACGTTTGAGTTGGTGATGTTTCCGCCATCTACGCCTGTTCCATAGAGAACATGTACAGCCTCATTGCCGTAATCTTTTAGGATCCGCCGAAGATTATCACTGATGGTCTCCAGGGCTTCGTCCCAACTTATCCGTTCAAATTTACCTTCACCGCGCTTGCCGACGCGCTTCATGGGATATTTCAACCTATCAGGATGATTCATCCGTCGGCGGATAGAGCGCCCGCGTAAACACGCGCGAACCTGATGATTACCGTAGACGTCGTCACCTGTCGTATCAGACTCCACCCAGTACACGGTGTCATCTTTCACATGCAAACGTAACAGACAGCGGCTCCCGCAGTTAACGGTGCAGGAACTCCAGACCGCTTTCTCTTCTACCGGTGCCTCTGCCGCTCGGACCATTTGGGAAAATGGCAGTGTGAAAGCACTGCTTGCTAGCGCGAGACTGCCAAGAGCGGAGGTTTTCACCAGACTTCTACGGCTGATTTCAGCCGACATGAGCGCCTCTGTGGTATGGATTTTCATCATTACTCACTTATTGCTTTTCAAACAAAATGTCATGCCAGAATTTATGGTTGTAGTGGGTTATATTTTTTCGATCTCGACCAGATTAGTGTGCTGCGGGTTTCCCTTCGCCAGTGGTGAAGGGCGCAGAGTGGTTAGCGTATTCACACAGCCGCCGTGGTCGATTTTATCGCCAGACATATTGGCCTCGTGCCAGGCTCCCTGGCCCATAGCGCTAACTCCAGGGAGAATGCGTGGTGTCACTTTGGCTGGTAGCCGAACTTCGCCACGATGGTTAAACACCCGCACCATATCGCCGTTGGCAATCCCACGTTTCTGTGCATCTATAGGGTTGATCCACACTTCCTGACGGCAGGCTGCCTTCAGGACATCAATGTTGCCGTAGGTCGAGTGAGTACGGGATTTGTAATGGAAACCAAACAGTTGCAGTGGGAAGGTACTACGTTCAGGGGAGTCCCAGCCTTCAAAGGTTGAGGCATAAACCGGCAGTGGGCTTATCACTTCATCTTTTTCCAGTTCCCAGGTACGGGCAATTTCCGCCAGCTTGCTGGAATAAATTTCAATCTTACCGGAAGGCGTTTTAAGTGGATTTGCCTCGGGGTCGTCACGAAATGCTTTGTAGGCGATAAAATGACCATTGGGATCCTTACGCTTATAGATACCCATTTTTTTCAGTTCGTCGTAAGACGGTAATGCCGGATCTTTGGCAAGCATTTTGGCGTACAGATGTTGTAACCATTGTTCCTGAGTGCGGCCTTCAGTGAATTTTTGATAGACGTCAGGGCCAAGACGTTTCGCGACTTCACTTAGGATCCAGTAAATCGGTTTGCGTTCGAATTTTTCGCTGGTGACTGGCTGGAGGAAAATGAGATATCCCATGTTACCGGCGTAATCGTTAGGAATAATATCTTCCTGCTCAACGGTCATCAGGTCTGGCAGCAGAATGTCGGCATATTTTGCCGATGAGGTCATAAAGTTTTCGATGACCACAATCATTTCACATTTCGATTCGTCCTGCAGAATTTCATGCGTTTTGTTAATGTCAGAATGCTGATTAACCAGGGTATTTCCCGCGTAGTTCCAGATGAACTTAATGGGCACATCCAGTTTATCTTTGCCGCGGACGCCGTCGCGGATTGCCGTCATTTGCGGGCCATGATCGATAGCATCCGTCCAGCTGAAGCAGGAGATTGATGTTTTGACCGGATTATCCAGCACCGGCAGGCGTTCTATGGTAATGGTATAGGTGGATTCACGCGCGCCACTATTTCCGCCGCTGATGCCGACATTGCCCGTCAGAATAGGCAACATCGCAATAGCGCGTGCGGTCAGCTCACCGTTTGCCTGGCGTTGCGGTCCCCAGCCCTGGCAGATATAAGCGGGTTTTGCTGTGCCGATTTCACGCGCCAGTTTGATGATACGGTCCACCGGGATACCGGTAATTTGCGAAGCCCACTGCGGCGTTTTCGCTGTGTTATCATCACCTTCACCAAGAATATAGGCTTTATAGTGACCATTTTTTGGTGCATCTGCGGGTAAGGTTTTTTCGTCATAGCCGACGCAGTATTTATCGAGAAAAGGTTGATCAACGAGATTTTCGTTAATCAATACCCAGGCAATACCCGCAACCAGCGCGGCATCGGTGCCCGGGCGAATAGGAAGCCATTCGTCTTCACGACCGGCAGCCGTATCGGTATATCGCGGATCGATAACAATCATTTTTGCGTTCGATTTCTCGCGCGCTTTTTCAAGAAGATAAGTGATGCCACCGCCGCTCATGCGGGTTTCTGCCGGGTTGTTACCAAACATCACGACCAGCTTGCTGTTTTCAATATCCGTGGTGCTGTTGCCATCATTACTGCCGTAGGTGTAGGGCATGGCACAGGAAATTTGCGCGGTGCTGTAGGAGCCATACTGATTGAGTGAACCGCCGTAGCAGTTCATCAGGCGTTTGACCGCCGAGGCTGATGGTGAAGAGCGGGTCATATTGCCGCCAACAATCCCCGAAGAGTACTGAATATATACAGCCTCATTGCCATATTGTTCGACGGTTTTTTTCAGGCTACTGGCGATAGTATCCAGGGCTTCATCCCAGCTAATCCGTTCGAATTTGCCTTCGCCACGTTTGCCCACGCGTTTCATTGGGTAATTCAAGCGATCGGGATGATTAATACGTCGACGGATGGACCGACCGCGCAAACAGGCGCGTACTTGATGATTGCCATACTCGTCGTTGCCGGTGTTGTCAGTTTCCACCCAGGTGACTTCATTATCTTTAACATGTAGACGAAGTGCACAGCGGCTACCACAGTTGACGGAACAGGCACCCCAGACCACTTTTTCGCTGGCCTGTTGTACCGCTGCCGCTGCACTGCGCAGGGTGAACGGTAAAGAAAAACCGCCTGCAGCCAGCGCCAGAGAACCTATCGCGGTAGATTTAACGAGTGTTCTGCGGCTGATGCCCACCATTTGTTCATTTTTGGACATAACTCACTCCCTGTTCTTTATCGTTATATAAAAGTTTATATATTGAATATTTAGCGCGCTAACAATAGAGGGAGTCTACCCATTTTGGGTTAAGAATTATTAATCCATATCAATAGAAGGGTATGAGTAATAAGGCGGGATTATGTTGTATGTTCATATCGCCGGACCTGTTGAATCCGGCGTTTAGTCAATAATGTGTTACTGCGGTTCGGCAGGCGCGCCATCCTGAGTAGACTGCGCGGGGGCAGAGACGTTACCGCTGGTGGTGCGGGTGTAAAGAATTTTATGCGTATCATTGGCGCAATGCCCGACGACCTGGGAATCAGGCTGATCAACCTGGTCATTGGGTACAATACTTAACGTGAAGCTGCTTTCGGGTACGCCATTATTGATAATACGCTGTGATATATCGCTCTTTATGCGCTCACAGGATCCCGGCGCGGCGAGTACCGTGGGTGAGGCGAGGGCGAGCAGAAGCGCGGCACAGCAGGTTGAGAGTTTCATCATAAGCTCCTTACGCGAATATAACTTCTTTAAGCATAGCATTTAACGTGTAAAGTACTGTATTTGCTACTATGATTGAGAATCATCTCTACTGTCTGGTGACTGTTGTGAAATACAAATTACTACCATGCTTACTCGCGATATTACTCACAGGATGTGACCGCACAGAGGTAACACTTTCATTTACCCCTGAGATGGCCAGTTTCTCTAATGAATTCGATTTTGATCCGCTGCGTGGTCCGGTAAAAGATTTCACTCAGACATTAATGGATGAGCAAGGGGAAGTAACGAAGCGTGTTTCGGGGACTTTGTCGGAAGAAGGCTGTTTTGATTCACTCGAATTATTGGATCTGGAAAATAATACCGTGGTTGCCCTGGTATTGGACGCCAATTATTACCGTGATGCCCAGACGCTGGAGAAAAGAGTTCGTTTGCAGGGAAAATGCCAGCTAGCAGAATTACCTTCTGCCGGGGTGAGTTGGGAAACCGATGATAATGGCTTTGTGATTAAAGCCAGCAGCAAACAGATGCAGATGGAATATCGCTATGATGAGCAGGGGTATCCGCTGGGTAAAACCACGAAAAGTAACGACAAAACATTATCTGTCAGCGCCACGCCATCAACGGATCCGATCAAAAAATTAGATTACACCGCGGTTACTTTACTGAATAATCAACGGGTAGGTAATGTAAAACAGAGCTGTGAATATGACAGTCACGCCAATCCGGTGGACTGTCAGCTAATCATTGTTGATGAAGGAGTAAAACCCGCCGTCGAACGGGTTTATACCATCAAAAATACTATCGATTATTATTAATGCTATTGTGCGGTCGGCTTCAGGAGAGTCTGACCCGGTGTTTTGTGCTCTGCCAGATACTGATGCTGGAATATGCACATGCGAATGGCATTCCGATATTGACCATTAATAAAGAACTCATGCATCAATTCACCTTCAACCGTAAAGCCAAGCTTGCGGTAAATGTGAATTGCTTTTTCGTTCTCTTTATCGACGATCAGATACAGCTTATAGAGATTGAGAACGGTGAAGCCATAGTCCATTGCTAATTTTGCGGCACGCGTTGCCAGACCTTTCCCCTGATACTCCGGGGAGATAATTATCTGAAATTCTGCGCGGCGATGGACATGGTTAATTTCCACCAGCTCCACCAGACCGGCTTTTTCGCCGTCACATTCCACCACAAAGCGCCGCTCGCTCTGATCGTGAATATGCTTATCATACAGATCAGAGAGTTCAACGAAGGCTTCGTAGGGTTCCTCAAACCAGTAACGCATCACACTGGCGTTATTGTCGAGTTGATGTACATAGCGTAAATCTTCACGCTCCAGCGGGCGTAGCTTAACACTGTGGGCGCTTGGCATAACGTGTCCTTACATTCCTTAAATCAATAACAGGTTAGGGGGTAATAACGCGGCCAGTTCGACGGTCCAGGCAGCGCAATGTATTTGGCTCCCAGTAGGCATTGATGTTGGCACTTTGCTCGCATTTATCGCGGTTATCAAAAGCGGCGTCGGCTTTATCCCACTCTTTTTCAGTGCGTTTATTCACTTTCTGGCGCAGATTGCGCGTGTCATTCCATTGCTCTTTTTCCATAGCGGCGTGCTGGCGGCTTTGTGCACTGTCGCCAGACTCAATCACCAGTTTGTTAGTTTCGGCATGAACAGTTGTGCTCAATGCCAGTGTGCAAGGCAGCAGAAAAGCGAGCAGGCCAATTCGTTTGCTGAGAGTAATTTTCATAATTCATTCCCTGTATGAATGATTAAAGGTGATTCTACACCATCCACTGCGAACGCAAAACGTACCAGGAGGATGTTTATATTGATGATATTATGTCGTCCTATAACTATACATGATGTCAATAAGTGACAAAGATGATTAAAACAACGTTACTATTTTTTGCTACTGCGCTGTGTGAAATTATTGGATGCTTTCTGCCCTGGTTGTGGTTAAAACGAAACGCCAGTATCTGGCTGTTGCTTCCGGCGGGGATTTCTCTGGCACTGTTTGTCTGGTTGTTAACGTTGCATCCTGCGGCGAGTGGGCGTGTTTACGCGGCTTATGGTGGCGTTTATGTCTGCACGGCGTTGATTTGGCTGCGCGTTGTGGATGGCGTGAAGTTAAGTCTTTATGACTGGACGGGGGCGTTGATTGCGCTTTGCGGCATGTTGATTATTGTTGCAGGCTGGGGGCGCGCATAAGGACATAAACCCAATTTATCAATAAGATACGAGGAAGTGTCAGCTGACAAAAGCATTTTTATTTTTTCTTTTGTCAACCATTCAGGGCGCAAATATGCGCTTTTTTTGTGATCACTCCTGCTTTTTTCGTTCTTCATACTTGTATGGTAGTAGCTCAGTTGCGTAGATTTCATGCATCACGAAGATCTATGCAAGGAATAAAACATGAAGATCGTAGGGGCTGAAGTTTTTGTCACCTGTCCAGGACGTAATTTTGTCACCTTAAAAATCACCACGGAGGACGGTATTACGGGCCTTGGTGATGCCACCCTCAATGGACGTGAGCTTTCCGTGGCCTCTTATTTGCAGGATCACCTTTGTCCGCAGCTTATTGGTCGCGATGCGCAGCGTATCGAAGATATCTGGCAGTTTTTCTATAAAGGTGCGTACTGGCGTCGCGGTCCGGTGACGATGTCGGCCATTTCAGCGGTTGATATGGCGCTGTGGGATATTAAAGCCAAAGCTGCCAACATGCCGCTTTACCAGTTACTCGGCGGCGCGTCTCGTGAAGGGGTGATGGTTTATTGCCATACCACCGGTCACAGTATTGATGAAGCTCTGGATGATTATGCCCGTCATCAGGAGCTGGGATTCAAAGCCATCCGCGTGCAGTGCGGAATCCCTGGTATGAAAACCACCTACGGCATGTCGAAAGGCAAAGGTCTGGCTTATGAACCCGCAACCAAAGGACAGTGGCCGGAAGAGCAGCTGTGGTCGACGGAAAAATACCTCGATTTCATGCCGAAATTGTTTGACGCGGTACGTAACAAGTTTGGTTTTAATGAACATTTGCTGCATGACATGCACCATCGCTTAACGCCTATTGAAGCAGCACGCTTTGGTAAAAGCATTGAAGATTATCGCATGTTCTGGATGGAAGACCCGACGCCTGCGGAAAACCAGGAATGCTTCCGCCTGATTCGCCAACACACCGTCACGCCAATTGCAGTGGGTGAAGTCTTCAACAGCATTTGGGACTGCAAACAGCTGATTGAAGAACAACTTATCGACTATATCCGCACCACGCTGACTCACGCGGGGGGGATTACCGGTATGCGCCGGATTGCCGATTTTGCTTCGTTGTATCAGGTACGTACTGGCTCACACGGTCCTTCCGATTTGTCACCAGTCTGCATGGCTGCGGCGCTGCACTTTGATCTGTGGGTCCCCAATTTCGGTGTCCAGGAATACATGGGCTATTCCGAACAAATGCTTGAAGTCTTCCCGCACAACTGGACTTTCGATAACGGCTATATGCATCCGGGAGACAAACCTGGTCTTGGCATTGAATTCGATGAAAAGCTGGCGGCGAAATATCCCTATGAACCTGCATATCTGCCAGTCGCACGCCTGGAAGATGGCACACTCTGGAACTGGTAAGGACGGAATATATGGTTAGTGTTGTGGTTGAAAAACCTGGGAAAATGCATCTGATTGATAGCGTTTCTTCTGCGCCGAAAGCTGATGAAGTTTGTGTCAAAGTTGAGTATGCAGGGATATGTGGTTCAGATCTGCATATTTATCATGGCGCAAATCCTTTTGCGGTTTACCCTCGTATCGTAGGACATGAATTTGTCGGTACGATAACCAGTGTAGGGGACAGTATCTCTTCGCAACGCATTGGTGAACGCGTCGTAGTTGATCCAGTCATTAGCTGCGGTCATTGTTATCCATGTTCAATTGGGCGCCCGAATGTGTGCGAAAGCTTAAACGTATTAGGCGTTCATCGCGATGGTGGCTTTACCGATTATACCTGTGTTCCGGCAACTAACACCTGGCGAGTGCCAGAATCTATACCAGCAAACCTTGCAGCGGCAATTGAACCGTATGCGGTAGCCGCCAATGTAACCAATCGTACGGGGGTTTTCCCAACGGATGTTGCACTGGTATATGGAGCAGGTCCGGCAGGTTTAACAATTATTGATGTTTTGTGTAACGTCTGGCAGATTCCAGTAATTGTGGTGGATCAACGCGAAGATCGCCTGCTTATGGCAGGACGTTGTGGTGCGACTCATACTTTTAATAACCGGAATGGTTCATTACGGGAATTTCTGCACAATAATAAACTAACACCTACGTTAATTTATGATGCGGTTTGCCATCCATCTATCCTGGAAGAAGCCGTGACGTTAATCTCTCCTGCCGGGCGAATTGGACTTTTAGGTTTTTCTGCGACACCGTCCGCAATAGCGCAACAAGAATTAACTCGTCGTGAGTTAACCCTCTATTCATCGCGTTTAAATTGTCGTATGTTCCCTACAGTTATTGAGTGGATGGTGATGGGATTAATTCATCCGGAGAATATTATAAGCCATATTTTTGATATTCAACATGTACATGAAGCATTTAAACTCATCGAGTCTCAACAAGAAGGATTGTGCAAAGTATTATTGAAATTCCCCGAGTCCTGAATGTCTTATATAAAAGTTACTGTACCTAAAAAGGAACATAAATCATGGAAAAGAAAAAGCTATCTCTGGCACTTTGTACTCTGTTTGGTGGATTATTAAGTTTTTCAGCTATAGCCGCAGATGTTACCCTAAAATTAGGGCATCCTGTAAATGAAGAACATAGTTGGCATAAAGCCTCACTGAAGTTTGCTGAGTTGGTGAAGCAAAAAACAAACAATGCGGTAGAAGTTAAAATCTATCCTAATGAATCATTAGGTAAAGAAATGGATATTATTAACGCAATTCAGCTAGGAAGCGTTGATATGACCATTACAGGTGAGTCATTGCAAAACTGGGCACCTTCTGCCGCATTGCTGGCAGTGCCTTATATGATTACCTCTTCAGAACAAATGGCAAAAATTGTTAATGGTGAAGTTGGCGCACAAATATCCAAAGATATTGAAGAGCGTGTGAAACTGAAAACTATAGCCTGGTTTGAACGCGGCCCCCGTAACCTGACGTCTAACCGTCCGATTACCAATCCGGAAGAACTTAAAGGGCTAACTCTACGTTTACCGAACGTACCAATGTTCATCAACGTTTGGAAAGATTTGGGCGCGCAACCGACACCAATGGCATTTTCTGAAGTCTTTACTGGCTTGCAGCAGGGAGTGATTGAAGGGCAGGAAAATCCACTTTCTATGATTATGAGTGGTAGTTTCTTTGAAGTACAGAAGTATCTTAACCGGACAGAACATGTTCGTAGCTGGATCTATCTGGTTATGGGGACGAAGAAGTTTAATAAGCTGAAGCCAGAATTCCAGCAGGCTATTATTGATGCAGGTAAAGAGGCTCAGGCCTATGAACACGAATTATATTTACAGGATGAAGCTAAATTAGTTGAAGCTCTGCAAGCGAAAGGGATGACGTTGGTTGATGTACATCAGAACGAGTTTGCTCGGATAGCAAATGAATCAGTTGAAAAATCAATTAATCCACAAATCAAACCTCTTTACGAAAAAGCTCGCGCAACAAAATAATTTTAAACGGGGGGGAAGTTCCCCCTTTTTTGAGCTACTGAGGGGGAAATATGTTTAATAAGTTATATGGATATATAGAAAAAATTTATTTAACTATTGGCACGGTTTTATTGGTTGCGCTCATTGGTGTAGTATTGCTACAGGTTATATCTCGTCCATTACCAATAAGTTCTCCAGCATGGACAGAGGAAGTCGCTCGCTTTCTGCTGGTTTACGTCGTCGCATTTGGTTGTGCACTGGCAACAGGTAAACGTGAATTAGTGAACGTTGATTTGGTAGTAAGTATGCTGCCATCTGGTTTGAAAAAATATCTGGTGCTACTTATTGATTTAGTTATTCTTACCTGCTCAATTACTCTAATGATCAATTCCGTAGAATATGTAGAAAGCACAATGTGGCGTATGGCTACTACACTGCCTATTTCACAGGCATGGGTGACATCCGCGGTGATTATCATCACTGGAAATATATCGCTTTTTACTTTGTTTAATTTGATTCGGGATTTTACGCCGCAAGGCGGAAATAGAATTATCTAATGTGAGAACAGCGCATGAATCCGACTATTGGTCTGTTTGTGATATTCTTTGTTTCACTTATGCTGGGAGTTCCGGTTATTTTCTCCCTTGCATTATCGTCAATATTCTATCTACTGGTCACTGATATGGGACTCGCCATTATGGCGAATCAGTTCTTTAGTGGTATGGACTCTTTTGTATTGCTTTGTATCCCGGGTTTTTTGCTGGCGGGAGGATTAATGAACGGCGGCGGCATTACTGACCGAATTGTATCTTTCAGTAACGCATGGCTGGGTCACATTCGTGGCGGTTTAGCAATGGCCAACGTTAGCGGTTCAATGATCTTTGCAGGTATTTCCGGCACGGCAGTTTCCGAAGCAGCCAGCATTGGTTCAGTAATGATACCCGCAATGAAACGCAGTGGTTATGATGCACCATTTTCTGGTGCAATCACTGCAGTAGCATCGACAGTCGGTCCAATTATTCCTCCCAGCGTACCAATGATCATTGTTGGTACATTAACCGGTTTGTCCGTGGGCAAACTATTTATCGCTGGGGCAGTTCCTGGTTTAATGATGGGCTTAACCATGGCCAGTATCGCATGGTACCTGGCGCATAAACGGGGTTATCCAAAAGGTGAGAGGGCCACATTTCGTCAACGGCTACATGCTACGCGTGGGGCGATCTGGGCAATTCTAATGCCGGTCATGATTATCGGCGGTTTGGTTACGGGTCTATTTACTCCGACTGAAGCATCTGTATTTGCTGTTGTGTTTTCGTTGATCGTGGGCTTTTTTGTCTATGGTGACTTGACCGTGAACAAATTCATGGGATGTATGATGGAAAGCATCAGCGGTACGGCTGGCATTTTGATGCTGGTTGGTTTCGCCAATGTTTTTGCCTGGATCCTGACATCTGAGGGGATCCCGCAGCAAATTGCCGATGGCATGTTATCTATTACGAACAACAAGTATCTGCTGATTCTGATGATTAACCTGCTGTTGTTGTTGGTAGGGATGTTTATGGAAACCATCGCAGCACTATTGATTCTCTTTACGCCATTACTCTCAGTTGCAACAGCCATCGGCATGGACCCAATCCATTTTGCCGTAATGATGGTAATGAATCTTGTTATAGGCCTGACGACACCACCTGTTGGCGTGTGCCTCTTCGTTTCGCAGGGAATTGCCCGTGTTTCTTTAGGAGAGATCAGTAAAGCGGTAATTCCGTTTATTACAGGAAATATCATTTTGCTGTTTATGGTTTCTTACATACCAGGACTCTCGTTGTGGCTTCCGGCATTGCTAGGTATGAAATAATCCATTTTTATTCATTACCCGGTTATATTTTCCGATAGTGTGGCCGGGCTTTCTATAAGAGTAAGAGAAAAAATAAACCACTGCGATATTTGTAACGGATACGTTGTAGTTTAATTGACAGAAACAGGCCTTATTATGGAAAACAAACTTTTTAATGCCAGGGCTATACTCCCTGTTTATGATCGTAATAACCTGGCCCCAAGAATTGTTCATTTAGGCTTTGGTGCATTTCACCGTGCGCATCAGGGCGTGTATGCCGATATTCTTGCTACGGAACATTTCAGTGACTGGGGATATTATGAGGTCAATTTAATCGGCGGCGAACAGCAAATTGCCGATTTACAACAGCAAGATAATCTTTATACCGTTGCGGAAATGTCGGCCGATGCGTGGACGGCTCGCGTCGTTGGCGTCGTTAAAAAAGCCTTGCACATACAAATAGATGGCTTAGAAACCGTGCTGGCTGCGATGTGTGAACCGCAAATCGCGATTGTCTCTCTGACAATCACCGAAAAAGGGTATTTCCACTCTCCGGCGACCGGACAGTTAATGCTCGATCACCCGATGGTCGTTGCCGACGTGCAAAATCCCCACCAGCCGAAAACTGCAACAGGGGTGATTGTTGAGGCGCTGGCTCGCCGTAAAGCGGCAGGACTTCCCGCATTTACCGTCATGTCATGTGACAACATGCCAGAAAACGGTCATGTTATGCGTGACGTTGTCACTTCCTACGCGCAAGCTGTTGATGTAAAACTGGCACAATGGATCGAAGAAAACGTGACTTTCCCATCAACAATGGTGGACCGTATTGTGCCCGCAGTGACAGAGGATACGCTGGCGAAAATCGAACAACTTACCGGTGTGCGCGATCCTGCTGGCGTTGCCTGTGAACCTTTCCGCCAGTGGGTAATAGAAGATAATTTTGTTGCCGGACGTCCGGAATGGGAAAAAGCGGGAGCCGAACTGGTGAGTGATGTGCTGCCTTATGAAGAGATGAAGTTGCGCATGCTCAACGGCAGTCATTCATTCCTGGCGTATCTGGGATATCTTGCGGGATATCAGCACATTAATGACTGCATGGAAGATGAAAATTATCGCCGTGCGGCACATGCCTTGATGTTGCAGGAACAGGCGCCGACGCTGAAAGTGCAGGGCGTTGATTTGCAAGATTACGCTAACCGATTAATTGAACGCTATAGCAACCCGGCGCTACGTCATCGAACCTGGCAGATTGCGATGGATGGCAGCCAGAAATTGCCACAGCGGATGTTGGATTCTGTTCGCTGGCATCTGGCGCATGACAGCAAGTTCGATCTGCTGGCGCTGGGCGTCGCGGGTTGGATGCGTTATGTCGGTGGTGTTGATGAACAGGGAAATCAGATAGAAATCAGTGACCCACTGTTACCTGTTATTCAGAAGGCAGTACAAAGTAGTGCTGAAGGGACAGCGCGCGTCCAGTCATTGCTGGCAATTAAGGCGATCTTTGGTGATGATTTACCAGGCAATAGTTTGTTTACGACAAAAGTAACGGAAGCGTACTTGTCTTTATTAGCGCATGGCGCGAAAGCGACCGTGGCGAAATATTCCGTGAAGTAAAAAAAGCAATGCCGCCATCGGCGGCATTCACACGCTTAGTTCATGCCGAGACGAATCAGGTCCAGTGGTGCCAGTTTCTCTTCACAACCTTCAACAACTACGGTTTTTCCGCGGCGGATTTGCTCAGCGGTCAGACCTTCAGTATCAATCGACAGGATCTTGCCAGTGTGACCGGTGCCGCTAACCATAACACGGCTGCCAGTGGTGATTGCGTTACGGTTACGATCGTAGGTCGTCATAGGTGTTTTCTCCTTTCTGATTTACAGTCGAAGCCCACGTAACGGGCGCAATATAAATACTCCTGTCGAGTGAAATATTTTTTGTTTTTGATCAAGCTCACATCTTTTTTGATGCATGCATGAGCCATATGACGGAGGGAAAAACTCTCACCCCGGATGGGATGAGAGGAAATGAATTACTCTTCGCTAAACCAGTCGCTGTTTTCCTGGCGGATCTGGCGCACGGATTCGCTGATTTCCTGCAAATGTTGCGTCATTGCACGTTCTACCGCATCGCCATCACGTTTTTGCAGGGCAGAGAAAATCTCAAGATGCTGGCGTAACAGCATTTCTGGTGGAGAAACGTGGTCGAAACTCATATAGCGCACGCGATCAACGGTCGCTTTCAGGTTCTCAATGGTATCCCACGCCAGTTGACAGTCGGCAATCTGCGTCAGGAGTTGATGGAAGTTGTCATCAAGTTCAAAAAAATCATCCAGTTGCTTGCGCTCAATGGCAATGCGTTGCTGGTGAAGATTTTGTTCCAGTTGGTAGCACTGGCTTTCGGTAATCATGCTCGCCGCCCGACGCGCCACCGCGCACTCAATGGCCTGACGGATAAAACTGCCGTTGTGCACCTGGGCCATGGAAATTTTGTTGACGTAGCTGCCACGCTGCGGACGAATTTGAATCAGGCCGTTTTCCGCCAGTTTAATAAAGGCTTCACGAACCGGCTGGCGTGACACATTGAAACGAACAGAAACTTCTTTTTCCGACAACGGTGTGCCTGGTGCAATCAGGCAATGGACAATGTCGCGGCGAAGAATACGATAAATCTGCTGATTGACAGGCTGTGTGGGATTAAGTTGCGTTTCGACGGTCATTCGTTCTTGCTTGTGAGTGAGTTAACTGCATGAGTCTACCACTTTTTTGTGACAAGCAATAACCCGGCAGTTACGCCGGGTATAAAAATTACTGACGGTGGACATTCAGTCCGGCATAGCTTTGGGTAACCGGCATCATTTCCAGGGTATTGATATTGACGTGAGCAGGTAGCGTTGACACCCACCAGACGGCTTCGCTGACATCTTCTGGCGTCAATGCAACGGTATTTTGATAGGTTTTTTCCGCTTTACCGTCATCACCTTTAAAGCGGACATTGGAAAACTCGGTGCCACCCACCAGTCCCGGTTCGATGTCTGTGACACGTACTGCCGTACCGTGCAGATCTGTGCGTAGATTAAGGCTGAACTGACGAACAAACGCTTTCGTCGCACCATAAACGTTACCACCAGCATACGGCCAGCTGCCTGCCGTGGAGCCAATGTTAATGATATGACCATGATTACGTTCAACCATACCCGGTAAGACGGCCCGCGTCATATATACCAGGCCTTTGTTGTTGGTATCAATCATCGTTTCCCAGTCTTCAACGCTGGCTTTATGCGCAGGCTCCATGCCCAGCGCCAGACCGGCATTGTTTACCAGGATATCAATATTGCACCACTCGGCAGGAAGCGATGCCAGCATCTCTTCAATAGCGGCGCGATTACGAACGTCCAGTTGGGCGATATACAGATTATCACCCAGTTCGTCTTTTAACTCCTGCAACCGCTCCTGGCGACGGCCAGTGGCGATAACTTTATGCCCTTGTTGAATAAAACGACGAGTAATGCATTCACCAAAACCTGCCGTTGCTCCAGTTACTAAAACGATCATCTCACTGTTCCTCAACGCTTTTGTGTGTCAATAACATAGCACGTGATGCTTAAGAGCGGGTAATACTGGTTTGCAAGATTGCACTCCGTTATCAGTAAGCCTACGCTATGGAACACCTCGCGTTCAGGAGAAGAAAATGACAACAATGAATCCTTTCCTTGTGCAAAGCACACTGCCGTATCTGGCTCCCCATTTTGATCAAATTGCCAATCATCACTATCGACCGGCATTTGATGAGGGAATGCAGCAAAAGCGGGCCGAAATTGCCGCCATTGCGCTCAACCCGCAAACACCTGATTTCAACAATACTATTCTGGCACTGGAGCAGAGTGGGGAACTGCTGACCCGCGTCACCAGCGTTTTTTTTGCGATGACTGCGGCGCATACCAATGATGAATTACAGCGTCTTGATGAGCAGTTTTCCGCTGAACTGGCAGAACTGGCTAATGATATCTATCTGAACGGTGAATTATTCGCGCGAGTAGATGCTGTCTGGCAGCGCCGTGAATCCGAGGGGCTTGATAGTGAATCCATTCGCCTGGTGGAGGTTATTCATCAACGTTTTGTCCTTGCCGGAGCCAAACTTGCACAAGCTGATAAAGCAAAATTAAAAGTTCTTAATACAGAAGCTGCGACCCTGACCAGCCAGTTTAACCAGCGGTTACTTGCGGCAAATAAATCCGGCGGTCTGGTTCTGGACGATATTGCGCAACTGGCTGGGATGAGCGAACAGGAGATTGCGCTGGCGGCAGAGGCGGCTCGCGAGAAAGGTCTGGATAACAAATGGCTTATTCCGCTGCTGAATACCACCCAGCAACCGGCGCTTGCTGAACTGCGCGATCGCGCGACGCGTGAAAAACTATTCACTGCGGGCTGGACGCGGGCAGAAAAAAATGACGCTAACGATACCCGTGCCATTATTCAACGGCTTGTGGAGATCCGCGCGCAGCAGGCAAAACTGCTTGGTTTCTCTCATTATGCTGCATGGAAAATCGCCGATCAGATGGCAAAAACGCCAGAAGCAGCACTCAACTTTATGCGGGAAATTGTTCCAGCGGCGCGTCAACGTGCGAGCGATGAATTAGCCTCCATACAGGCGGTTATCGATAAGCAGCAGGGCGGGTTTAGCGCGCAGCCGTGGGACTGGGCATTTTATGCCGAACAGGTACGGCGGGAGAAATTTGATCTTGATGAGGCGCTGCTCAAGCCATATTTTGAATTAAACACGGTGTTGAATGAAGGTGTATTCTGGACCGCGAATCAGCTCTTCGGTATTAAGTTTGTCGAACGTTTTGATATTCCTGTCTACCATCCTGACGTTCGTGTGTGGGAAATTTTTGATCATAATGGCGTGGGGCTGGCGTTATTTTACGGTGATTTCTTCGCCCGTGATTCAAAAAGCGGCGGTGCATGGATGGGCAATTTTGTTGAGCAATCAACGCTGAATGAAACGCATCCGGTAATTTATAACGTCTGCAATTATCAGAAACCCGCTGCCGGTGAACCTGCGTTGTTACTCTGGGATGATGTGATAACCTTATTCCATGAATTTGGTCATACGCTGCACGGCCTTTTTGCCCGCCAGCGTTATGCCACGCTTTCCGGTACCAACACGCCGCGTGATTTTGTCGAATTTCCATCGCAAATCAACGAACACTGGGCAACGTATCCGCAGGTATTCGCTCGCTACGCCCGGCATTATCAGAGCGGGGCAGCAATGCCTGACGAACTGCAACAGAAAATGCGTAATGCCAGCCTGTTCAATAAAGGGTATGAGATGAGCGAACTGCTTAGCGCCGCGTTTCTCGATATGCGCTGGCATTGCCTGGAAGAAAACGAAGCAATGCAGGAGGTAGATGATTTCGAATTGCGGGCGCTGGTGGCGGAAAATATGGATCTTCCTGCTATACCGCCACGCTATCGCAGCAGTTATTTCGCCCATATTTTTGGTGGCGGATATGCCGCAGGTTATTACGCTTATCTGTGGACACAAATGTTGGCCGATGATGGTTACCAGTGGTTTGTTGAGCAGGGCGGATTAACGCGTGAAAATGGGCTGCGTTTTCGCGAGGCGATCCTTTCCAGAGGTAACAGCGAAGATCTGGAACGCCTGTATCGACAATGGCGCGGTAAGGCTCCTCAGATTATGCCGATGCTGCAACATCGTGGCTTGAACGTATAAACACCACCAATGGCTGTCCTGGAGATATCGCCAGGCCAGCCTGGTTATAGCAGTAATTGCAGCAGCTGGGCGAGGGCAAACCTCACCGCTAAAGCTAATACCGTTTCGCAGTCGCCAGCAAAATGCATAACCGCAGTGTAGTTCTGGCCTTTAATATGCCACGCGAACCAGACGGTACCCGCTGGCGTACCATCTTCACCGCCCTCCGGTCCGCCGTAGCCGGTAATGGCAATACTGACATCAGCATCCGCACGCTCTATGGCACCGGTTGCCATTTCTGCTGCCACTTTCTCACTCACCGCAGAATATCGTTCAAGAGATTGCTGGCTTACGCTGAGGATTTTCATCTTTGCCTGATCGGTGAAAGTAACAAATCCTGCACCGTAAAATTTGGGTGTATCTTCAGCTGCACACAGGGCGCTAGCCAACTTACCGCCGGTGCATGATTCGGCGGTAGTTAAGCGTAATTGATCCGCGATAAGTCTTTGACTCAACGCGGATGTCAGGTTTTCAATAGTGTCGGTATCTGCGAGTTGTACAATTTTATCTTTATTAATGTTCACTGTTTTTTGTCCACGCTATTATATGTAAAGGTGATTTGCTTTTTCTGTATGCTCGTCCAATATAATAATTTTCAAACATATAAATCCGATTATTCTGAAAATATGTTTAAGACTCTTCAATCTTCTTAACTTTAGTGAGTTAAATTCTCTGAATATTTGACAGCTAGTTGGCTGATTTTAAATGCCTTATAACAATTGGCAGTATTCTTATTTGGCAATTATAAAAATAGCAACCAGACTTAATAAGTCAAACCATACGCAATTAAGGAGTTAGTATGAAATTTCAGGCCTTTGTATTAGCAAGTTTTCTTGTCATGCCTTATGCGTTGGCAGATGACCAGGGCGGTTTAAAACAGGATGCAGCGCCACCACCGCCTCATGCAATAGAAGATGGCTATCGCGGAACCGATGATGCAAAAAAAATGACCGTTGATTTCGCAAAAACCATGCACGATGGCGCTTCGGTTTCACTACGCGGTAATTTGATTTCTCACAAAGGAGAGGACCGTTACGTTTTTCGCGATAAGAGCGGTGAAATTAATGTTGTTATTCCTGCGGCAGTCTTTGATGGACGAGAAGTTCAGCCGGACCAGATGATCAACATTAGCGGCAGTCTGGATAAGAAAAGCGCGCCGGCCGTCGTTCGGGTCACTCATTTGCAGAAATAAAAATAAATTAGCCTGATGGCCTGAACTACTGGGCCATTAGGGTATTGGGTTATGCTATTTGTCATCCTTTTAATTGCGATAATGCAGAGTTACTTTATAGAATTAAACACTTTTTTATCTGCTGATTTTGTTTTAAATCACAATGTTATCTCAGAGATGGCTCATAACTTCGGATTTCTATGAAAATATTGACGTAATTTTGCTTTTCTCTCGTTAGAATAGCGCGCACAAGGAACTGTGAAAAAGGAGTGGCAATGATCAAGAAGACAACGGAAATTGATGCCATCTTGTTAAATCTCAATAAGGCTATCGATGCCCACTACCAGTGGCTGGTAAGTATGTTTCACAGCGTGGTCGCGAGAGATGCCAGTAAGCCAGAAATAACGGATAACCATTCGTATGGACTGTGCCAGTTTGGTCGGTGGGTTGATCATCTGGGGCCACTCGATAACGATGAATTACCTTACGTTCGGCTAATGGATTCTGCCCATCAACATATGCATAACTGTGGTCGGGAATTAATGCTGGCTATTGTTGAAAATCACTGGCAGGACGCGCATTTCGACGCTTTTCAGGAAGGGTTGCTTTCTTTTACTGCGGCATTAACCGATTACAAAATTTATTTGCTGACGATCCGTAGCAATATGGATGTTTTGACGGGTTTGCCGGGTCGTCGGGTTCTTGATGAATCCTTTGATCATCAGTTACGCAACGCTGAACCTCTGAATCTTTATTTAATGTTGTTGGATATTGACCGATTTAAATTGGTTAATGATACCTACGGGCATTTAATCGGCGATGTAGTATTACGCACCCTGGCAACTTACTTAGCCAGTTGGACGCGCGATTACGAAACGGTTTATCGCTACGGTGGCGAAGAATTTATCATTATTGTCAAAGCGGCTAATGATGAAGAAGCATGTCGTGCAGGTATCAGAATTTGCCAGTTAGTCGATAACCATGCCATCACACATTCTGAAGGGCATATCAACATTACCGTGACTGCAGGTGTGAGTCGCGCATTTCCTGAAGAGCCTCTGGATGTGGTCATTGGAAGAGCGGACCGGGCAATGTATGAGGGTAAGCAAACCGGAAGAAATCGCTGCATGTTTATTGACGAACAAAATGTGATTAACCGAGTTTAAGCTCCGTTTAACATTCATTGAGAAAACTGATGCTACTGTGTCAACGATCCGTTATCAGTGCAGGAAAATGCCTGTTAGCGTAAAAGCAAAACACAAATCTATCCATGCAAGCATTCACCGCCGGTTTACTGGCGGTTTTTTTTTCGCTGTCATAAAAATCAGGCCCCTTGTACATAGTTGTAACAAGGGGCCGGTTAGGTGAGGGATTATCTCCGTTCATTAGTCATCCCATTTGTGGCTGAAATACGCGGCCAGAAAACCAGAAAATAAAATTATTCCCAGTACGGCCATAAAAACATTCATATTACCCAGCATTATTTGCCTCCGTTTATGGTGTGGTGTGTTTCCTCGCTTACCTTAATTTTCATCTCAATGAGAAAGATATTAGCAGAGGTAACCTAAACGAAGGCTGAATTAAATTTTTATTGTGTTCGACTTAAATCAACAAAGCGCGGGCTGCCCCCACGGTCTTGCACGAATCCCTTTTAACATCAGCACCCACGCAGCAATGATCACCAACGCTAAGATGATAAACAGCGAGGAAGGCGGCAGGCTGGTTAGCACTACGCCACTCACTAATGGGTTAATCGCCGCACCAAGCCAGCCTAAAGACTGAGCGGAAAAATAGCTGGCTTTCATTCCTGCCGGCGCAATATGGTCAATCAACATATACTCGCCCGGCGCATAAATGATTTCACCGACAGTAAATACCGCAGCTGACATACCCCACAATAGTAGGCTGTTGCCGGAAAAAATAAAACCAACCAGACCGATGACGAAACAGAGGGTGCCTGCTGTCATCAGCGCGCGGATGTTAGCCGGGTTAAGGCGGCGGCCCACGGAATATTGCAACGTAACTACCATGGCAGCATTAACCGGAAGAACAACCGCGACTACCTTTTCGGCAAAATCCCCATCAGCAATCACCATCACATATTGTGAAATGCATGAAGCAAATGCGCCGCTAACAAAAGAAGCCAGAAAACCAGAGCAGGTAAACCACAACAGTGCTTTATCTTGTAATAAAACTTTCGGCGACCAGACACTGCCTGTTTCCGTGGCGATGATTTTCTCGCTGCGCTTTACCCAAATTTGAATGAAAAGCATGGGAAACGCGGAACAGATAGCAGCCAGCCAAAAAGGTAGATTGATGCTCTGCATGACCAACAGCGTGCCGAGCGGCGGACCGATGGTCCAGCCAATGTTTAACATGGTGTAGTTGATTGAGAAAATCTTCGTTTTGCTGGTGGACGAAAGATTGTCGGCAAACCAGGCTTTCAGCACGGTAGCAAAAACGGAGTAGGCGCAGTTAATAAGGGCAAAAAAGAGCACCACTAGCGTCACGTTATTCACTAAAGGAATGGCAATAAAACCGCTAGCGAAGGCGGTAATTGACAGTAACATATAGCGTTTCTTGTCGAACTTATCCGCCAGGATACCAAAACCGAGGCTAAAAACGACGCCAATAGTGAGCGCAATTGTCATCGCATAACCGATTAGATCGACACTCAGGCTGTACTGGCGACTCAAGTAAATGGTCATAAATGGCAGCGTAGCGCCGCGTCCGATGGTTAATAACAACGACGAGGCAAGAAGGGCGCTGGTAGAGCGTCGTAGGGATAAGTTCATTTGTCTGTCCGGCAGTGCGTTTCGTTATGTTTTGTTTTAGAGATGTAAAGAAATAGCATGGCAAAAATCCGAAGTATAGCGACTTATTTGCGCATTAATGCCGTCGTAACCGGCGACTAACGAATCAACTGTTAAAGAAAAGTAAATTCAGCTAAGTTGATTGCTTACAAAAGATGAAATTCAGAGGCGGTAGAATGTCGCGAAAAGATGGGGTGTTGGCGCTACTGGTAGTGGTCGTATGGGGGCTAAATTTTGTGGTCATCAAAGTGGGGCTTCATAACATGCCACCGCTGATGCTGGCCGGTTTGCGCTTTATGCTGGTCGCTTTTCCGGCCATCTTTTTTGTCGCACGACCGAAAGTACCACTGAATTTGCTGCTGGGGTATGGATTAACCATCAGTTTTGCGCAGTTTGCCTTTCTGTTCTGTGCCATTAACTTTGGTATGCCAGCTGGGCTGGCCTCGCTTGTGTTACAGGCACAGGCGTTTTTTACTATTGTGCTCGGTGCGTTTACTTTTGGCGAACGGCTGCACGGTAAGCAACTGGCGGGGATCGCGTTAGCGATTTTTGGCGTACTGGTGTTAATCGAAGATAGTTTTAACGGTCAGCATGTAGCGATGCTCGGCTTTATGTTGACCCTGGCGGCAGCATTTAGTTGGGCGTGCGGCAATATCTTCAATAAAAAGATCATGTCGCACGCAACGCGTCCGGCAGTGATGTCGCTGGTCATCTGGAGCGCATTAATCCCGATCATTCCTTTCTTTGTTGCCTCGCTGATTCTCGATGGTTCCGCAACCATGATTCACAGTCTGGTTACTATCGATATGACCACCATCTTGTCTCTGATGTATCTGGCATTTGTGGCGACAATCGTTGGTTATGGGATCTGGGGGACGTTACTGGGACGCTATGAAACCTGGCGGGTTGCACCGCTATCGTTACTGGTGCCTGTAGTTGGACTGGCAAGTGCGGCACTATTGCTGGATGAACGCTTAACGGGTCTGCAATTTTTCGGTGCGGTGCTCATTATGACCGGGCTGTATATCAATGTGTTTGGTATGCGGTGGCGTAAAGCGGTGAAAGTGAGAGGCTAAAAAGCCCCGAAGTCGGGGCCAGAATAAACTATATAGCGTGTTGATTATAATAGGGCACGCCAAGCGCATCCGATTTATCACTGCCTGTGCTCATGTGGTTAAAATCAAATGGTGATTGTTCCGGTGATGGGGGAACAACCACCACATTGCCACAGGAAGTAACAACCGGCTGCGTGGTTTGTTCCGCAAAGCTCTGCGCAGAGAAGAGAATAAGCGCGGTTACCATTGCGGATAAAAGTGGTTTCATGATTGCCTCAGTGACGTTGTCACGTTATCAACTAGCTGTTGTAATGATTTAATGGATGTAAAAAGCGCGATTCGCCCTGCATATTGGTCATCCGGTATTTATGTGGCGGAACATCAAAGTAATTTTTGAAGGTTCGGGTCAGAGTTTGTTGCGACTCGAAGCCATATCGTTCTGCCAGATAGAGTATCGGCTCGTTACTTTCCTTCAGCTTTTGCGCGATTTCCGTCATCTTACGGCTGCGGATGTATTGGCCTAGTGAATGACCGGTTTCTTTTTTAAACATCCGTTGCAGGTGCCATTTGGAGTAACCCGAACGCTCTGACACTTTCTCCAGTGACAGTGGCGATTCCAGGTTATCCTCGATCCAGTCCAAAATGCTATGAATGGTAATAGCGTCAGTATTGCGTCTGGACATCGTCATACCTCTTTTTTTGTTTACGGCAGGACTTTCTTAAGCAAATGCTCAAGTGTTGCCACTTCGTCCGCCGTCAGGTTTTTTGTTAATTCTTGATGCAGGTCCTGGCCAACTAATTGATGGCATTGTTCACATATTGCCGCGCCGCTGGTGGTAAGTTTTACCAGTACGCCGCGCTTATCATTCGGGTTCGGCAACCTTTCCACCCAGCCTTTACAAACCAGGCGATCCAGCATACGGGTCAGCGCTCCCAGGTCGACCGACAACACTTTTTTCAGTTCAACCGGAGTAATACACGACGCGCAGCGGATAGAGCAGAGCACCTTAAACTGTGCCGCGGTAATATCCAGCGGAGACAGATACTCGTTAAGCAGGCGATCTTTCTTCTGATTAACCATATGGATTAAGCGACCCAATGGAATAATTTCATTGAACAGATCGCTGGTACTTTTCACATTAGTTGCCCTGGCAAGTAATTAGTTGCAGGGGATAATATTGCCCAGGCAAGTATAAGTCAAATGAATGAATTGACCGATGCCACGTTTTGCTAAATCGGTTCAAGTTTTGGTCAATGCGATTCAAGGCTAGCTAAAGAGTGACACTTTATCGTTGTTTACCCCTTATACTTTTCGCTGATAACCCAGATACACAGGATAACAACCACTAATGTTAGATTTGTTTAAAGCAATAGGCCTGGGGCTGGTGCTGTTACTGCCGTTAGCTAACCCATTAACAACTGTCGCGTTATTTCTTGGTCTGGCAGGCAACATGAACAGTGCCGAACGTAATCGTCAGTCGTTGATGGCCTCGGTGTACGTCTTTGCCATCATGATGGTGGCGTATTACGCCGGGCAACTGGTGATGGATACATTTGGCATTTCGATTCCCGGTCTGCGAATTGCAGGCGGCTTAATCGTCGCGTTTATCGGTTTTCGGATGCTCTTTCCGCAACAGAAAGCGATTGATTCACCGGAAGCGAAAAGCAAGTCGGAAGAGCTGGAAGATGAACCCAGCGCCAATATTGCCTTTGTACCTCTGGCAATGCCTAGTACCGCCGGTCCGGGAACCATTGCGATGATTATTAGCTCGGCGTCCACTGTGCGTCAGAGTTCAACCTTCGCTGATTGGGTACTGATGGCTGCGCCGCCGCTGATCTTTTTCCTGGTGGCGGTTATTTTGTGGGGAAGTCTACGCAGCTCTGGCGCAATTATGCGGCTGGTGGGCAAGGGGGGAATTGAAGCGATCTCCCGTCTGATGGGATTCCTGCTGGTATGTATGGGTGTGCAGTTTATTATTAACGGCATCCTGGAAATCATTAAAACGTATCATTAAAAAAGGCCCGAATGGGCCTTTCAACTATTGCGTCTGTTCTTCGAGTGTCACTGGCCAGCGGCGAAAAATGATGATTGACCATATTAACGCGGCAAAAGCAGGCACCGCGCCCACATAACCAATCATCGACATTGACCAGTGCAGACTGACCTGATTACCTACCAACGCGCCAGCGCCGATTCCAATATTAAATATTCCCGAGAATAGCGCCATCGCGACGTCGGTGGCATCTGGTGCCAGCGCTAGCACTTTAACCTGCATACCAAGCCCGATGATCATCATCGCGATCCCCCAGAAAATACTCAGCACCCCGAGGTGTATTTCACTGTTCGCCGCAGGTAGCAGCAGTGCGAGGCACACCAGCAACAACGCAATCGCCGTACTCACCAACGCAGACGCATACTGATTACCCAGTTTACCGAAAATCACGCTGCCAATAATGCCCGCACCACCGAGTAATAACAGTAATGCCGTGGCAAAGTTAGCGCTGAATCCCGCAATGTTTTGCACAAAAGGCTCGATATAGCTGTATGCCGTGTAATGGGCGGTGACAACCACCACAGTTAACAAATAAATGCTCATTAATGCCGGGCGGCGGAACAATAGCGGAAGGCTTTTCAACGACCCTGAATGCTCGCTGGGGAGTAAGGGAAGTAACTTAATCAGGCACAGAAGGGTGATAAATGCCCCGATACCGATCGCGAAGAAGGTCATACGCCAACCGAAATACTGCCCCACAATACGCCCGAGAGGTAAACCTAATACCATCGCCAGAGCTGTACCGGTGGCAATTAAACTCAATGCCTGTGCTCGCTTTCCGGCCGGAGCCATACGGATCGCCAGAGACGCCGTAATCGACCAGAAAATCGCATGTGCAAAAGCTACACCAATGCGACTGATCACCAGAACGGTAAAGCTCCACGACAAAAAAGACAGTACATGGCTGGCAATAAACACCACAAACAGGCAGATCAGTAAGTTACGGCGTTCAACCTGGCTTGTCATTAGCATAAAAGGCAATGACATTAGCGCCACTACCCATGCATAAATGGTTAACATGATACCGACTTGAGCGGTTTGCATGTGAAAACTTTGTGCGATGTCAGAAAGCAGGCCAACAGGGACAAATTCGGTAGTATTGAAGATGAAAGCGGCGACTGCCAGCGTAACGACCCGTAGCCACGCCACTTTGCGGGAAACAGTGTTTGTTGTCATAACAGATTATCGGGTGAGTTGCGAAAAGTAATGAAATGATCTTAAAACGGTTAATGATGTGAATACAATGCATTTGTGATCTGGATCGCATTTCCATCTCTCTGACGGTTGTTCTGTCACGCGTCAGAGAGTTGTTAACATCACATTTTAATGACGATCAGGAAGGTCTGGCGTTTTGGTGGCTGATGGTAAAGGTGGCCTCACAGGGGAACGAGGCCTGTTGTCCAGTAGTTCTTCGTTACTAATTTTGGGCGGAATTTCATTTTTTACAAAAAGTTTTAAAATCTTGCGTGCCATACGATGGATACTTTTATCTTCACTTAATAATGCCGGTATCAACACATCATTCAGGTCATTTTCATTAGGTTTCATAAAAATTTGAAAGTGCAATAACATATTTGTAAAAAATAAGAATAGACTCTGAAAGTGAGGTATTTCTTTGTTTGATAAAAGCGATAAAAAGCAGATACAAACTTCAGGTAGTACTTGTTTGTTAGAACCTAATGAATCCATGAGGTTTTGTAATAACTCCTCTTTTAATGGGCTATCCTTTATGTCGTAGATGGCGGTGATTAAGTTTGGGTTTTTATTCGCGAACCACCTGTGGACCTGCGGCTTATTCCATAGTCGGGGGAGTATGACAAAATTACCACGAGAGATAAAGTTCAGTACGAATAAATCAAACTGACGTAAGTAATCTGCAGCGGTATGATGCTCAGGAGGAAGAGGTTCAATATGTGGAGTATGAGACCTTTTGATGGGGACGCCGGGGCTGATCATTGGAAATTGTTCAATAAAGTCATTAAGAAACAGAAAGAGCACACGCTCGACGCCGGTCTGAAAGGCCCGACCCATAGTGACAGGCTTTGGGTCGGGAGCACAATAAATATTAATTTCCCCATCGTGGCGAAAATTATCTAAATAAATAGGGCTTAAATTTATTACTACCTGAAATTCAATGTTTTCTTTATGTCTTCCATTCTTAACAGGGTAAGTGAGTTTAAATTGAACCTTTTCATTGTATAGCGTGTCGTTATCTCGGAAAGTTGTCCTCTGTATATAAGATAGGTTATCAAGATTATTGAATATCTTTTTGGTGTTTGAATTGATGTTTAAAGACGTACGCCACTCCTCATCACATATTATAATGCTGAGCGCATCAATAAAATCCTTCAAAACTTCTTTTACCTGAGGTGCAATATTGCGAACGGGAAAATCATCAGGAAGTGAGATGAAATTGCTGATGCTTACTGGCGTAACCATATTTGCCCCATATAGTCATAAGTCATCGGAACATCACTATATAGAGCATATGAGCTGCAAGAACTATCAAAAATAGCTCATTGGGAAGACTGTTTTGCTGAGTCAGGCACATCGAGCAGTTGAATAAACGCTTCAAGAGGACGCGTTTTCGCACCGCGACGCCAGACCAGCCAGGTTGTTAACCAACGCCATTGCTCAGCCAACGGCCACGCTTCAACCTGGTGATGCCCCGGCATACTTTCCAGCATTGAGCGTGGGATAAGTGCAATGCCCGCACCCGCAACCACACAGGCTAACATACCGTGATACGACTCCATTTCATGGATGGTCCCCGGCGCTGCACCGTCGGCATGAAACCAGCTTTCAAAGTGGCGACGATATGAACAATTGGCACGGAATGCATAAATGTTACAGCCATTAACCTGACTGGCGCGGGTTACTGGTGCATGTCCTTGCGGCGTGACAATCATCAACTCCTCGCGGTAGACCGGTATTCCGTCAATGGCAGTATGGTTAATGGGCCCATCAATAAATGCCGCATTCAGTTTTCCCTCCAGCACCCCTTCCAGCATGGTGCCGGAAGGACCGGTGGAAAGCGAAAACTGAATTTTGGGATAACGACGGTTAAACTCCGCCAGCGTGGGCGGAATGCGCACTGCTGCGGTGCTTTCCAGCGAACCAAGAGAAAATAAACCTTGCGGCTCATCGCCAGCGACAACATTCCGCGCTTCATCCACTAACGCGAGAATGTGTTGGCTATAGCGTAAAAAGTTATGCCCGGCAGGCGAGAGACGTAAACGCTGATTCTCGCGAATAAACAGATCAACCCCCAGTTCTGTTTCCAGCTGGCGTAGACGGGTAGTGAGATTCGACGGCACGCGATGCACTTTTGCTGCAGCCTGGGTAATGCTGCCAGCTTCGGCAACCGCGTTGAACATCTCCAGTTGGGTCAGATCCATGGCATTCTCAATTCGTGAATAAGTGGCTTAATATTATTCATTTTCAAGCAAGAGTAAATCTGCGTATCTTTTTACCATAACCCATAAAGGAGATACCCCGATGACCATTACTCCGGCAACCCATGCAATTTCGATAAATCCTGCCACTGGTGAACAACTTTCTGTGCTGCCGTGGGCTGGCGCTGACGATATAGAAAACGCACTTCAGCTGGCGGCAGCAGGCTTTCGCGACTGGCGCGAGACAAATATAGATTATCGTGCTGAAAAACTGCGTGATATCGGTAAGGCTCTGCGCGCCCGTAGCGAAGAAATGGCGCAAATGATCACCCGTGAAATGGGCAAACCGATCAACCAGGCGCGTGCTGAAGTGGCGAAATCGGCGAATTTGTGTGACTGGTATGCAGAACATGGTCCAGCAATGCTGAAAGCAGAATCTACGCTGGTGGAAAATCAGCAGGCGGTTATTGAGTATCGACCGTTGGGGACGATTCTGGCGATTATGCCGTGGAATTTTCCGTTATGGCAGGTGATGCGTGGCGCGGTGCCTATCATTCTTGCAGGTAACGGTTACTTACTTAAGCATGCGCCGAATGTGATGGGCTGTGCACAGCTCATTGCCCAGGTGTTTAAAGATGCCGGTATCCCACAAGGCGTATATGGATGGCTGAATGCCGACAATGACGGTGTCAGTCAGATGATTAAAGACTCGCGCATTGCTGCTGTCACAGTGACCGGAAGTGTTCGTGCGGGAGCAGCTATTGGCGCACAGGCTGGAGCGGCACTGAAAAAATGTGTACTGGAACTGGGCGGTTCGGATCCGTTTATTGTGCTTAACGATGCCGATCTGGAACTTGCGGTGAAAGCGGCGGTAGCCGGACGTTATCAGAATACCGGACAGGTTTGTGCGGCGGCAAAACGCTTTATCATCGAAGAGGGAATTGCTTCGGCATTTACCGAACGTTTTGTGGCAGCTGCGGCAGCCTTGAAAATGGGCGATCCACGTGATGAAGAGAACGATCTCGGACCCATGGCTCGCTTTGATTTGCGTGATGAGCTACATCATCAGGTAGAAAAAACTCTGGCTCAAGGTGCACGTTTGTTACTGGGCGGGGAAAAGCTGGCTGGGGCAGGTAACTACTATCCGCCAACGGTTCTGTCGAATGTCACACCAGAAATGACTGCGTTTCGGGAAGAGATGTTTGGCCCCGTTGCGGCAATCACTATTGCAAAGGATGCAGAACATGCGTTGGAACTGGCTAATGATAGCGAGTTCGGCCTTTCAGCGACCATTTTCACCACCGACGAAACACAGGCCAGACAGATGGCGGCACGTCTGGAATGCGGTGGGGTGTTTATCAATGGTTACTGTGCCAGCGACGCGCGAGTCGCCTTTGGTGGCGTGAAGAAGAGTGGCTTTGGTCGTGAGCTTTCCCATTTCGGCTTACACGAATTCTGTAATATCCAGACGGTGTGGAAAGACCGGATCTGACGCTACATATTCAGCTCTGATATACTCGCAGGTCTTTTCAGACCTGCGGTCCAGGAGTAGAAAGTGGCAGTCGCCATGGATAATGCAATTTTAGAAAACATCTTGCGGCAAGTGCGGCCGCTCATTGGTCAGGGTAAAGTCGCGGATTATATTCCGGCGCTGGCGACGGTTGATGGTTCCCGGCTGGGCATTGCTATCTGTACCGTTGACGGACAGCTTTTTCAGGCCGGAGACGCACAAGAACGTTTTTCCATTCAGTCTATTTCCAAAGTGCTGAGTCTCGTTGTCGCCATGCGTCATTACTCCGAAGAGGAAATCTGGCAACGCGTCGGCAAAGATCCGTCTGGATCACCGTTCAATTCTTTAGTGCAACTGGAAATGGAGCAGGGTATTCCGCGTAATCCGTTTATTAATGCCGGTGCGCTGGTGGTCTGCGATATGTTGCAAGGGCGATTAAGCGCTCCTCGGCAACGTATGCTGGAAGTCGTGCGCGGCTTAAGCGGTGTGTCTGATATTTCCTACGATACGGTGGTAGCGCGTTCCGAATTTGAACACTCCGCGCGAAATGCGGCTATCGCCTGGCTGATGAAGTCGTTTGGCAATTTCCATCATGACGTGACAACCGTTCTGCAAAACTACTTTCATTACTGCGCTCTGAAAATGAGCTGTATAGAGCTGGCCCGGACGTTTGTCTTTCTGGCTAATCAGGGGAAAGCTATTCATATTGATGAACCTGTGGTGACGCCAATGCAGGCGCGGCAAATTAACGCACTGATGGCGACCAGTGGTATGTACCAGAACGCGGGGGAGTTTGCCTGGCGGGTGGGACTACCAGCGAAATCTGGCGTCGGCGGCGGTATTGTGGCGATTGTTCCGCATGAAATGGCCATCGCTGTCTGGAGTCCGGAACTGGATGATGCCGGTAACTCGCTTGCGGGCATTGCTGTCCTTGAACAATTGACGAAACAATTAGGGCGTTCGGTTTATTAATGCAGTCTCTCGATCCACTCTTCGCGCGTTTATCCCGTTCAAAATTTCGCTCTCGCTTTCGTTTGGGTGTGAAAGAGCGTCAGTATTGTCTGGAGAAAGGCGCGCCAGTCATCGAACAACATGCGGCGGATTTTGTCTCTAAACGTCTTGCTCCGGCATTACCGGCTAACGACGGTAAGCAAACCCCCATGCGCGGGCATCCGGTGTTTATCGCTCAGCACGCCACTGCAACCTGTTGTCGCGGTTGTCTGGCTAAGTGGCATAACATTCCGCAGGGTGTTTCGTTAAGCGGGGAACAACAACGTTATATCGTGTCGGTAATCTATCACTGGTTGGTTATACAGATGAATCAGCCATGATAATTGCGGAAAACGATAAAATAGCATTCCCAGGATATCTTTATTTGCCGCCGCTGTCAGCGAACATGCTATCCTTTATGAGAATTTACTTATTACGTTGAGATAATTGCCACCCGCAATTGTATGGACAGATAATTAATGCATGTACAGCCCATTTCAACTTTCCGTTTGTTCCAGGAAGGTCATCTGCTACGTAATAGCATCGCTATTTTTGTGCTAACCACGCTGTTCTATTTTATTGGTGCAGAATTACGGCTGGTTCACGAACTTTCTCTTTTCTGGCCGCTGAATGGCGTAATGGCGGGGGTGTTTGCCCGCTATGTCTGGCTTAATCGACTGCATTACTATGCGATCAGTTATGTGGCAATGCTGGTTTATGATGCCATAACCACCGAATGGGGGCTGGTTTCACTGGCTATCAATTTCTCCAATATGATGTTTATTGTTACCGTCGCCTTACTGGTCGCGCGGGATAAGCGTCTGGGGAAAAATAAGTACGAGCCAGTAAGTGCCTTACGGCTATTTAATTACTGTCTGATTGCCGCATTATTATGCGCTATTGTCGGGGCGATTGGTTCGGTCAGTATTGATAGTCTGGATTTCTGGCCTTTGCTTGCCGACTGGTTCAGTGAGCAATTCTCAACGGGCGTGTTGATCGTGCCTTGTATGCTGACGTTGGCAATTCCTGGAGTGCTGCCGCGCTTTAAAGCAGAACAGATGATGCCCGCTATCGCGCTTATTGTGTCGGTTGTTGCCTCGGTAGTCATTGGCGGAGCGGGGAGTCTGGCGTTCCCGCTGCCTGCATTAATCTGGTGTGCAGTGCGCTATACGCCGCAGGTAACATGTCTGTTGACCTTTGTCACCGGTGCGGTGGAAATCGTACTGGTGGCAAATTCGGTGATTGATATCTCGGTCGGTTCGCCGTTCTCCATTCCGCAAATGTTCTCCGCACGTCTCGGTATTGCCACGATGGCGATATGCCCAATTATGGTTTCTTTTAGCGTGGCAGCGATCAATTCGCTAATGAAGCAAGTTGCGCTGCGAGCCGACTTTGATTTTCTGACTCAGGTTTACTCACGGTCCGGTCTTTACGAGGCGCTGAAAAGTCCATCGCTTAAACAGACACAACATCTGACTGTCATGCTGCTTGATATCGACTATTTCAAAAGCATTAACGATAACTATGGACATGAATGTGGCGATAAAGTGTTAAGCGTGTTTGCCCAGCATATTCAAAAGATTGTCGGTGATAAGGGGCTGGTGGCGCGAATGGGCGGCGAAGAATTTGCTGTTGCAGTGCCATCGGTGAATCCTGTCGATGGTCTGCTAATGGCGGAAAAAATCCGTAAAGGCGTTGAACTGCAACCGTTCACCTGGCAACAAAAAACGCTTTATCTCACGGTAAGTATCGGCGTCGGTAGTGGTTGCGCATCGTACCGAACGCTGACCGATGACTTTAATAAATTGATGGTCGAAGCCGATACATGTCTGTATCGCTCGAAGAAAGATGGGCGCAACCGTACCAGCACTATGCGTTACGGTGAGGAAGTTGTCTGACATCTTTATTCATGCAGAGCGATTTTAACGGAATGTGTTCTACCACTTTATTGAGCGAATAAAAGGCGTAGTTCCTCGATTAAACCATGATCCGCGCCACACTTTTCTCATAAAACTGCTCATTAATCATCAGGAGTTGATCAAAACAGGGGTTCGGCGTATTAAAGTTTGCTAACCTGTCGTACCAATTCAAACGGGTTGTATGACTAATCAGAAGGGAACCCATTGTGAAAACACTAAATCGTCGCGATTTTCCCGGTGCACAGTATCCAGAACGTATCATTCAGTTTGGTGAAGGTAACTTCCTGCGCGCCTTTGTTGACTGGCAAATCGATCTCCTGAATGAGCACACCGATCTGAATTCTGGCGTGGTCGTTGTTCGTCCGATTGAAACTTCATTCCCGCCGTCATTGAGCACGCAGGATGGTCTTTACACCACTATTATCCGTGGCCTGAACGAGAAGGGTGAAGCGGTCAGCGACGCGCGTCTGATTCGCTCGGTTAATCGTGAAATCAGCGTCTACAGTGAATACGATGAATTCCTGAAACTGGCGCACAACCCGGAAATGCGCTTTGTTTTCTCTAACACCACCGAAGCGGGTATCAGCTACCATGCGGGCGATAAATTCGATGACGCGCCAGCGGTAAGTTATCCGGCAAAACTGACCCGTCTGCTGTTCGAACGTTTTAGCCATTTCAACGGAGCGCAGGATAAAGGTTGGATCATCATCCCATGTGAACTGATCGATTATAACGGCGATGCACTGCGTGAACTGGTGCTGCGCTACGCGCAAGAGTGGGCACTACCAGAAGCATTTATTCAATGGCTGGATCAGGCTAACAGCTTCTGTTCTACGCTGGTGGACCGTATCGTTACCGGTTATCCGCGTGATGAAGTGGCTAAACTGGAAGAAGAACTGGGTTATCACGATGGTTTCCTCGACACCGCTGAACACTTTTACCTGTTTGTGATTCAGGGGCCGAAATCCTTAGCGACTGAGCTGCGTCTGGACAAATATCCGCTCAACGTGCTGATTGTTGACGATATTAAACCGTATAAAGAGCGCAAAGTGGCAATCCTCAACGGTGCACACACGGCGCTGGTGCCGGTGGCGTTCCAGGCAGGGCTGGATACTGTAGGTGAAGCGATGAACGATGCTGAAATTTGTGCATTCGTTGAAAAAGCCATCTACGAAGAGATTATTCCGGTACTGGATTTGCCTCGTGATGAACTGGAATCTTTCGCCAGTGCAGTCACCGGACGTTTCCGTAATCCGTACATCAAGCATCAGCTGCTGTCTATCGCGCTTAACGGTATGACCAAGTTCCGCACCCGTATCCTGCCGCAGCTGCTGGCAGGGCAGAAGGCAAACGGCACACTTCCGGCGCGCCTTACTTTCGCATTAGCGGCATTGATTGCGTTCTATCGCGGTGAGCGTAATGGAGAAACATATCCGGTACAGGACGATGCGCACTGGCTGGAACGTTATCAGCAACTCTGGAGCCAGCATCGTGACGGTGTTATCGGTACCCAGGAACTGGTTGCTATAGTGTTGGCAGAAAAAGACCATTGGGAGCAGGACCTGACGCAAGTGCCTGGTCTGGTCGAGCAGGTTGCTAATGACCTGGATGCGATTCTCGAAAAAGGAATGCGCGAAGCTGTACGTCCGTTGTGCTAATACTCTGAACCCGGTTTCGACCGGGTTTCTTATTTCACTATATTAGTTACAACATCCTATGTGCCTTTATCATTAACAGGTGCCACATGCAGCACCTGTTAATGTTGTAAGCTTGTAGGTAATTTGTAAGTAGTGTCTTGAGAATGTGATCGTAATCACGTTTAATAGGGCGACTTTTCCACGCCTGAAGATAACCATGATCGTTCGTCCACAACAACACTGGCTGCGCCGTATTTTTGTCTGGCACGGTTCAGTATTATCCAAGATATCCTCGCGCTTACTACTCAATTTTCTCTTTTCTATCGCTGTTATTTTCATGCTGCCCTGGTACACGCATTTGGGAATCAAATTCACCCTCGCACCGTTCAGCATTCTCGGTGTCGCCATCGCCATTTTTCTTGGTTTTCGTAATAATGCCGGGTACGCCCGTTACGTTGAAGCGCGAAAACTTTGGGGGCAGTTGATGATTGCCTCTCGGTCGTTACTGCGTGAGGTAAAAACGACATTGCCGGATTCGGCAAGTGTAAGGGAGTTTGCACGGCTGCAAATCGCCTTCGCCCACTGTTTACGCATGACATTACGCAAACAACCACAGGCGGAAGTGCTGGCACATTATCTCAAGACTGAAGATCTTCAGCGTGTACTGGCTTCAAACACTCCAGCTAACCGTATTTTGTTGATAATGGGGGAGTGGTTGGCGGTTCAGCGACGCAATGGACAGCTTTCAGATATCCTGTTTATTAGCCTCAACGATCGGCTTAACGATATTTCAGCGGTTCTGGCAGGCTGCGAGCGCATTGCCTACACGCCAATTCCCTTTGCCTACACCCTGATTTTGCATCGTACCGTTTATCTGTTTTGTATCATGCTGCCGTTCGCGCTGGTTGTGGATCTGCATTACATGACGCCTTTTATCTCTGTGCTGATTTCCTACACTTTTATTTCGCTGGATTGTCTGGCGGAAGAGCTGGAAGATCCGTTCGGTACTGAAAACAATGATTTACCGCTGGATGCCATCTGCAACGCTATTGAAATTGACCTGTTACAGATGAACGATGAAGCAGAAATTCCAGCAAAAATTCTTCCCGATCGTCATTACCAGCTGACGTAATATTTACTCCGTACGCCGGGCAACAATAAACAGACGCGGAAATGCCAGCAGTATCTCTCCGTTCTCTTGCAGTGGATACTGCTCTTCCAGCATCTGATGGTAGCGCGTAAGAAAATGCTGCTGTTCGCTCTCGGTCAGATCCTGTAACCACGGACGTAATCCAGTGGCGGTCACCCAATCGATAATCGCCTGGTGCGACGGCATCTGGTGATAGTAGGTGGTTCGCCAGATATCGACCTCACATCCGGCTTCGCTCAAAATATCGTAGTAAGCATGAACGCCAGCCAGCGGCTCACGCCCGCGATCCGGATAATTTTGTTCCCAGGCGACTTCGCGCATGAGCACATGGGTTGGCTCTAGCCAGTTATCTGGCATCTGTACTGCCAACACACCCTGCGAATTAAGTAAAGAAACCAGATGAGGGAACAATTCGTAGTGGTCAGGCAGCCATTGCAGTGAGGCATTAGCAAAAATCAGATCGAGTGCCTGTTCCAGTTGCCAGTTGCGGATGTCTGCTTCCACGAACTGGCAGTCTGGCAAAGCACTGCGCGCTTCAGCAATCATCGCCGGAGACGAGTCGATGCCTGTTATCCTGGCCGCAGGCCAACGTTGATGCAGCAGGGCGGTGCTGTTACCTGGGCCACAGCCAAGATCGGCAACGTATTCGATATTCTCCAGCGGCACTCTGGCAAGCAGCTCCACCGCCGGACGCGATCGTTCAGCGGCAAAGTGCAGATATAAAGAGGGGTTCCAGTCAGACATTTATTTACTCCCGTCAGTGCGTTACCCCAATTGTAGATAAAACTGATAAATTCGCCTCACGGCATCACCCCATTGAACACACGTTTTTTACGCGGCCCGGTCATTAAAGATTCCAGTTTCTTGACACAGGTTTTGTAGTGGGGCGTGGTTTTATGGAATGCCACTGCGTCTTCATCTTTATAGGCTTCGTAGATATAAAAGCGCGAATTCACTTCCGGGTCCTGTAAGACATCGAAGCGCAAATTGCCTTCTTCCTGTACCGAGCCCAGGTGGTTCTGGCGAAAAACTTCGATAAACTCGTCAACCTTGTCTTCATGAACGTTAATTTCAACCAGTGTGACGTGCATAATTCTTCTCCTTAAATCCGCAGTTACTGTTTTTCACTCAGATAGAGTTCATATGCCCGATCAGCCGTTTCGTTATGGTGTACCACCGCCTGTACGGCTTTCATCATCGCCACCGGATGGTCAGACTGGAAAATATTACGCCCCATATCCACACCAGAAGCGCCCTGATCGATAGCCTGCCAGCACATTTCCAGCGCCTCGCGCTCCGGTAATTTTTTACCGCCAGCAATAACAATGGGTACCGGACATCCGGCAACAATCCGTTCAAAACCTTTATCGACATAATAAGTTTTGATAATCTGCGCCCCCATTTCAGCGGCGATTCGGGTAGCCAGCGAGAAATAACGTTGGTCGCGCACCATATCTTTGCCCACGCCAGTGACTGCCATGGTCGGCATTCCTACTTTCATTCCGGCATCAACCAGCTGAATAATATTTTTAATCGACTGATGTTCATATTCACTGCCGATATAAACCTGCGCTGCCACCGCGCAACTGTTCAGGCGCACGGCGTCATCCATCGATAACGCCACGGCTTCATTACTTAATTCCGCCAGAATAGAGTTCGCACCTGACGCCCGCAGTACTACCGGCTTATTGGTCGCCGGGGGGACTACGCTGCGCAAAATGCCGCGCGTACACATTAATACATCGGCATGTTCAAACAGCGGGGCGATATTTATATCAATGCGTTCAAGTCCGGTAGTCGGCCCCTGAAAATAACCATGGTCAAAGGCCAGCATCACGGTTTTACCCGTTTTCGGATTAAATATCCGTGATAAGCGTGACTGCATTCCCCAATCCAGCGCACCGCAACCTTTCAGGGTAAAAGGGATATTTTGTTGCGGTTGATCGGTGCGAAAATCTTTACCATCTTTAATATCGTCTAAATCTGCCATAACGTACTCCGGTTAAGTAATGTACATCAGAAATCGTAAATGCATCCGCGACATAAACTGAAATTTTGCCTTGCTGAACCACATCCCACAGGCCAAATTCTTTCACCGTGCCGCGCTCTACATACGGACGCATCACGTTTGGCGTACTGAATCCGACAATCGTAACTTTGTCATTTTTCAGGTTTTCTGCGGCTTGTGCGGCAGCGGGCAGGGCGTTGGCGTCCGGGGCGATAATGGCGTCGAGATCGCTATAGGCTTTTAATATTCCTTCTGCGGTTTGTAACGATTTAGTGGCATCGTTATAGCCAAACTGCGTAGTGACAATTTCCCAGCCTGGATGGTCTTTGGCGATTTTCGCTTTCGCCTCTTTCACCCACTGGTTTTGGTCCGTAACGGTGGGGCTTGAGTAGAAAAACGCGACTTTGGCTTTGTCTTTATTCACCTGACGCGCCGCCATATCCACCAACATACCTCCCAACTGGGCGGGCGTTCCCTGATTAATGTAGTAAGAGCGGCATTCCGGTTTGGTATCAGAATCCCAGGTCAGTACTTTCACTCCACGCTGCATCGCACGTTTCAGCGCAGGACACAAGCCATCGGGCGAAACCGCAGAGACGATAATGGCGTTATACCCCTGATTGACAAAGTTATTAATCAACTGTACCTGACCAGAAACACTGGGTTCTGTCGGCCCGTCGTAGGTCACATCAACGCCCAGCTCTTTACCCGCTTGTTGTGCACCGTTGCCACCGCTGGTAAAAAATCCCACGCCAACCAGTTTGGGAATAAAAGCAATACGCTCTGCGGCCTGCACATTCATAGAGATTGCGGCAATGCCAAGAGCGCTAAGTAAGGCGATTTTCTTAAAGCGATGAAGTGTCATGAAGATATCCTTTATGGCAATGGGTTATTGGCCCGACGCGCCAGCCACTCTTTAATTTGCTGGCGATGCAGGCTAACGGAACGACCTACGACAACGACGATAAGCAGCGCACCGGAAAGGGCGCTGGACACCTGATTTGGCACTCCTGCCATTTGCAAACCTTGTTGCAAATATCCCACTAGTAAAACCGCAATGGCGGTGCCGATAATGGAACCGGAACCACCATAAATATTGGCACCGCCAAGCACCACGGCGGTGATGGCGGGCATCAGAAACGACGCACCGAGATCGGAACGTGCTGAACCAAAATACGATACCAGCAGCACAGCGGCGACCGCAGACGCCAGCCCCGTCATGGCATAGAGCGCACATAAGGTGCGGTTAACTTTAATCGCGCTATAAAGCGCCACGCGCGGGCTTTGCCCAATCAAAAACACATTACGTCCGGCATGGGTTTTATGCAGCCAGAGCCAGAAAACGAGGAGACATATCAGAAAGATAATCAGCGGAACGGGGAGTCCCAGCACATCCAGGTTAGCGAAATCTGTAAACGCCATCGGGAATCCACCAATACCTTCGTACCCCGTCGCTCCGGCCATCCCGGAAAGCAGCAGAGCGCTTCCGGCAAACAGATACAGCGTGCCAAGCGTAATCACCAGCGGGTTAACTTTGGTATAGATAATTAATCCGGCGTTAATCAGCCCGCACAATGCGCCGAGCAGAAAGGTTAGAAGAATCGCCAGCGGCATCGGCACGCCGCTTTGAAACAGTACGCCTAATGCAATGGCGCACAAGCCGATGGTCGAGCCAAACGAAATATCGATCCCGCCACTGACAATCACCATCGTCAGCGGTAGGGCGACAATGCCAATGCAGATAAAGTCACTGGTGCTGAACAGCAACATATTGAGATCTAACATCCGCGGGTTAATTGCACCAAATGCGACAATCTCAATAACGAGCAGTGCGGCAAGAGCTAGTTCCCAACCGTAGCGAATACGCATTACGCGGCCTCCCGTTTTTTACCTGACGAAGCGGGTTTAACGGATGGCGGTGGCGTCATAAAGCGGGCATATTTTTGCCGCCGTAGATTACGTTCCAGCGCACAACGCAGGCGTCCATCAAACACCAGCACCGCCAGCAGAACCAGGCCCGCGATAAAATCATTCCACCATGCCGGAATGCGCAACAGCACCAGTACACTATCGATCTGCGTCAGGAACCATGCGCCGAGTACCGCGCCGATAATTGCACCAGAACCGCCGAGCAAACTAATGCCGCCCAACACGCAGGCTGCAATCGCTTTCATCTCAAGCCCTGTGCCGGTCTGGTTGGGGATAAAACCAATCTGTGAAGCAAACACAATCCCCGCCAGTGCCGCCATGCAGCCATTCAAAGAAAATGCCACAATTCGAATGGCTTCCGTACGAACGCCCAATTGACGAGCGCCCTGCAAATTATCGCCGGTGGCATAAAAACTGCGTCCAAACGCCGTCTTCGCCAGCAGCCAGGCCATAAATGCCACCAGAATTATCGTCAACCAACCAATTGCTGAAACGCCAAGCAGCAGCGGGGCGGAGAGCTGTTTCAGTTCAGCGGGTAATCCCTCAATCCATTTACCGCCAGTCCACAGCAACATGATGCCTCTGTACAACCCTAACGTGCCAAGGGTGGCAACAATGGCTGGGATCTTTAGCCACGCGACCAGGACGCCGTTGAAAAATCCCGCCAGCAAGCCGAGCAGTAAAGTCGCGACACAGGCAACAGGCAGTGAATATCCTGCGTTTAATAACATCCCCAACAGCACCGCGCACATTCCGGTAATCGAACCCACTGAAACATCAATATTGCGTGTCAGCATCACCAGCGTCGCGCCCATTGCCAGCAGGATCAGGATTTGTGCGCTGCTATAAACCATGGTCAGCGTTTGCAGACTTAAATACTGGCGGTCGAGAAAACCGGGTAATACAAACAGCAACACCACCGCCAGCAGTGCCGTGATTTCACGGTTGTTCTGGATAAACTTCAGCATGATGCCTCCTGACGCTGACTATCGCCGAAGGCAACGCGCATAATGGTCTCGACATTAATATCGCGTCCGGTCAGTGCAGAGTGGGCAATTTCGCCCTGATGCATCACATATACGCGATCTGCCATCAGTTCGATCTCTTCCAGATCAGAGGAGATAAGCAGCACAGCCACATTTTGTGCGGCGATGCTGCGCAACAGCTGGTAGATATCATTACGGGCCGAGACATCCACGCCGCGCGTCGGCTCATCGACAATCAAAACTTGCGGCGAAGCTTCCAGACATTTGGCAATCAGGATTTTTTGCTGGTTGCCGCCGGATAAGGTCCGCGCAGCTTGTTCCGGTTGGTTAAATTTAATATTCAGAGCCCGACGATAACGTTCCAGTGTGGCGTTATCTTTCGCGGTTTTCGCCCAGAATCCACGAAGGTTATGAGTAAGGGCGCAGACATTCCAGGCCAGCGAAGCATCGAGATTCAGTCCGGATGACTGGCGATCTTCCGGCAGATAAACCAGACCGCGCAGTAAACGTTCTCCAGTGGATAATCTATTGATCTCTTTACCATTCAGCATAATGCGTCCGCCACGCAAAGTACGCAGACCATAGAGCGTCTCGGCCAGTTCTGTGCGTCCGGCCCCCACCAGCCCAGCCAGACCCAGAATTTCTCCGGCATTAAGCGTCAAGCTGACATTCATAAAACCTTCGCCGGTCAGGTTTTCCAGTGTCAGCACCGGCGTTCCGGCGGCATGTTGTGGGCGGTTGCCAGGTAACTCCAGCCATAATTTTTGGCTGGCAGAGAGCGATTTTTCCCGTAGCGCTGGCGTGATGGCCTGAATAATGTCGTCGGTAGACAGTTCGCTGGTTTTGCCGCTTAAGGCGATGGTTCCGTCGCGCATCACGCTAATTCGATCGGCAATCTGGCGAATTTCCGGCAGCTTATGCGAGATAAAAACAATACCCACGCCAGTAGCAAGCAACTCTTGCAAGCGACTAAACAAACGTTCGGTTTCGGCGGGGGTAAGCGAGGCGGTAGGTTCATCGAGGATCAGAATCCGCGAGTCGCGCATCAGCCCGCGGAGGATTTCCACCATTTGGCGATCGGCGACATCCAGCGATCCTGCCAGACTATGCAGATCAAACTGGCAGCCCAGCGCCGCCAGCAAGTTCTTCAGTTTCTGCATGGAGAGCTGTTTTTTTGCCAGCCCAAACAGAATGTTTTCTTTTATCGACAGGCTTGGGAAAAGCAGCGGTTCCTGGGGAACGAGATAAATACCCAACTGATGAGCATGAACTGGCGTTAATCTGGTGTAGTTGTTGCCCCCAATCTCCAGCGTACCGCTATCAGCAGGGGTAATACCGGCAATGATCTTCATTAACGTCGATTTACCCGCGCCGTTACCGCCGAGCAGGGCATGAACCTCACCCTGATGCAACGTAAAATCGATGCCTTTCAGGACATTAACCCCTGAATACTGTTTATAAACCGAGCGGGCGCAAAGTAGCGGTAACGCGCGGGTATCACTCGTTAGCATGTTTCCCCCGTTCAGTTTTGCAGGTGAGTTTTGAACAAATGTATTTCTGCTTTCAATTTGTTCATAAACCTTAGGTGGACATTGCACATATTTCCGACGAATAGATCACAATTTATGCTATTTTGATTTTCACGGTTGCGTTTGTTCATGTTCGTAGAGTCAAACTGTGGTTGCTATCACAGATATAAATGCGCAAGAACTGAACAATTGCATTAAAGATTTAAATATGTTCAAAGTGAAGAATGAATTATGACAATCAACGATTCGGCAATTTCAGAACAGGGAATGTGTGAAGAAGAACAGGTCGCGCGAATCGCGTGGTTTTACTATCACGACGGGCTGACCCAGAGCGAGATCAGCGAGCGTCTCGGGCTGACTCGCTTGAAAGTGTCGCGATTACTGGAAAAAGGGCATCAGTCCGGCATTATTCGCGTGCAGATTAATTCTCGCTTTGAAGGCTGTCTGGAATATGAAACTCAATTACGTTGTCAGTATTCGCTGCAACATGTCCGGGTGATCCCTGGGCTTGCGGATGCTGATGTCGGCGGGCGACTAGGAATAGGCGCGGCGCATATGTTGATGAGTTTACTTCAACCACAACAGATGCTGGCGATTGGTTTTGGCGAGGCAACCATGAATACGCTGCAACGCTTAAGTGGTTTTATTTCGTCGCAGCAAATTCGCCTGGTCACGCTCTCCGGTGGCGTCGGTTCTTATATGACGGGTATCGGGCAGCTTAATGCGGCGTGCAGTGTGAATATTATTCCGGCTCCGCTGCGGGCATCCTCCGCTGACATTGCCCATACGCTAAAAAATGAAAATTGCGTCAAAGATGTTCTGTTAGCCGCACAAGCTGCGGATGTGGCGATTGTCGGCATTGGTGCCGTGAGTCAACAAGATGATGCTACGATCATTCGCTCCGGTTATATCAGTCAGGGCGAACAGTTAATGATTGGCCGAAAAGGGGCGGTTGGCGACATTTTAGGCTACTTTTTTGATGCAAAAGGTGACGTTGTCACGGATATTAAAATACATAACGAACTGATTGGCTTACCTTTAAGCGCGCTGAAGACCATTCCCGTCCGGGTCGGCGTGGCAGGGGGAGAAAATAAAGCCGAAGCAATTGCCGCTGCAATGAAAGGCGGCTATATCAACGCACTGGTTACCGATCAGGACACAGCAGCGGCGATTTTACGTGGTTAAATTTGCATGACCTTATTACCGGGAATGATGGAGAACGTATAGAGGAACAGACAGAACGCATAAGCCGAGGACAATCTAATGGCTCGACTCTTTACCCCTTCAGAATCAAGGCATTACCTGATGGCGCTGGATGCAGGCACCGGAAGTATCCGGGCTGTGATTTTCGACCTGGAAGGCAATCAAATCGCGGTAGGACAAGCGGAGTGGCGGCATCTGGCAGTACCGGACGTTCCTGGTTCTATGGAATTTGATCTCAACAAAAACTGGCAACTGGCGTGTGAGTGTATGCGCCAGGCGCTGCATAATTCTGGTATCGCGCCGGAATACATTGCTGCCGTTTCGGCATGTTCGATGCGCGAAGGCATTGTTTTATATAACAATGAAGGAACACCGATCTGGGCCTGCGCCAATGTGGATGCCAGAGCGGCGCGCGAAGTTAGCGAACTTAAAGAACTGCACAACAATACCTTTGAAAACGAAGTTTATCGCGCCACCGGACAAACGCTGGCTTTAAGCGCTATTCCCAGATTACTTTGGCTGGCGCACCATCGTTCTGATATCTACCGACAGGCGTCGACCATCACCATGATCAGCGACTGGCTGGCCTATATGCTCAGCGGTGAACTGGCGGTTGATCCCTCTAACGCTGGCACCACGGGACTTCTTGATCTAACCACCCGTGACTGGAAACCTGCATTGCTGGATATGGCCGGACTGCGGGCCGATATTCTTTCTCCTGTCAAAGAAACCGGCACATTGCTGGGCGTGGTAAGTTCACAAGCGGCGGAACTCTGCGGTCTGAAGGCGGGCACTCCGGTGGTCGTTGGAGGAGGCGACGTGCAACTTGGTTGCCTGGGGTTAGGCGTTGTCCGTCCGGCACAAACCGCTGTTCTTGGCGGTACATTCTGGCAGCAAGTTGTAAACTTAGCCGCGCCGGTGACAGACCCAGAAATGAACGTGCGCGTTAATCCTCATGTTATTCCTGGCATGGTACAAGCTGAATCTATAAGCTTTTTTACCGGACTCACCATGCGTTGGTTCCGCGATGCTTTCTGTGCCGAAGAAAAACTGATTGCCGAACGTTTAGGCATCGACACCTATACGTTGCTTGAAGAGATGGCAAGTCGTGTGCCGCCTGGGTCGTGGGGCGTAATGCCGATATTCTCCGACAGAATGCGCTTTAAAACCTGGTATCACGCTGCGCCTTCCTTTATTAATTTGTCTATTGATCCGGATAAATGTAACAAAGCGACATTGTTCCGTGCGCTGGAAGAAAATGCGGCGATTGTATCAGCGTGTAACTTGCAGCAAATCGCTGATTTCTCGAATATTCATCCTTCATCGTTAGTCTTTGCAGGCGGAGGTTCAAAAGGGAAATTATGGAGTCAAATTCTCGCTGATGTCTCGGGATTACCCGTCAATATTCCGGTGGTCAAAGAAGCCACCGCATTAGGATGTGCCATTGCAGCTGGCGTCGGTGCCGGAATTTTTTCATCATTGGCAGAAACCGGAGAACGCCTGGTGCGCTGGGAACGGACGCACACACCAGACCCGGAAAAGCATGAACTTTATCAGGATTCACGCGATAAGTGGCAGGCTGTTTATCAGGATCAGCTGGGGCTGGTTGATCATGGACTGACGACGTCGTTATGGAAAGCGCCTGGGTTATAGTTTCATTGACAGCCACATCATGATGACTGTGGCTGTTAGTTTTTGAGTATTGGTATTCTTATTTCCCTTCTTTAGAGCTGGCTTGTTAAATGCCAGCTTGCAGATTCATCGTTCCATCACCAGTACTAAATTCAAGGGAAAATTGCTATTTTTCTTAAAGCATTAAGCATAACCCTTATTTTATATCGAATATTCCTAAAGGCATTAATGGATGAAAAAGGGTTTTAATAAACTTCTATTTTTAGCAATTAGTGCTATTCTTTGTTAAATATGATGATGATAATCTTCTTATTGAAAGAAACAGTTTTCTTATTAAGCAACAATAACTCATGGTTCATTTTTAAATAAAATAAGAACTATGCAATTTTTAATCTATCGATTCGAAAGTATTAGCAAATTAGCCAAATTGACACCTTCCCACCTCCAACCAACACTCAATACAGACCTCTGACAACTTAATAAGTTTCATTTTTAACGTCTGATGACTCATCTCTTTCGTGGCTGTATTGTTTGTATATGGAGCGTTTATATGAATAGAATCTATCGCGTGATATGGAATTGCACCCTACAGGTATTTCAGGCCTGCTCGGAATTAACTCGCAGGGTAGGTAAAACATCAACGGTTAATTTGCGTAAATCCTCTGGATTGACAACGAAATTCAGTAGATTGACGCTGGGTGTTTTGCTGGCACTAAGCGGTTCAGCGTCTGGTGCGAGTCTGGAAGTTGATAATGGTCAGATTACCAATATTAATACTGATGTTGCTTACGATGCCTACCTGGTTGGGTGGTATGGCACTGGAGTGCTTAATATTTTGGCTGGCGGTAATGCCTCCTTAACCACTATTACTACCAGCGTCATTGGTGGTAATGAGGACTCAGAGGGCACCGTTAACGTTTTGGGTGGCACCTGGCGATTGTATGATAGCGGAAATAATGCAAGGCCTTTAAATGTGGGTCAATCCGGAACGGGGACGCTGAATATTAAACAGAAGGGTCACGTTGACGGAGGATATTTAAGGATAGGTTCTTCGACAGGAGGCGTCGGGACGGTCAATGTTGAAGGAGAGGACTCGGTTCTGACGACCGAATTATTCGAAATAGGGAGTTACGGTACAGGCTCATTAAATATTACGGATAAGGGTTACGTCACGAGTTCAATAGTCGCCATTGTAGGATATCAGGCGAACAGTAATGGTAAGGTTGTCGTTGAAAAGGGTGGCGAGTGGCTAATAAAAAATAATGATTCCTCAATTGAATTTCAAATTGGTAATCAAGGGACGGGCGAAGCAACTATTCGCGATGGGGGGCTGATTACGGCTGAAAATACGATTATCGGTGGCAACCTCACCGGTATCGGAACCCTGAATGTGCAGGATCAAGACTCTGTCATCACGGTACGCAGACTCTATAATGGATATTTCGGTAATGGCACAGTCAACATTTCCAATAATGGACTGATTAATAATAAAGAATATTCATTGGTGGGCGTTCAGGACGGGTCCCACGGTGTCGTCAACGTGACCGATAAAGGGCATTGGAATTTCCTCGGAACGGGCGAAGCTTTCCGCTATATCTATATCGGTGATGCTGGCGACGGTGAACTTAATGTCTCGAGTGAAGGCAAAGTAGATTCGGGAATTATCACTGCGGGGATGAAAGAAACAGGCACAGGCAACATTACTGTTAAGGATAAGAACTCCGTTATCACTAATCTCGGAACTAATCTTGGTTATGACGGCCACGGCGAAATGAATATCAGTAATGAGGGGCTTGTTGTCAGCAACGGAGGAAGCTCACTCGGTTATGGAGAAACCGGCGTCGGGAAGGTTAGCATCACCACGGGGGGGATGTGGGAGGTCAATAAGAATGTCTATACCACTATTGGTGTTGCGGGCGTCGGAAACCTCAATATCAGCGATGGCGGTAAGTTCGTATCGCAAAATATTACTTTTTTGGGCGATAAAGCAAGCGGTATCGGCACACTGAACCTGATGGATGCGACATCATCGTTCGATACTGTAGGTATCAATATCGGTAATTTTGGTAGCGGCATCGTAAATGTCAGTAATGGTGCCACCCTTAATTCAACGGGCTATGGATTTATCGGAGGAAATGCCTCCGGTAAGGGGATAGTTAATATTTCAACGGATAGTCTCTGGAATTTAAAAACGTCATCTACTAACGCCCAATTGCTACAGGTCGGTGTATTAGGCACGGGTGAACTGAATATTACCACCGGAGGTATAGTTAAAGCGCGTGATACACAGATAGCTCTCAATGACAAAAGTAAGGGCGACGTGCGGGTGGATGGGCAGAACTCTCTTCTTGAAACATTCAATATGAACGTAGGGACGACTGGCACAGGTACGTTAACCCTGACGAATAACGGCACGCTGAATGTCGAAGGTGGAGAAGTTTACTTAGGTGTTTTTGAGCCTGCTGTAGGAACGCTAAACATTGGTGCTGCCCACGGTGAGGCTGCGGCAGATGCCGGGTTTATCACCAATGCGACGAAGGTGGAGTTCGGTCTTGGCGAAGGCGTTTTTGTCTTTAATCATACCAATAACAGTGATGCCGGCTACCAGGTCGATATGCTGATTACGGGTGACGATAAAGACGGAAAAGTGATGCATGATGCAGGCCATACGGTGTTCACTGCAGGGAATACTTATAGCGGCAAAACGCTGGTCAATGACGGCCTCCTGACTATTGCGTCACATACGGCAGATGGGGTAACAGGCATGGGTTCGAGTGAAGTAACCATTGCAAGCCCCGGTACGCTCGACATTCTCGCATCAACGAACAGCGCAGGAGATTACACGCTGACCAATGCGCTCAAAGGCGATGGCTTGATGCGAGTGCAGCTGTCATCCTCCGACAAAATGTTTGGCTTTACCCATGCAACAGGAACTGAATTCGCCGGTGTTGCCCAACTGAAAGACAGTACCTTCACACTGGAACGCGACAACACCGCTGTGCTTACTCACGCGATGCTTCAGTCTGACAGTGAAAATACCACATCGGTAAAAGTGGGAGAGCAATCCATTGGTGGACTAGCCATGAATGGCGGTACGCTCACTTTCGATACGGATATACCTGCTGCGACGCTTGCGGAGGGATATATCAGCGTCGATACACTGGTTGTCGGCGCGGGTGACTACACCTGGAAAGGCCGTAACTATCAGGTAAACGGGACGGGCGACGTGCTTATCGACGTGCCTAAACCGTGGAATGATCCCATGGCGAATAACCCTCTGACTACGCTCAATTTGCTGGAACACGATGATAGCCATGTCGGCGTTCAACTGGTGAAGGCGCAAACGGTTATTGGGTCGGGTGGCTCATTAACGTTACGTGATTTACAGGGTGACGAGGTGGAAGCGGACAAAACGTTACACATTGCACAAAACGGAACAGTGGTCGCCGAGGGTGATTATGGATTCCGACTCACGACCGCACCTGGTGATGGTTTGTATGTTAACTATGGGCTGAAAGCGCTGAACATCCATGGTGGGCAGACGCTGACGTTAGCCGAACATGGCGGAGCCTATGGCGCAACGGCCGATATGTCGGCAAAAATCGGTGGTGAAGGGGATCTGGCAATCAATACGGTGCGACAGGTTTCGCTTTCCAACGGTCAGAACGACTATCAGGGGGCAACCTATGTTCAGATGGGGACATTACGTACCGATGCGGATGGCGCGCTGGGCAATACTCGGGAACTGAACATCAGCAACGCGGCCATCGTCGATCTTAATGGATCGGAGCAGACGGTAGAGACATTCACCGGGCTGATGGGTTCGACTATTTTGTTCAAAGAAGGTTCGCTGACGGTGAATAAAGGTGGGATCAGTCAGGGCGAACTGACAGGTGGCGGAAACCTGAATGTTACAGGGGGAACACTGGCTATCGAGGGGCTTAATGCACGCTACAATGCGTTAACCAGCATTAGCCCAAATGCGGAAGTCAGCCTCGACAATACGCAGGGGTTAGGCAGAGGGAATATTGCCAATGACGGTCTGTTAACGCTAAAAAACGTGACCGGCGAACTGCGCAATAGCATAAGCGGTAAAGGTATCGTGAGCGCAACCGCCAGCACAGACATAGAGCTGGATGGCGATAATAGCCGCTTTGTGGGGCAATTCAACATCGATGCAGGCAGCGCGCTCAGCGTCAACGAGCAGAAAAACCTGGGTGATGCTTCCGTTATCAATAATGGCCTGCTCACCATCGCCACTGAGCGTAGCTGGGCGATGACGCACAGTATCACCGGTAGCGGCGATGTGACAAAACTGGGGACCGGGATCCTGACTCTTAACAACGATTCCGCGGCGTATCAGGGTACGACGGATATCGTGGGTGGTGAAATTGCTTTCGGTTCCGACTCTGCCATTAATATGGCAAGTCAGCACATTAATATCCATAACAGCGGTGTGATGTCGGGAAATGTCACCACTGCAGGTGATGTGAACATTATGCCTGGGGGGACACTGCGTGTCGCCAAAACCACTATCGGCGGCAATCTGGAGAATGGTGGCACGGTTCAAATGAATAGCGAAGGGGGGAAACCGGGGAATGTACTGACCGTTAACGGCAACTATACCGGAAACAATGGCCTGATGACGTTCAACGCGACGCTGGGCGGCGATAATTCACCCACGGATAAAATGAACGTGAAAGGCGATACCCAAGGGAACACTCGCGTTCGGGTTGATAACATTGGCGGCGTCGGTGCACAAACGGTCAACGGTATTGAACTCATTGAGGTTGGCGGTAATTCTGCAGGTAACTTCGCGCTGACCACCGGAACTGTCGAAGCTGGGGCTTACGTCTACACACTGGCTAAAGGGAAGGGGAATGACGAGAAAAACTGGTATCTAACCAGTAAATGGGAAGGCGTAACGCCACCGGATACACCCGATCCCATCAATAATCCTCCTGCTGTGGATCCGGAAGGCCCATCAGTTTATCGCCCGGAGGCCGGAAGCTATATCAGCAACATTGCCGCAGCCAACTCGCTGTTTAGCCATCGTTTACACGACCGTCTGGGTGAGCCGCAGTATACAGATTCACTGCATTCTCAGGATTCGGCAAGCAGTATGTGGATGCGTCATGTCGGAGGGCACGAACGTTCAAGGGCCGGTGACGGTCAGCTAAATACTCAGGCTAACCGCTATGTATTGCAGCTAGGCGGCGATTTGGCGCAGTGGAGTAGCAACGCGCAGGATCGCTGGCATCTCGGCGTCATGGCAGGCTATGCCAATCAGCACAGTAATACTCAGAGTAATCGTGTGGGTTATAAATCGGATGGGCGCATCAGCGGTTACAGCGCTGGGATGTACGCGACCTGGTATCAGAACGATGCGAATAAGACCGGCGCTTATGTTGACAGCTGGGCGCTGTATAACTGGTTTGATAACAGCGTCAGTTCCGATAACCGTTCTGCTGACGACTATGATTCTCGCGGTGTGACGGCCTCTGTTGAGGGTGGATATACCTTTGAAGCGGGAACATTTAGCGGCAGCGAAGGGACGCTGAATACCTGGTACGTCCAGCCACAGGTGCAAATCACCTGGATGGGTGTGAAAGATTCTGACCATACCCGGAAAGACGGAACACGCATTGAAACGGAAGGTGACGGAAACGTGCAAACGCGACTTGGGGTGAAAACCTACTTGAACAGTCATCACCAGCGTGACAATGGTAAACAGCGTGAGTTCCAGCCTTACATTGAAGCGAACTGGATCAACAACAGCAAAGTCTACGCCGTGAAGATGAATGGTCAAACCGTAAGCCGTGATGGTGCGCGTAATCTCGGTGAAGTACGTACCGGGGTTGAGGCGAAAGTAAATAACAACCTTAGCCTGTGGGGGAATGTCGGTGTGCAACTAGGTGATAAAGGCTATAGCGATACTCAGGGCATGCTGGGTGTGAAATATAGCTGGTAAACCGTATAAGCCGCATGTCGAAGATGGCATGCGGCTGCTTAATATTGCCGACTTCAAACGACTTTTAAATCCTCCTTTTTATCCGCGATCGCGGATATCACAGTGTTTATCCCGTAGAGCGGATAAGATGTGTTTCCTGATTGACTTTATCCCCACTAAAGGATAAAACTGATAATATCCCCTTGAGCGGATAAATATGCTGTGGACGTATGACATGATGAGCTTTCAGAAGATCTATAGCCCAACGCAATTAGCGAATGCAATGAAACTGGTTCGTCAGCAAAATGGCTGGACGCAGAGCGAGCTGGCGAAAAAAATCGGTATTAAGCAGGCGACAATTTCCAATTTCGAAAACAATCCTGACAATACCACGCTCACGACATTTTTTAAGATTTTACAGTCGCTTGAACTCTCAATGACGCTATGCGACACGAAAAATGCCTCGCCAGAATCAACAGAACAGCAAGATCTGGAGTGGTAATGCCTAAACTTGTCACTTGGATGAACAACCAGCGGGTAGGCGAGTTAACGAAGTTAGCCAATGGCGCGCACACCTTTAAGTATGCACCGGAGTGGTTAGCTAACCGTTATGCCAGACCGTTGTCACTTTCGCTGCCATTGCAGAGGGGTAATATCACCTCTGATGCCGTATTTAACTTCTTCGATAACCTGTTACCCGATAGCCCGATTGTACGTGACCGGATCGTTAAACGTTATCATGCTAAATCCAAGCAACCGTTTGATTTATTGTCAGAAATAGGGCGAGATAGCGTTGGTGCCGTAACGTTATTACCCGAAAATGAAACCATAACGCGCCCGATAATGGCATGGGAACAGCTCACTGAAGCCAGGCTTGAAGAAGTATTAACGGCTTATAAAGCAGATATCCCTCTAGGCATGATTAGAGAAGAAAATGACTTTCGCATCTCGGTTGCTGGCGCGCAGGAGAAGACAGCGCTGCTCAGAATAGGCAATGACTGGTGCATTCCGAAAGGAATAACGCCGACGACGCACATCATTAAATTACCGATTGGCGAAATCAGGCAGCCCAATGCGACGCTCGATCTCAGCCAAAGCGTTGATAATGAGTATTACTGTCTGCTGCTGGCGAAAGAACTTGGGTTGAATGTGCCGGACGCAGAAATCATTAAAGCGGGAAATGTGCGCGCGTTAGCGGTCGAACGTTTTGACAGGCGTTGGAATGCTGAGCGAACGGTTTTACTTCGCTTGCCACAGGAGGATATGTGTCAGACATTCGGTTTACCTTCATCGGTGAAATATGAATCAGATGGAGGCCCAGGCATCGCGCGGATCATGGCTTTTTTGATGGGGTCCAGCGAGGCGCTGAAAGATCGCTATGATTTTATGAAGTTTCAGGTGTTCCAGTGGTTGATTGGCGCAACGGATGGCCATGCAAAAAACTTCTCCGTATTTATTCAGGCTGGCGGCAGTTATCGACTCACGCCATTTTACGACATCATTTCAGCATTTCCGGTATTGGGTGGCGCAGGAATACACATCAGCGATCTCAAACTGGCAATGGGGCTTAACGCATCCAAAGGCAAAAAAACGGCAATCGATAAAATTTATCCGCGACATTTTCTGGCGACAGCAAAGGTGCTGAAATTTCCGGAAGTGCAGATGCATGAAATCCTGAGTGACTTTGCCAGAATGATTCCGGCAGCACTGGATAACGTGAAGACTTCATTACCGACAGATTTTCCGGAGAACGTGGTGACGGCAGTTGAAACCAATGTGTTGAGGTTGCACCGTCGGTTAAGCCGAGAATACGGTATTAAGTAAGATATGGGGTTTGGACGTTGTTAATGAGCAGGACAATCATGACCGCCAACGACTGGATTCTGCCTTGGTTTATGTTGGTGCGCATAATGTATATTATGTTAAATAGCCTACGATGGTAAACAACTTCATATCTCTCCATTGCCTCTCACGAAAGGAACTGGACACACTGATCGAGCACGAATTACAACTGATGCTGGCTGAAGGCTTTGACAAGTCCCCTATTTCCGCCAAGGCCCTGCATATTCGGCTCAAGGCAAAAGGTATCGTTAACGGTGGTTTAAGTACGCTGAGCAGCCTTGAGCGAAAACGCCTAATTGCTGCCTATGTTGATCAGCAACTTGGCCCGTTGAATCTACGCCCAAAAGAAAAACAGCTGAAGACGTTTTGAGTGCTTCGATAAGACTACTTCGCTCTTCCTCTGTCATCCGGGATATGAGCAATGCAAGTTCTGCTGTTGTCTGATCATTACAAAAAAAGTAGTTCAACGGCACGTTTAACTCTGCCGCCATCCGTCGAATCGTATCAATATCGGGGACATGGCGCCCTTTCTCATAATGATTCATACGACTGCTAGCCGATGCGGGATCAAAGCCAACATGAAGAATTGATAATTGCCGTGCCGAGCAGAGAAAATGAATTCCGGAAACTTTCTCTTGAGCAAGATAAAAGACATATTAAGATAAATGAAAAAATAAAAACACTGATTAGGATTGGTAATAAAAATATTACAATAAGGCAATGAATTTTAAAAAGGACTTGAAGTTTAATACAGTCATGAAAAAGAAAGGGCAAAGCCGACCCCGCCCTCTCCCTTCATGCACTGATAAGCCTCACTAATAGGAGAGTTAGCAGCGCGTACCACTATATGCTAGACCTGAAAAATATAATCTCAGTCAGTCCCAGATGCAACCTTTAACACTTCAACGCAACAAATTAAACAACGAATAGCCACAAACGTGTAGACAGTGCACTGATACGGATAAAAGTAACGCTCCTGAATTGCTCAATCAATGATATATACCCTGTTTTACTGACATATCTGACAGCGGGTGGATTTCCTTCAATTATTGATATAACACCATACGCACTACATCTGTCTCCATGAGGTGAAATTGTTGCGCACCGGTTAATCCGGGTGTACTGGTCAAACTGTTTTTACGGTGCGCCTGTTTTATAGCCTTCAGTTGCGCAATGCGTCGACTTCGCATGGTTTTCCTCATGACTGCCGCTTTACCATTGCGCAATTCGCCGATGTAGTCGGTGCCCCCCGGAAAATCAAACGGTTCTGGTTGTTCTCTGTACTGCTTCAGGGCGTATAGCCCGATACCTCAGCAGACGGGTTTTCCCCGGAGCGAGGCCTCTGGGGTTCATAATTAATCGTACAGCCAAAGTACCAAGCGTTCGGCCGGCTGGGCGGCCGGCTGGGCTTGCTGGTCAGTTTGTTCCAACACACATTAAGCATCTCCAGTCCGCTGGGCAGGCGGTCCGGCAGGCTGGTCAGCTGGTTATTACTCACATCAAGCACCTTCAGCCTGACGGGCAGCACCGGCAGATGGATCAGCTGGTTATTACTCACATTAAGCGTCCTCATATAGCCGGGCAGCTCCGGCAGGCTGCTCATGAGGTTAAAACGCACATCAAGCGTCACCAGCCCGGCGGGCAGCGCCGGCAGGCCGGACAGCTGATTATTACTCACATCAAGCATCACCAACCCGGCGGGCAGGACCGGCAGGCTGCACAGCCGGTTTCTACTCACATCAAGCTTCTCCAGACTGGCGGGCAGCACCGGCAGGCTGCACAGCTGGTTTTTACACACATAAAGATGCTTCAGCCCGGCGGGCAGGACCGGCAGGCTGTCCAGCCAGTTTCTTCTCACATCAAGCTCCTCCAGCCCGGTGGGCAGCTCCAGCCCGGTGGACCTGAAGAGATTGTTTCCACCCACATTAAGGTGCTTCAGCCCGGCGGGCAGGACAGGCAGGCTGCACAGCCGGTTTCTACTCACATCAAGCTTCTTCAGCCCGGCGGGCAGGACCGGCAGGCTGTCCAGCAAGTTTCTTCTCACATAAAGCTCCTCCAGCCCGGTGGGCAGGACCGGCAGGCTGCACAGCTGGTTTCCACTCACATCAAGCTTCTCCAGCCCGGCGGGCAGCTCCGGCAGGCTGGTCAGCATCAGATTTGCCAGTTCTAGTTCCAGTGCCGAAGCTCTATTGCATGCTCTATTGTATATATATGCCTTCACCCTACTAAGAGCTTCTGCCCTGTATTCCCCGGGAGCATTCACCTTGGCCCAGGCACGCCATGCCGTTATCTGGGCCACCCAGTCCGGGACTTTATCGATATACTTCCGGAGCAGTTTACAGTGTGGTTTATCGCCAGTCAGAGTTACAGACAACGCTACTTTTGGCATACCTGGTATGTACATTGTCATGATGGGCTCATCGACGACGGACAGGTTCAGTAAGAGCCCTATCGGCGGGTCTTCCTTTTTGGCCGGGATGGTGTAAATATTGGGATTGTCTGTGGACTCGAAGCTCAGGAACATATTTGTCAGCTGATCACTTTTGGTCAAACATTGATCGTGAAGGAGGGAACGACAAACCATGTGGATGAAAGTTTCTTCGGATGCGTTGTGTAATATGGTTGTATAATCTGATGAGGATAAATCATCCCAGTTTTCTATCTTGCTGGTCTTGCTGGTCTTGCTGGTCTTGCTGGTCTTGCTGGCTGCGATATCGTTTAATGAATTGTTTAATAAATCGGTTAATACATAGCCGATATGAAGACGGTTTGCTGTCTGGCTGGATTCATCGGGTGCCCAATATTCATTTTCATTGGGTTTAACATATACACCGGATGCACCGGATAAAGAAGTAGGCTGGAGCATGATACCTCACAAAAATGTGTTGATGAAAAGCCGGATTCTGTCCATATTCCCGTGAACCGGCTATCAAAATTCGCGCATTTTGCCAGGTATTCATGTGGTTAAAATTTATCTGGTGCGTTTCCGGTGGTTTTGCAGTTCACCAGCTACAATCGCTAGCAACGGCACATTTATACTCAACATAAGTTAAATCATATTGACTGTTAACTTACTTCATGAACCAAGATGCATCGTCAATGGCGGCTTAACATGGCGTCCTGTCTCATAATGATTCATACGACTGCTAGCCGATGCAGGGTCAAAGCCAACAAGGAGACCCAGAGAGCGCTGTGATAATCCCGCCCTGCATCTCGCTTCCTTAAGTCGCTCTGGTATCGGATTTTTTTCAGACACTGATTCATCTTCATTTGCCTCGAATGCTTAGAACGAAGAATGGAATGAATCGTATCATCATGTGACCCCGTAAATTTCTCGTTCAAGTCAGTTGCTTTTTTCTTTTGAATTCAGATGAACACCTGAGAATGTTTTACCTGCATCTGTGGATAATAGTTTACTTTTAGTCAGACGTTTAACGGAGCTACAACCATGCAACCTGTTCATAGTGTAAATGACCAGTATCGCGGTATTTCTACACCGCCGACTGTGAAGGATAAAATTTACAATGATATTATTTCGCTAAAAGAAGACTGGGTTTCCCTGGTGGATAGAATTTCCCGGGATGATTTTGATGTGAATAATACAAACTGCGACAATAGCGACGGGGAATTATTTGGCGAACCTCATTGTATGGCACCTGGTACGGATTGGAAAAAAGTAATAAAAAATTTACAGAGATTGAGTATCAGCGCCTGCCTTAAGCTGAATATACCAGCCAGTGACTGTTTCGACAAAACCGACCTGTCTGGTATCCCTGTGGAGAAACTCGAATTCGAATATCGTGAGGCAGGTGCCCCAGGTGGGGTAACTTCTGAATGACAAAAGCATAAAAGAAATCATTTAAAATGAGCGATATTTGATAGTTTTTCTCCGGTTTTAAAATAGTATCAGGTGAATCTTTATCCCGACATTATCCGGGATAATATTCAGATTTCTGTTAATGTCAGTAATGGGTTCGATAAATTAAAAGGTGATTATTATGATGTCCGTTAATGGTGATGTCCACACTATAATACTCAGATCTTCTACTACAAATACTACAAAAGACCTGTACTATGATGGAAACATGATGCCACTGGCGGGTGTCAAAGCCATACTTGATACAAGTACCGGAGGATTTTCCAGTTGGGTCAAAAAGTTATTATATGCTATTGCTCATTTGTTAGGAAGCGAAAAAATTCCGAACAATGAGAATATGCGGGAAGGCATGGAATATCTTAAGTTGATTTTTAAAAGCGCCATTCAGGAAGAGAAGTACAGATATGTCATCCGGGATGAGAGTGGCGAGGTTTATGTAGAAATAAACTTTGACCCGGAAGCGAAACAGTTGTTCATCAGTTGTGCCGGGGGGAAAGAATCAATATGTTGTACAGAAAAAGAGTTTACAAACGTTAAACAAAACCTCATAGAAAAATATTGTCCGAGAAATTACCAAACGTCCTATGATCTGGTTGCGAACAAGCTTTACAGGTATGACATTTTAGAAGAGCTGATGGCTTGCGACAACAGGGGTGAGAGCATTTTGTTCAGGGCTATGCGGGACGGGGATACAGATTTGATTGAAAGCCTTCACCTGTCCGAACTTACCGGTAAAGGCGGACTCACCTCCAGTAAGATGCTAAAATTATTGGAGACGTCAAGCGAAGGGGGTACCCCGGGTTTGTATATGGCCATGAAGAACGGACGCTATGACATGCTGGATACAATACTGGGCTTGCTCGCCAAACTGCCCGATAATTATGACATTAACAAAAATGATGTACTGAGGTTACTGAAAGCAAAAAACTCTGATCCGAGATCTAATTCGATTGAAGGGTTGGAAATTGCCATGACGGAAGGACATGATAAAATACTGATAACGATGTTGGAAATGCTTCCCGACGTGGTCAAGAGGTTTGGAATTACCAATGATGAGATGCGGGATTTAATCAATCCACGTAGGGGTGATGATCGTGCTTTGAGCAAAGCCATGCTTAATGGGAAAGAAAACATAGTGACCGCTATGCAACGGTTACTCCCCGACCATGCCGAGAAATTACAACTCAGCAAAGAGGATGTCTTTAATATACTGTCTTCATTCAACGATAAAACTTCCCAAAACCCCTCGGGTTTATTTAAGGTCATGTCACATGGGAAGGTAAATATGCTGAAGTTCATGCTGGATAATCTCTGCGCGCTACCGGAGGAGGTATTTACCAAAGAGGATATTCTGGGTTTCCTGGCTGTAAGAAATGCGAATGGCATGACGGGGATGGCGCATGCTATGTCTTATGGTCATGTGGAAATAGTGAAGGCCATGCTGGACCGTCTCTGCTCGATGAAGGGGGAGTTTAATATTACCAAAGACTATGTCCTCAATAATATACTGGCTTCAAAAAACGGCAACGGCTGGACAGGGATATCTTTAGCCATAGCGCACGGACATGTGGAAATACTGAAGACCATACTGGACGCGCTCCCCATGCTGAATGATAATTTTGACATTACCGGCGCGGATATACAAAAGTTTCTGTTTGCAAAAATCGACGAAGACATCTCGGGTTGGACCAAAGGTATGGACAGAGGGAATAAGGACAAACTGATAAGCATGTACAAAATGCTGTTCGATAACATACTGATGGATAATAAGTCAGATATTCCTGTTGATTTGCTGAGGGAATTAAATATTGTCAGCCATATTGTATTGACAGAAACTGGAAAACCAAAAACAGACGAAATAGCAAGGCACTCTGAAACCAGCCTCACCTACGGACAACTCCGGCAATGGAGTGATCTGAGTGTACGGCGGGCGGCCAGGAGTTTAGAGGATTACTGTCGGAACCTAAACATTAATGTGGACACTGTCAAACCCTACCTGACCCCAGACGGGCTTACTCCCCTCGGCGAAGAGATGCGGGATAATGTAAAAGTGCCGGGGCTCACTGTTGTGGGGTAAGGCCCTGCACATCCCGTGGCCCCCTGCATGGCTAAAGCATGGAAAGCGGAAGAAAAAGCGCAATGAGGTCGTAGGACGAACGGTTCGGGGAAGGCTGAAGAGTACGTATCTGGTCCTGAAGACCGGATAAACCTTCATCGGTCCAACGTTTAAGCCACTTGTAGCCAGTGGCAGGAGAAATGCCGTAGTGACGGACCCTGTAAATAATTCTGTGTAACTGCCCACGATTAAAGGTGGCCGCTCAGGCGGTCACCGTATTCGATAATAAATTGTGTGATTCATAGACATCGTTTCAATTTTCTCAGCTCAAGTTCAAGCTGGTTATTCTGTTCCTGTATATGCTCCTCATTGGGCTGATAGTTTGCGTGAACGGCATCAGAGTATGGCGTTTTCTTAGCAAGTTCAAAGTAGCGCGCCATCGGAGTTATCAGCCACCCACAGCTGGTCAGGATGTTCTGCCACGAACTGACGATTCACACAGTCGCCTGCGGCAACGACTTTCCTGCTGACTGTAAACAGAACGACGGTCGGCGGTGAAATAACGGTCTTTGCCCTCACCTACGCCATGGCCCAGCGCCCGGCTCATGTCGTACATCACGTTAGTAGCCATCGCTTTCACGCGGGCATCCATTGCGGCGTCGTTCAAAACCATACCTCCCCAGCCGCAAATACCGGGTAACCTGATACTTCAACAATAAGATTGGTGCGTGGATGATAGATTGCCAAATAATAATCCATCAAGAAATAATGACAACAAAAAAACATCAAGCAACCCTAATGTTATTTGGTCATATAAAACATTAATAAGTCTTGACCTTTCCTGACATTTTCCTTATTCGCAATAATATTCTGTTTAGACGTTGTTTATAAACATCATGCATAATGAAATCGTCATGTTATTTGGCGATATAAAAAAGTCTTTGAAAATACTCTCTACAACAAGTGCAGTTATAAGCTTGTTGTGACTGAGCGTCCTTGTGATTTAAAGATATTATCGTTCTTCATCAGATGTAATAACTCAGGAAATTATATTTTCAGGGTGATAGGCTAATCAAGAATGATTCTTTTTTATAAGCAATAACAGAATGACTGAATTGTTATATTTCTTTATTCAGCTGCTTAAATATAAACTTTGGAGAATTATGAAACTCAAACATGTCGGAATGATTGTCGTTTCTGTGTTGGCGATGTCTTCGGCTGCGGTTAACGCAGCCGAAGGTGATGAGTCAGTTGCGACCACCGTAAATGGCGGTGTTATTCATTTTAAAGGTGAAGTGGTAAATGCCGCTTGTGCGATTGACTCAGAATCAATGAACCAAACGGTTGAGCTGGGTCAGGTCCGTTCTTCTCGCCTGGCTAAAGCGGGTGACCTCAGTAGCGCTGTAGGCTTCAATATCAAGCTGAATGATTGTGATACCAATGTTTCCAGTAATGCGGCTGTTGCATTCCTGGGGACTACTGTCACCAGTAATGACGATACGCTGGCGCTTCAGAGTTCAGCGGCAGGCTCTGCCCAGAATGTCGGTATCCAAATTTTGGACCGTACGGGGGAGGTATTAATACTGGATGGGGCAACTTTTAGCGCTAAAACTGACTTGATTGATGGCACGAATATACTGCCATTCCAGGCTCGTTATATTGCCCTCGGGCAGTCAGTGGCGGGTACTGCAAATGCAGATGCGACCTTCAAAGTCCAATACCTATAATTGAGTATTCGGGTGGCTATACGTCATCTGAAATTAAAACAGGGTGTGTGTGGCATGGCTACTCACACCCGAAAAAATTCATCAATGTTTATCTCATTATTACTAAGGAATGACTTATATTTTGGAACGATATGAAAAAATCATAGAGTATCTAAACGATTAATAAACAAGGCAGTTAAAATTACTGTGATTTTAAAAATCACTCTGAAGACAATTTTTTATTTCAATAGAGAACCAAGTTTTATTACCAGCGCATTAAGTCTGGAAACCCGGCCATCCGCCATAGCATTAGCAATATTTACCATTTTCTGATGTGACGGTTTCCCCCGCTTAGCCTATCAACACATGGAGAACACATCAGATGCAGACGACTCGTACGCCCTACTCTGTTTCTTTTATGGCGACAGTATTACTTTCATTGGTCTTTCTTTGCCATAGTACCATTGCCAATGCAGCGGTAGCTCTAGGTGCAACTCGTGTAATCTTTCCAGCAAATCAGAAACAGGTTTTATTGCCTGTCACGAATAATGATCCTGCCAGTGTCTATCTTATTCAGTCATGGATAGAAAATGCGGGTGACCAAAAAGATACCCAGTTTGTCATTACCCCACCGCTTTTTTCGATGCAAGGCAAAAAAGAGAATACGCTGCGGATTATCAACGCCACTAATCATCAGTTACCGGGCGACCGGGAAAGTCTGTTTTGGGTAAATGTCAAAGCTATTCCTGCTATGGAAAAAGATCAGAAAAATGCAAATACATTACAGCTCGCAATTATTAGCCGCATAAAAATGTTCTATCGCCCAACGAATTTGGCAATGGCACCTGACCAAGCTCCGGAAATGCTTCGTTTCCGCCGCAGTGGTAGCAAACTGACACTTATTAATCCGACCCCCTACTTCATTACCGTAACGAATATGAAAGCAGGAAATAGCGATCTCCCAAACACCATGGTGCCTCCAAAAGGTGAAATTTCGGTGGATTTTCCTCATGGTACATCCGGGGATATCAGCTTTCAGACGATCAATGATTACGGTGCATTGACACCGCGTATTAAGGCAACCATGCAGTAACAACTGACCTAATTAATAAGCATAAACTCAATCGGAACTAATAATGACAGCCTTTCGTGCCGCATTTAAGGCATATCGTATGCATCATGTGTTACTACTGCCTCGCTTTGCACGGCTTACCTTTGCCCTTGGCTTAGCTACAGCGATTTTTCCCGTAGAAGCAGAGTATTATTTTAATCCACGGTTTTTAAGCAATGATCTTGCTGAGTCTGTTGATTTATCTGCCTTTGCTAAGGGACGCGAGGCACCACCTGGTACATATCGGGTCGATATTTATTTGAACGACGAATTTATGACCACTCGGGATGTTACTTTTGTTGCAGATGATAATAACGCAGATCTCACCCCATGTCTGAGTACAGACCTTCTTGTCAGTCTTGGCATAAAAAAATCAGCGTTATTAGCCAATAAGGACCATTTGGCAGGAAAAAATGTGCCGGATAACAACGCATGTACACCACTTCAGGATCGTTTGGCCGACGCATCTACTGAGTTTGATGTTGGTCAGCAACATCTGTCGCTCTCCGTTCCACAGATTTATGTCGGCAGAATGGCCCGTGGTTATGTCTCTCCTGACCTGTGGGAAGAAGGAATAAACGCAGGCCTACTGAACTATAGTTTTAATGGTAATTCTATCAACAATCGTAGTAACCATAACGCCAGCAAAACCAACTATGCATATCTGAATTTGCAGAGTGGCATCAACATTGGCAGCTGGCGACTACGTGATAACTCAACGTGGAGTTATAACAGTGGGAGTAACAACCCATCTGACAGCAATAAATGGCAACATATCAATACGTCTGCTGAACGTGACATTATTCCCTTACGCTCACGGTTAACGGTGGGTGATAGTTATACCGATGGCGATATTTTTGAAAGTGTGAACTTTCGTGGCCTTAAAATAAACTCAACGGAAGCGATGTTGCCCGATAGCCAACATGGTTTTGCTCCGGTGATTCATGGTATAGCCCGTGGCACAGCCCAAGTCAGTGTTAAACAGAACGGATACGATGTTTATCAGACTACGGTCCCTCCCGGCCCTTTTACTATTGATGATATTAACTCTGCGGCTAATGGCGGTTATCTGCAAGTTACGATAAAAGAGGCAGACGGCAGTATTCAGACTTTATATGTCCCTTATTCATCTGTCCCGGTTCTCCAACGTGCTGGTTATACGCGTTATGCACTTGCCTTGGGAGAATATCGTAGTGGAAATAACCTGCAAAGCTCCCCAAAATTCATTCAGGGCAGCGTAATGCATGGTCTGGAGGGAAACTGGACACCTTATGGCGGGATGCAAATTGCAGAAGATTATCAAGCTTTCAACGTGGGTATTGGTAAAGATCTTGGCCTTTTAGGTGCCTTTTCTGTCGATATCACGCAAGCCAATACGACACTTGCGGATGATACTCGTCACAGCGGACAATCGGTAAAATCTGTCTACAGTAAATCTTTCTATCAGACGGGAACGAATATCCAGATCGCAGGATATCGATATTCTACGCAAGGATTTTATAACTTATCTGACAGTGCATACAGTCGAATGAGTGGTTACACCGTCAAGCCTCCGACCGGAGACACCAATGAACAGATACAATTTATTGATTATTTTAATCTGTACTATAGTAAACGTGGTCAGGAACAAATAAGTATTTCTCAGCAGCTTGGAAATTACGGTACGACCTTTTTCAGTGCCAGTCGCCAAAGTTACTGGAACACGTCACGCAGCGATCAGCAAATATCATTCGGGTTAAATATACCGTTTGGCGATATTACGACTTCGCTGAATTACAGCTATTCCAGTAATATATGGCAAAACGATCGGGATCATTTACTCGCTTTTACACTTAATGTTCCCTTCAGTCATTGGATGCGTACAGACAGTCAGTCGGCATTTCGTAATTCAAACGCTAGTTATAGCATGTCAAACGATTTGAAAGGCGGTATGACCAATCTATCTGGGGTTTATGGCACACTGCTGCCGGATAATAACCTGAATTATAGTGTTCAGGTCGGTAATACCCGCGGAGGTAATGCATCATCTGGCACCAGTGGTTACAGTTCTCTCAATTATCGAGGGGCTTACGGTAATACTAATGTCGGTTACAGTCGTAATGGAGATAGCAACCAGTTTTACTACGGAATGAGTGGTGGAATTATTGCTCATGCTGATGGTGTCACCTTTGGACAGCCGATGGGCGACACTATGGTTCTGGTTAAGGCTCCTGGCGCGGAGAATGTTAAAATAGAGAACCAGACAGGAATACATACAGACTGGCGTGGCTATGCAATATTACCATTTGCGACAGAATATAGAGAAAATCGTGTCGCTCTTAACGCTAATTCCCTTGCCGATAATGTTGAACTGGATGAAACCGTGGTCACGGTCATCCCTACTCATGGTGCTATTGCCAGAGCAACATTTAATGCACAAATCGGCGGTAAAGTATTAATGACTCTGAAATACGGCAATAAACCCGTTCCATTCGGTGCAATTGTGACTCACGGTGACAATAACAATGGCAGCATTGTTGCTGAAAATGGTCAGGTCTACCTGACAGGACTTCCACAATCAGGAAAATTACAGGTTTCATGGGGCAACAATGCAAACGCTAAATGTATTGTTAATTACAAGCTTCCTGAAGTCTCTCCTGGGAACTTACTGAGTCAGCAAACAGCAGTCTGTCGCTAAGGAACACTAGATTATGAAACACAATAGCATTATTTTCCTCGGTTTATGTCTGGGGTTAACCACCTATTCTGCTTTATCTGCAGATAGCGTTATTAAAATTAGCGGGCGCGTCCTGGATTATGGCTGCACAGTTTCATCTGATTCGCTTAATTTTACCGTAGACCTACAAAAACACAGTGCCAGGCAATTCCCAACGACTGGAAGCACAAGTCCAACCGTTCCTTTCCAGATTACGTTAAGTGAATGTAGCAAAGGGACTACGGGGGTTCGGGTTGCATTTAGCGGGATAGAGGATTTAGAAAATAATACTCTGCTGAAACTGGATGAAGGAAGCAATTCTGCTTCCGGTTTGGGTATTGAAATACTGGACGGAAATATGCGCCCAGTAAAAATAAATGACCTTCATACCGGAATGCAGTGGATCCCTCTGACTCCTGATCAGGATAATATTTTGCCTTACTCGGCCCGTTTGAAGTCAACACAAAAGTCCGTCAATCCAGGACTGGTTAGCGCTTCGGCAACATTTACCCTTGAATTTCAATAATCAGAGTCAGATATGAATAGAACTTTCCAAAGACTTCTGTTGGCTACGCTCTGTGCGCTATTTTCAGCAACTCTTCAGGCCGCTGATGTCACTATCACTGTTAATGGTCGGGTAGTTGCTAAACCCTGCACTATTCAAACCAAAGAGGCTAGCGTTAATCTCGGGGATATTTATACACGCAATCTGCAACAACCTGGTTCTGCATCTGGCTGGCACAATATTACTTTATCATTAACCGATTGTCCGATTGAAACAAGTGCAGTGACGGCAATCGTAACAGGTTCAACTGACAATACGGGTTATTACAAAAATGAAGGTAGTGCCGAAAATATTCAAATAGAGCTGAGGGATGATCAGGAGGCGACGTTAAAAAGTGGCGATAGCAAAACGGTTATTGTTGATGAGATCACACGTAATGCACAGTTTCCACTTAAGGCAAGAGCTATCACGGTGAATGGAAACGCAAGCCAGGGAACGATCGAGGCGCTAATCAATGTGATCTATACCTGGCAATAACATCGATTCGATTTTATAAGCCTCTTTTTTAAATCAATTTTTAACCTAAGGATTTATCATGGGAAAAAAAATTAGTATAAATGTCCTGTTCAGTATTTATTTTCTTTTGATGGCAGGTAAAGTCTTCGCCTTCAGTTGTAATGTTGATGGTGGGTCAAGTATTGGCGCAGGTACAACTTCTGTGTATGTTAATCTCGATCCTGTCATTCAACCAGGTCAGAATCTGGTTGTAGATTTGTCTCAGCATATAAGTTGCTGGAATGATTACGGCGGCTGGTACGACACAGATCATATTAACTTAGTACAAGGCTCAGCTTTCGCAGGCTCCCTGCAGTCATATAAAGGATCGCTGTACTGGAATAATGTGACCTACCCCTTCCCGTTGACGACAAATACCAACGTATTGGATATTGGTGATAAGACACCGATGCCCTTACCGTTAAAACTCTATATTACCCCTGTCGGGGCGGCCGGTGGCGTTGTCATAAACGCGGGAGAAGTTATTGCTCGCATTCATATGTATAAAATTGCAACGTTAGGAAGTGGAAATCCGCGTAACTTTACATGGAATATTATTTCAAATAACAGTGTTGTTATGCCAACGGGCGGCTGTACCGTTGATAGTCGTAATGTCACAGTGAGTCTCCCGGACTTTCCTGGAAGCGCAGAAATACCCCTGGGCGTATATTGCTCAAGTGAGCAAAAGCTCTCATTTTATCTTTCGGGCGCTACCACTGACAGTGCCCGACAAGTGTTTGCTAATACAGCACCTGACGCAACAAAAGCATCAGGAGTCGGTGTCTCCCTGATGCGTAATGGAAAAATACTGGCTACGGGAGAAAATGTCTCCCTGGGAACTGTAAATAAAAGCAAAGTACCCCTGGGCTTAAGTGCAACTTATGGACAGACAGGAAGCAAGGTCGCAGCTGGAGCAGTACAGTCAGTCATTGGCGTTACATTTATCTATGAATAATTGTGATGTTGACCCTGTTATACTTTAGGTTGTGCTTTCCATTCACTAAAATTACGCGGATAATTCTTTCCTGAAATAAATTATCCTACACCTGTAAGAAAATCCGCGCACAATTGAAGTCAGAGTCTTATTTTATATATTGAAAAGTATGTTAACTTAAAGACTATGAGAGATGATGCTTAACTTATCGCATTTATACTATTCTGTTATGTGACGATAATGAGTTAAAAATAGAATGAGAGTAGCCCCCTACTCTCATATATCCAAATGGCCGATAAACCCATTATATATACTGCGCATCATCGCTATTACAAATCCTAATAATTCATTTCCACACAGGATAAGCTGATGAAGAAAAAAATTGAATCCTACCAGGGAGCTGCCGGTGGTTGGGGGGCTGTCAAATCTGTAGCGAATGCAGTCCGTAAGCAAATGGATATACGCCAGGAAGTGATTGCCATGTTTGACATGAATAAGCCAGAAGGCTTTGACTGTCCAGGATGTGCATGGCCAGATCCTAAGCACAGCGCGTCATTCGACATTTGTGAAAACGGCGCAAAAGCAATCGCCTGGGAAGTCACCGATAAGCAGGTGAATGCCTCTTTTTTCGCTGAGAATACGGTTCAATCATTACTTACCTGGGGAGATCACGAACTCGAGGCTGCGGGGCGTCTCACTCAACCTTTGAAATATGATGCCGTCAGCGACTGTTACCAGCCATTAAGCTGGCAACAAGCTTTCGACGAAATTGGCGCACGTCTTCAAAGTTATAGTGATCCAAATCAGGTTGAATTCTATACTTCGGGCCGCACTTCCAATGAAGCTGCCTTTCTTTATCAGCTTTTTGCCCGTGAATACGGTACCAATAACTTTCCCGACTGCTCAAACATGTGCCATGAACCGACCAGCGTGGGTTTGGCAGCGAGTATCGGCGTGGGTAAAGGGACCGTGTTACTGGAAGACTTTGAGAAATGCGATTTAGTAATTTGCATTGGGCATAACCCTGGTACAAACCACCCTCGCATGCTGACTTCGTTGCGCGCTTTAGTGAAACGGGGAGCGAAAATGATTGCCATCAATCCTCTGCAGGAGCGTGGCCTGGAGCGATTTACCGCACCACAGAACCCGTTTGAAATGCTGACGAACTCCGAGACTCAATTGGCTAGTGCTTACTATAATGTGCGCATTGGTGGCGATATGGCGTTGCTAAAGGGGATGATGCGCCTGTTAATTGAGCGCGATGATGCTGCAAGTGCTGCGGGTCGGCCCTCATTGCTGGATGACGAATTCATTCAAACGCATACCGTCGGCTTTGACGAGCTACGCCGTGACGTTCTCAATTCCGAGTGGAAAGATATCGAACGTATTTCTGGACTAAGTCAGACACAAATCGCCGAACTTGCTGATGCATATGCCGCTGCCGAACGAACCATTATCTGTTACGGAATGGGGATCACTCAGCACGAACATGGTACCCAGAACGTACAGCAACTTGTCAATCTGCTGTTGATGAAAGGTAACATTGGCAAGCCTGGTGCGGGTATCTGCCCACTACGTGGTCACTCTAATGTACAGGGCGACCGAACCGTCGGTATCACCGAGAAACCGTCTGCAGAGTTTCTGGCTCGCCTGGGTGAGCGCTATGGCTTCACCCCACCTCATGCACCTGGACATGCTGCAATCGCCAGCATGCAAGCAATATGTACGGGGCAAGCTCGAGCATTGATCTGCATGGGGGGCAACTTTGCACTGGCAATGCCAGATCGGGAAGCGAGCGCTGTACCGTTAACGCAATTAGATCTGGCGGTACACGTTGCCACAAAGCTTAACCGCTCTCATCTGCTGACCGCACGGCATAGCTATATTCTGCCGGTTCTGGGACGTAGCGAGATTGACATGCAAAAAAGCGGTGCGCAGGCGGTAACCGTTGAGGATTCAATGTCGATGATTCATGCCTCGCGTGGCGTGTTAAAACCCGCCGGTGTCATGCTGAAATCAGAGTGTGCAGTGGTCGCGGGAATCGCGCAGGCAGCGCTCCCTCAGAGCGTGGTGGCCTGGGAGCATCTGGTGGAAGATTATGATCGCATTCGCAATGACATTGAAGCTGTGCTGCCAGAGTTCGCCGACTATAACCAGCGCATCCGCCATCCTGGTGGTTTTCACCTCATAAACGCAGCTGCTGAAAGGCGCTGGCTGACGTCGTCAGGTAAGGCTAATTTCATTACCAGCAAAGGGCTGTTAGAAGATCCCTCTTCGGCGTTTAACAGTAAGCTGGTCATGGCGACAGTGCGCAGTCACGATCAGTACAATACGACGATTTATGGTATGGATGACCGCTATCGAGGGGTATTCGGTCAACGAGATGTGGTCTTCATGAGTGCTAAACAAGCTAAAGTTTGCGGTGTAAAAAACGGCGAAAGAGTTAATCTTATTGCGCTTACGCCAGACGGTAAGCGCAGCTCACGCCGCATGGATAGATTAAAAGTGGTCATTTACCCTATGGCTGACCGCTCACTGGTGACCTATTTTCCAGAATCGAATCACATGCTAACACTTGATAACCACGATCCATTAAGTGGCATTCCTGGCTATAAAAGTATTCCGGTTGAATTAGAACCATCAAATTAATTCGCCTCCTCATTTCTTCTGCTGTCATCCGCACAGCAGAAGAATTCCTCATTGACCATTGTCGCGCAATTTACTCACATGTGCTAAATTAAACTGCTCGCTATAAGATATATACCTCCGCCTACAGCTGTAAGAAACTCCGCTCAGTACTGAAGCACCAGTCCTATTTCCTCTTTTTTCCAGCCTGTTATATTAAGCATACTGATTAACGATTTTTAACGTTATCCGCTAAATAAACATATTTGAAATGCATGCGACCACAGTGAAAAACAAAATCACGCAAAGAGACAACTATAAAGAAATCATGTCTGTAATTGTGGTTGTCTTATTACTGACACTTACGTTGATAGCCATTTTTTCGGCAATTGATCAGCTGGATATTTCAGAAATGGGTCGCATTGCAAGAGATCTTACACATTTCATTATCAATAGTTTGCAAGACTGAAAATAAACAGCAAATTATAAATATGAAATGTTAAAAAAGTATCGATAAAAACTTTATTGTTTTAAGGAGATAAAATGTCGCTCGTTTGTTCTGTTATATTTATTCATCATGCCTTCAACGCTAACATTTTAGATAAAGATTACGCCTTCTCTGACGGCGAGATCTTGATGGTAGATAACGCTGTTCGTACGCATTTTGAACCTTATGAGCGGCATTTTAAAGAAATCGGATTTAATGAAAATACCATTAAAAAATATCTACAATGCACTAACATCCAGACAGTGACGGTGCCTGTTCCTGCGAAGTTTTTACGTGCTTCAAATGTACCGACTGGATTGCTTAATGAAATGATTGCTTATCTCAACTCGGAAGAACGCAATCATCATAATTTTTCAGAACTTTTGCTTTTTTCTTGCCTGTCTATTTTTGCCGCATGCAAAGGTTTCATTACACTATTAACTAACGGTGTGCTATCCGTATCAGGGAAAGTGAGAAACATTGTCAATATGAAGCTGGCACACCCATGGAAACTAAAAGATATTTGTGATTGCCTGTATATTAGTGAAAGCCTGCTGAAGAAAAAACTAAAGCAAGAGCAAACGACATTCTCACAAATTCTTTTAGATGCCAGAATGCAACACGCAAAAAATTTGATACGCGTAGAAGGTTCAGTCAATAAAATTGCCGAAAAATGTGGTTATGCCAGTACATCTTATTTTATTTATGCTTTCCGCAAACATTTCGGCAACAGTCCAAAGAGAGTTTCAAAGGAGTACCGTTGTCAAAGGCACACGAATATGAACACGGGCAACACGATGAATGCTTTGGCTAATTGATTATTCGCTCACGTATAGTCAACTACAAACGCTAAGTAAGAATTAAAGGGGCAGCTATTACCTGCCCCAATCTGTCGTTACGAATTGTATTTCATGATGAGAATTGGTGATATACATCACATATTTATGTATCTAAATAATCTGTTTCATATTTATTTATGATCCCAATGCAATAAATTGCCATCAAAACACATAAATACACTAAATATCAATTAGTTAGATATTTAGCATTGAGAAATTACTTGGCTCAACAGAAAGCAATGTCAACGCTTTTTAGACTGTTTTTTCTCTTTTTTTAGCCAAATCTGCTATCTCTTTATGTGACTCACTTCACTTACATCATCTTATTTCTCTTCGTAAAATTACTTTGGAATTAAGTACAATAAGAAGAGGAACATTTATGAAGTCTGCATTGAAGAAAAGTGTCGTAAGTACCTCGATATCTTTGATACTGGCATCTGGTATGGCTGCATTTACCGCTCATGCGGCAGATGATGTAAAGCTGAAAGCAACTAAAACAAACGTTGCTTTCTCAGACTTTACGCCGACTGAATACAGCACTAAAGGAAAGCCAAATATCATCGTACTGACCATGGATGATCTGGGTTATGGACAACTTCCTTTTGATAAGGGTTCTTTTGACCCAAAAACAATGGAAAATCGTGAAGTTGTCGATACCTACAAAATAGGGATAGATAAAGCCATTGAAGCTGCATCAAAATCGACGCCAACACTGCTTTCGTTAATGGATGAAGGTGTACGTTTTACTAACGGCTATGTGGCGCACGGGGTTTCCGGTCCCTCCCGCGCCGCAATAATGACCGGTCGAGCGCCCGCTCGTTTTGGTGTGTACTCCAATACTGATGCTCAGGATGGTATTCCGCTGACAGAAACTTTCTTGCCTGAATTATTCCAGAATCATGGTTATTACACTGCAGCAGTAGGTAAATGGCACTTGTCAAAAATCAGTAATGTGCCAGTACCAGAAGATAAACAAACGCGTGACTATCATGACAACTTCACCACATTTTCTGCGGAAGAATGGCAACCTCAAAACCGTGGTTTTGATTACTTTATGGGATTCCACGCTGCAGGAACGGCATATTATAACTCCCCTTCTCTGTTCAAAAATCGTGAGCGCGTCCCCGCAAAAGGTTATATCAGCGATCAGTTAACCGATGAGGCAATTGGCGTTGTTGATCGTGCTAAAACACTTGACCAGCCTTTTATGCTTTACCTGGCTTATAATGCTCCGCACCTGCCAAACGACAACCCTGCACCAGAGCAATATCAGAAGCAATTTAATACCGGTAGCCAAACAGCAGATAACTACTACGCTTCCGTTTATTCTGTTGATCAGGGCGTAAAACGCATTCTTGAACAACTAAAGAAAAACGGACAGTATGACAATACAATTATTCTATTTACCTCCGATAATGGTGCAGTTATCGATGGTCCTCTGCCGCTGAACGGAGCGCAAAAAGGCTATAAGAGCCAGACTTATCCTGGCGGTACCCATACACCAATGTTTATGTGGTGGAAAGGAAAACTTCAGCCCGGTAATTATGACAAGCTGATTTCCGCAATGGATTTCTACCCGACAGCTCTTGATGCAGCCGATATCAGCATTCCAAAAGAGCTAAAATTGGATGGTGTTTCATTGCTGCCCTGGTTGCAAGATAAGAAACAAGGTGAGCCACATAAAAATCTGACATGGATAACATCTTATTCTCACTGGTTTGATGAGGAAAATATTCCATTCTGGGATAATTACCACAAATTTGTCCGCCATCAGTCAGACGATTACCCGCATAACCCCAACACCGAGGACTTAAGCCAATTCTCTTATACGGTGAGAAATAACGATTATTCGCTTGTCTATACAGTAGAAAATAATCAGTTAGGTCTATACAAACTGACGGATCTACAGCAAAAAGATAACCTTGCTGCCGCCAATCCGCAGGTCGTTAAAGAGATGCAAGGCGTGGTAAGAGAGTTTATCGACAACAGCCAGCCACCGCTTAGCGAGGTAAATCAGGAGAAGTTTAACAATATCAAGAAAGCACTAAGCGAAGCGAAATAACTAAACCTTCATGCGGCGGATTTTTCCGCCGCCTTATTGAGCGAGATAGCGATGCACGTTACAGCCAAGCCCTCCAGTTTTCAATGTAATCTCAAATGTGATTACTGCTTTTATCTTGAAAAAGAGTCGCAGTTTACTCATGAAAAATGGATGGATGACAGCACTCTGAAAGAGTTCATCAAACAATATATCGCAGCGTCTGGCAATCAGGTCTATTTTACCTGGCAAGGTGGTGAACCCACTCTGGCTGGCCTGGATTTTTTCCGTAAAGTTATTCACTATCAACAACGCTATGCAGGCCAAAAACGTATTTTTAATGCATTACAAACGAATGGCATTTTATTGAATAATGAATGGTGTGCCTTTCTCAAAGAACATGAGTTTCTGGTTGGTATCTCGATCGATGGACCCCAGGAGCTACATGACCATTACAGACGCAGTAATTCAGGTAACGGTACCTTTGCAAAAGTGATAGCAGCCATCGAGCGTCTGAAATCATATCAAGTAGAGTTTAATACGTTAACCGTCATTAATAACGTTAATGTCCATTACCCTCTTGAGGTTTATCATTTTTTAAAATCTATCGGCAGTAAACATATGCAATTTATCGAATTGCTCGAAACCGGGACGCCGAATATTGATTTCAGTGGTCATAGTGAGAACACATTCCGTATCATTGATTTTTCTGTGCCTCCTACGGCTTATGGCAAGTTTATGTCAACCATTTTTATGCAATGGGTTAAAAACGATGTGGGTGAAATTTTCATCCGTCAGTTTGAAAGCTTTGTCAGCCGTTTTTTGGGGAATGGGCATACCAGTTGTATTTTCCAGGAGTCCTGCAAGGATAATCTGGTTGTTGAAAGTAATGGAGACATTTACGAATGCGACCATTTTGTCTATCCACAGTACAAAATTGGAAACATTAATAAATCTGAACTCAAAACGATGAATAGTGTTCAACTGACAGCGCAAAAAAAACGGATTTCAGCGAAATGTCAGCAATGTGCATATAAACCTATCTGCAATGGCGGTTGTCCTAAGCATCGTATTACTAAAGTAAACAATGAGACTGTTTCCTATTTTTGTGAAGGTTATAAAATCCTTTTTTCAACCATGGTGCCTTATATGAACGCCATGGTGGAGTTAGCTAAGAACAGAGTTCCGCTTTACCACATTATGGATGTTGCAAAACAAATGGAGAATAATAAATAACGCACTCTATTAGCTTCAGTCTTAGCCTCCTTCTTATGAACTTAACAAGGCACCCGACATAACTTCCTGTCGGGTGTTTCGTCATCATCATCTTCCCGTGCGAAGTAAGAGCTTAAATCCTGGCTTACGTGGTGTGCGTCAGAGCATTAGCAATGCCCTTGATTATCAATAGCATAACCATAACAACTGAAAATCAAATATTTCTTTATACTTCAAATTGTTAAATGATACTTAAATAAATTTCATCAGTAAATCATTGCCATAGATAATCATTGAATGGCACAATCAATTTTCGCTAATGATAACCATTCCCATTACGTTTTGTATGTTGATAGCAAAGTATCTCTGTCTGCTGAAGCCCTTTTGGCTGCGTAAGAATAATAAAACTTCAGTGTTGTTAATCATTATTATCCTCGCCATGATCCTTGGCGTGGTTAAAATTCAGGTCTGGTTAAACGACTGGAATAATGATTTTTTCAATGCGCTAAGCCAGAAAGAAACTGATAAGCTTTGGCAGCTTATCCTTTGGTTCCCTGCCCTGCTGGGGATCTTTGTATTAATATCCGTAAACAAAACGTGGCTAATTAAACTACTGACTATTCGCTGGCGCGAATGGTTAACGGATTACTACCTTAATCGCTGGTTTGCAGATAAAAACTACTACTTCACGCAGATCTACGGCGAGCATAAAAATACAGATAACCCTGACCAACGTATCGCTGAAGACATTCTCTTACTGATCAGCAAAACGCTCAGCCTTTCATTTGGTTTCATCCAGTCACTGAGCATGCTGATCACCTTTACCGTTATTCTTTGGCAAAGCGCGGGTACGCTCTCATTCACTGTTAGTGGAATAGAATGGAATATCCAGGGGTATATGGTCTATACCGTCGTGCTCATTGTGATCGGTGGAACTTTATTTACTCATAAGGTTGGTAAACGTATTCGTCCGCTTAATGTGGAAAAACAACGTAGCGAAGCGACATTTCGAACTAATCTTGTGCAGCATAATAAGCAGGCAGAACTGATTGCGCTAAGCAATGCTGAGTCTCTACAACGCCAGGAGTTGAGCGAAAATTTTCATACCATTAAAGAGAACTGGCATCGTTTAATGAATCGTCAGCGGTGGCTTGATTACTGGCAGAATATTTATTCGCGCTCGCTTAGCGTTCTTCCCTACTTTCTGTTATTGCCGCAGTTTATTAGCGGACAGATCAATCTGGGCGGACTGATGAAATCACGCCAGGCATTTATGCTGGTATCGAACAATTTAAGCTGGTTTATTTATAAATATGATGAACTTGCTGAACTGGCTGCGGTTATTGATCGCTTGTATGAGTTCCATCAACTCACCGAACAGCGCCCTACGAATAAGCCTAAAAATTGCCAACATGCGGTACAAGTGGCTGACGCGAGTATTCGTACTCCTGATAATAAGATCATATTAGAGAACCTGAACTTTCATGTTTCGCCAGGCAAATGGCTATTGCTGAAAGGTTACTCTGGTGCGGGAAAAACCACACTGCTTAAAACATTATCCCACTGCTGGCCGTGGTTTAAAGGTGATATTTCTTCTCCTGCTGACAGTTGGTATGTGTCACAAACACCGTTAATCAAAACCGGCTTACTGAAAGAGATTATTTGTAAAGCACTTCCCCTGTCCGTAGACGATAAATCGTTGAGCGAAGTACTGCATCAGGTTGGTCTGGGGAAATTGGCTGCGCGTATTCATGATCACGATCGCTGGGGAGATATTCTTTCCAGCGGCGAAAAACAACGTATCGCGCTGGCACGATTAATTTTACGACGTCCGAAATGGATATTTCTTGACGAAACTACCTCTCATCTTGAGGAACAAGAGGCTATCCGTTTACTGCGTTTAGTGCGTGAAAAACTACCCTCAAGCGGCGTCATTATGGTCACACATCAACCTGGTGTCTGGAGCCTGGCTGATGATATTTGCGACATTAGCGCGGTTTTATAAAAACAATAAAAGCCCTGCTGTACGGAGATAAAAATAAATGAAGCGAGTTCTTATTCCTGGCGTCATTTTATGTGGCGCTGATGTGGCGCAGGCTGTCGATGACAAAAATAAGTACATGCCTGTTTTTGAAGAGATGACGGTCTATGCGCCTGTCCCTGTACCCGTAAACGGCAACACGCATTACACCAGTGAAAGCATCGAGCGTTTACCGACCGGGAATGGCAATATCAGCGATCTGCTGAGAACCAACCCTGCGGTGCGCATGGATTCAACGCAAAGTACCTCGTTGAACCAGGGAGATATTCGCCCGGAGAAAATCTCTATTCACGGTGCATCGCCCTATCAGAATGCCTATTTGATTGACGGTATAAGTGCAACTAACAACTTGAACCCGGCGAATGAGTCCGATGCCAGTAGTGCAACCAATATTAGCGGGATGTCACAGGGTTATTATCTGGATGTCAGCTTACTGGACAATGTGACACTTTATGACAGTTTTGTGCCGGTTGAATTTGGCCGCTTCAATGGCGGGGTAATTGATGCAAAGATCAAACGCTTCAACGCTGATGATAGCAGCGTGAAACTGGGTTATCGCACTACGCGGTCGGACTGGTTAACATCGCATATCGATGAGAATAACAAGAGCGCATTTAATCAAGGTTCTTCAGGAAGTACTTATTACTCTCCAGATTTTAAAAAGAACTTTTATACCTTGTCGTTTAATCAGGAACTCGCTGATAACTTTGGCGTTACCGCCGGTTTATCGCGCCGCCAGTCTGATATCATCCGCGCGGATTATGTTTCGAATGACGGCATTGTCGCCGGCAGGGCACAGTATAAAAACGTTATCGATACTGCATTGAGCAAATTTACCTGGTTTGCCAGCGACCGCTTTACCCACGATTTAACCTTAAAATATACCGGCTCCAGCCGTGATTATAATACCAGCACCTTCCCGGAGTCTGATCGCGAAATGGGTAATAAATCCTATGGTCTGGCATGGGATATGGATACCCAGCTCGCATGGGCCAAACTGCGTACCACCGTTGGTTGGGATCATATTAGTGATTATACCCGTCACGATCATGACATCTGGTACACCGAACTTTCATGTACATATGGTGATATTTCAGGGCGTTGCACCCGTGGCGGATTAGGACACATTTCCCAGGCTGTAGATAATTACACCTTCAAAACACGCCTTGACTGGCAAAAATTCGCCGTGGGTAATGTTTCGCATCAACCCTACTTCGGCGCGGAATACATCTATTCCGATGCATGGACTGAACGCCATAACCAGTCTGAATCCTATGTGATTAATGCTGCCGGAAAGAAAACTAACCATACCATTTACCATAAAGGTAAAGGCAGCCTGGGAATAGACAATTACACGCTGTATATGGCGGATCGCATTAACTGGCGTAATGTGTCGTTAATGCCCGGCGTGCGGTATGACTATGATAACTATCTGTCAAACCACAATATCTCCCCGCGCTTTATGACGGAATGGGATATTTTTGCTGATCAAACCTCAATGATTACCGCAGGTTATAACCGTTACTATGGCGGGAATATTCTTGATATGGGATTACGTGATATCCGCAATAGCTGGACAGAATCGGTATCAGGCAATAAAACCCTGACGCGCTATCAGGATTTGAAAACGCCTTATAACGATGAACTGGCAATGGGATTGCAGCAAAAAATCGGTAAGAACGTTATTGCGCGCGCAAACTATGTTTACCGTGAAGCGCATGATCAAATCAGCAAAAGCAGTCGTACCGATAGCGCGACTAAAACCACCATTACTGAATATAACAACGACGGTAAAACCAAAACGCATTCGTTCAACCTCAGTTTTGAACTGGCCGAACCCCTGCATATCAGCCAGGTAGATATTAACCCACAAATTGTCTTTAGCTATATCAAGAGCAAGGGCAACTTGTCGTTAAACAATGGTTATGAGGAGAGCAATACAGGTGATAACCAGGTGGTTTATAACGGTAATCTGGTCTCTTACGATAGCGTTCCAGTGGCGGATTTTAATAATCCACTAAAGATCTCCTTAAACATGGATTTCACGCATCAACCGAGCGGGTTGGTGTGGGCGAATACGCTGACCTGGCAAGAAGCGCGTAAAGCTCGCATTATCCTGGGTAAGACGAATGCGCAATACATCAGCGAATATTCAGATTACAAGCAGTATGTTGACGAAAAACTGGATAGCAGCCTGACCTGGGACACCCGCTTGTCCTGGACGCCACAATTTCTGAAACAACAAAACCTGACGATCAGTGCCGATATTCTCAATGTACTGGATAGCAAAACCGCTGTTGATACAACGAATACCGGCGTGGCGACCTACGCCAGTGGCCGTACTTTCTGGCTTGATGTCAGCATGAAATTTTAATAGTTCGGATTTTACTTAACCGGGTAAATTCGCCCGGTTTTCGCATGGAGATAATTATGAGAAACCTCTGTTTCTTACTGACGTTAGTGGCAACTCTGTTGCTCCCCGGGCGACTGATTGCCGCCGCCTTACCGCAGGATGAAAAGTTAATTACCGGGCAACTGGACAATGGCTTGCGATACATGATTTATCCGCATGCTCAACCAAAGGATCAGGTAAATTTATGGCTGCAAATTCATACCGGTTCATTGCAGGAAGAAGACAATGAGCGCGGTGTGGCTCATTTTGTAGAACATATGATGTTTAACGGCACAAAAACATGGCCGGGTAATAAAGTCATCGAAACATTTGAGTCAATGGGCCTGCGTTTTGGTCGCGATGTTAATGCCTATACCAGCTATGACGAAACGGTGTACCAAGTAAGTTTGCCGACTACGCAGAAACAAAATCTGAAACAAGTGATGGCAATCTTCAGTGAATGGAGTAATGCCGCAACCTTTGAGAAACTTGAAGTAGACGCTGAACGCGGCGTAATTACTGAGGAATGGCGTGCATATCAGGATGCGAAATGGCGTACATCTCAGGCGCGCCGCCCTTTTCTTTTGGCAAATACACGTAATTTAGACCGTGAACCTATCGGCCTGATGGATACTGTTGCCACAGTCACACCGGCACAATTGCGCCAGTTTTATCAACGCTGGTATCAACCCAATAATATGACCTTTATTGTGGTCGGCGATATCGACAGTAAAGAAGCGCTGGCGCTGATAAAGGATAATTTAAGTAAGCTCCCGGCTAATAAAGCAGCTGAGAATCGCGTCTGGCCGACAAAAGCAGAAAACAATCTACGCTTTAATATTATTAATGATAAAGAAAACCGGGTGAACGGCATTGCACTCTATTATCGCCTGCCACTGGTACAAGTAAACGATGAGCAAAGCTTTATCGAACAAGCGGAATGGAGCATGTTGGTTCAGCTGTTCAATCAACGTCTGCAGGAACGTATACAGTCGGGCGAATTGAAGACTATTTCTGGTGGCACTGCGCGCAGCGTTAAAATTGCACCCGATTATCAGTCGCTGTTTTTCCGTGTAAATGCACGTGACAATAATATGCAGGATGCTGCGAATGCATTAATGGCAGAGTTGGCAACCCTCGATCAACATGGTTTTTCTGCTGAAGAACTCGACGATGTTAAAACTACCCGCCTAACCTGGCTGAAAAATGCGGTTGATCAGCAAGCTGAACGCGATTTACGTATGCTGACCAGTCGCCTGGCGTCCAGCTCGTTAAATAATACGCCGTTCTTGTCGCCGGAAGAGACATACCAACTTTCGAAACGTCTGTGGTCGCAAATTACCGTGCAAAGTCTGGCGGAAAAATGGCAGCAGCTAAGAAAGAACCAGGACGCATTTTGGGAGCAAATGGTAAACAATGAAGTTGCCGCCAAAAAAGCATTGTCTCCTGCGGCTATCCTGGCGCTGGAAAAGGAGTACGCCAACAAAAAGCTGGCGGCTTACATCTTCCCAGGCAGAAATTTATCGTTAACAGTAGACGCTGACCCACAGGCGGAAATTAGCAGTAAAGAAACGCTGGCTGAGAATCTGACATCATTAACACTTTCTAATGGTGCCAGGGTTATTCTGGCAAAATCAGCGGGTGAAGAGCAAAAGCTACAAATTATTGCCGTATCTAATAAAGGTGATTTAAGTTTCCCTGCGGAGCAAAAATCACTTATCTCGCTGGCAAATAAAGCGGTGAGTGGCAGCGGCGTTGGTGATCTCTCCTCTTCCAGCCTGAAACGCTGGAGTGCGGAAAACTCGGTAACCATGAGCAGCAAAGTCAGTGAGCTGAATACGTTGCTCTCCGTGAGCGCGCGGGCTAATAATCCTGAACCTGGTTTCCAGTTGATTAACCAGCGAATCACTCACAGCACGATTAATGACAATATTTGGGCATCGCTACAAAATGCTCAAATTCAGGCGTTGAAAACGCTCGACCAGCGTCCAGCAGAGAAATTCGCCCAGCAGATGTATGAGAAGCGCTATGCTGATGACCGTACGAAATTACTGCAAGAAAAACAGATTGCACAATTTACTGCCGCAGACGCGCTGGCAGCCGATCGCCAGTTATTTTCATCTCCAGCGGATATCACGTTTGTCGTTGTCGGTAATGTCGCAGAAGACAAACTTCTGCCGTTAATTACGCGTTACTTAGGATCAATAAAACACTCTGATTCGCCATTAGCCGCAGGTAAACCATTAACTCGCGCGACGGACAACGCATCGGTTACAGTAAAAGAACAAAATGAACCTGTGGCACAGGTTTCACAGTGGAATCGTTATGATTCCCGGACACCTGTAAATCTGGAGACGCGTATGGCGCTCGATGCTTTTAACGTCGCACTGGCAAAAGATCTACGCGTTAATATTCGTGAACAGGCATCTGGAGCATACAGCGTTTCTTCTCGCCTCTCGGTTGATCCTCAGGCCAAAGATATCAGTCATTTGCTGGCTTTTACTTGTCAACCAGAACGGCATGAAGAACTGTTAGCGTTAGCGAATGAAGTGATGGTTAAGCGTCTGGCTAAAGGGATCAGTAAGCAAGAACTGAACGAATACCAGCAAAACGTTCAGCGCAGCCTCGATATCCAACAGCGTAGCGTTCAACAATTAGCGAACACCATTGTAAATAGTCTTATTCAATATGACGATCCTGCCGCATGGACTGCGCAGGAGCAATTATTGAAACAAATGACGGTAGATAATGTTAACACTACGGTTAAACAATATCTTTCTCATCCGGTGAATACCTTTACCGGAGTATTACTACCAAAATAATGACGTCCCCCGTCAACATATCGTTGGCGGGGGTTTTAGCAACAGACGTTATTTTATATAATAATTTTATGAATGCGTTCAAAATAACAACCGAGTACTAATAATGATATTTTAAGGGCTAATTTTTATGCGATAATTCACCAGAGTTAGAAAGCGCGTCAAAATAATGACATACAACACCACACTACAACCCATAACACCCTACACCATTGTTTTTTAACGCAAACATATTTTGCCCATAATATCTCACGATAAATAACATTAGGATTTTGTTATTTAAACACAAGTCCTTTGCACTTGCTTACTTTATCGATAAATCCTACTTTTTTAATGCGATCCAATCATTTTAAGGAGTTTAAAATGGATAAGAAGCAAGTAACGGATTTAAGGTCGGAATTACTCGATTCACGTTTTGGCGCTAAGTCTATTTCCACTATTGCAGAATCAAAACGATTTCCGCTGCACGAAATGCGCGATGATGTCGCATTCCAGATTATCAATGATGAGTTATATCTTGATGGCAACGCTCGTCAGAATCTGGCAACGTTCTGCCAGACCTGGGACGACGAAAATGTTCACAAGTTGATGGATTTATCTATTAACAAAAACTGGATCGACAAAGAAGAATATCCGCAATCTGCAGCTATCGACCTGCGTTGCGTAAATATGGTTGCTGACTTGTGGCATGCGCCTGCGCCGAAAAATGGTCAGGCCGTTGGCACCAACACCATTGGCTCTTCCGAGGCCTGTATGCTCGGCGGGATGGCGATGAAATGGCGTTG
>NZ_VNXE01000116.1:0-2783 GCF_009820115.1 Escherichia sp. HH41S
CTCGGCCCCGGCTGGAAAATGCCTGCGGATATCCGCTTACAGCTGCGCGATAACACACTGATACTCAGTGATAACGGCGGCAGAAGCCTGTATTTTGAGCACCTGTTTCCCGGTGAGGACGGTTACAGCCGCAGCGAGTCACTCTGGCTGGTGCGCGGCGGCGTCCTGAGACTGGATGAAGGTCACCGGCTGGCCGCACTCTGGCAGGCGCTGCCGGAAGAGCTTCGCCTGAGTCCGCATCGTTATCTGGCGACGAACAGTCCGCAGGGGCCGTGGTGGGTACTCGGCTGGTGTGAGCGGGTGCCGGAGGCGGATGAGGTGCTGCCCGCGCCGCTGCCGCCGTACCGGGTACTGACCGGGCTGGTGGACCGCTTCGGGCGCACACAGACGTTTCACCGCGAAACCGCCGGTGAATTCAGCGGCGAAATCACCGGCGTGACGGATGGTGCCGGGCGTCACTTCCGGCTGGCACTGACCACGCAGGCGCAGCGGGCAGAAGAGGCCCGGCAGCAGGCCTCTTCCGGCGGGGCGGAACAGTCCGCTTTTCCTGATACCCTGCCGGACTACACCGAATATGGCCGGGACAACGGCATCCGTCTGTCTGCCGTGTGGCTGACGCACGACCCGGAATACCCGGACAACCTGCCAGCCACGCCGCTGGTGCGCTATGGCTGGACGCCGCGCGGCGAACTGGCGGCGGTGTATGACCGCAGCAATACACAGGTGCGCAGCTTTACTTACGATGATAAATACCGGGGCCGGATGGTGGCGCACCGTCACACGGGCCGACCGGAAATCCGTTACCGTTACGACAGCGACGGGCGGGTGACAGAACAGCTAAACCCGGCAGGCTTAAGCTACACGTATCAGTATGAGAAAGACCGCATCACCATCACCGACAGCCTGGACCGCCATGAAGTCCTGCATACCGCAGGCGAAGGCGGGCTGAAGCGGGTGGTGAAAAAGGAACACGCGGACGGCAGCGTCACGCAGAGTCAGTTTGACGCGGTGGGCAGGCTCAGGACACAGACGGATGCCGCAGGCCGGACAACAGAATACAGCCCGGATGTGGTGACGGGACTCATCACGCGCATCACCACGCCGGATGGCAGGGCATCGGCGTTTTACTATAGCCACCACAACCAGTTAACGTCAGCCACCGGGCCTGACGGGCTGGAAATACGCCGGGAATATGATGAATCCGGCCGTCTGATTCAGGAAACCGCACACAACGGCGATATCACCCGCTACCGTTATGATAATCCACACAGTGACTTACCCTGCGCAACGGAAGATGCCACCGGCAGCCGGAAAACCATGACGTGGAGCCGTTACGGTCAGTTGCTGACCTTCACCGACTGTTCCGGCTACCAGACCCGTTATGACCATAACCGCTTCGGGCAGATGACGGCGGTGCACCGCGAGGAAGGCCTGAGCCAGTGCCGCGCATACGACAGCCATGGACAGTTAATTGCGGTGAAAGACACGCAGGGCCATGAAACGCGGTATGAATACAACGCCGCCGGTGACCTGACCACCGTCATTGCCACGGACGGCAGCAGATACGGGGCACAGTACGATGCGTGGGGAAAGGCCGTCCGTACCACGCAGGGCGGGCTGACCCGCAGTATGGAATACGATGCTGCAGGACGGGTCATCCGCCTGACAAACGAAAACGGCAGCCACACCACCTTCCGTTACGATGTACTCGACCGGCTGATACAGGAAACCGGCTTTGACGGCCGCACACAGCGTTATCACCACGACCTGACCGGCAAACTTATCCGCAGCGAGGATGAGGGACTGGTCACCCACTGGCACTATGACGAAGCAGACCGCATCACGCAGCGAACGGTGAATGGTGAAACCGCAGAACAGTGGCGGTACGACGAACGCGGCTGGCTGACAGGCATCAGCCATCTCAGCGAAGGGCACCGGGTGACGGTGCATTACGGGTATGATGAGAAAGGCCGCCTGACCGGTGAGCGCCAGACGGTGCATCACCCGCAGACGGAAGCACTGCTCTGGCAGCATGAAACCAGACATGCGTACAACGCGCAGGGGCTGGCGAACCGCTGTATACCGGACAGCCTGCCCGCCGTGGAATGGCTGACTTATGGCAGTGGTTACCTGGCAGGGATGAAACTCGGCGACACACCGCTGGTGGATTTCACCCGCGACCGCCTGCACCGGGAAACGCTGCGCAGCTTCGGCCGTTATGAACTCACCACCGCTTACACCCCTGCCGGGCAGTTACAGAGCCAGCACCTGAACAGCCTGCAGTATGACCGCGATTACACCTGGAACGACAACGGCGAACTCATTCGCATCAGCAGCCCGCGCCAGACCCGGAGTTACAGCTACAGCGACTCCGGCAGGCTGACCGGCGTCCACACCACCACCTCAAATCTGGATATCCGCATCCCGTATGCCACGGACCCGGCAGGTAACCGCCTGCCTGACCCGGAGCTGCACCCGGACAGCACCCTCAGCATGTGGCCGGATAACCGTATCGCCCGTGACGCGCACTATCTTTACCGGTATGACCGTCACGGCAGGCTGACGGAGAAAACCGACCTCATCCCGGAAGGGGTTATCCGCACGGATGATGAGCGGACTCACCGGTACCATTACGACAGCCGGCACCGGCTGGTGCACTACACGCGGACACAATATGCAGAGCCGCTGGTCGAAAGTCGCTATCTTTACGACCCGCTGGGCCGCAGGGTGGCAAAACGGGTGTGGCGGCGTGAACGGGACCTGACGGGCTGGATGTCGCTGTC
>NZ_VNXE01000070.1:0-2781 GCF_009820115.1 Escherichia sp. HH41S
CGGCATCTCAATCCCCGCCAGATGATAAGCATCCCGGAACAGTGTGTAACAGTCCGTCACACCGTGCTCAAAGCGCCGCCCGGTGAGATGCGGCACACAGCGGAACTTATGAATCGTCCCCCGGCAGACCAGCCACCACGGCAAATCACTCTGCACCTGCAGCCGCCGGTCGGCCTCACTCAGCCAGGGCAGACCACCGGGGTGGCTGTGGACCAGCGCCACAATCTCACCCTGCATTTCTGCCTGCAGCCAGTCTTCCGGCGACATACGGAAATACGCCTCCGGCTCACCGGAGATATTCACGCAGGGAAAATATCTTTCCCCCTCCGGCGTGCTTACCACGAAGCCGCACGACTCCGCTGGCGCACATCGCCGGGCGTGCGCCAGAATCGCTGATTCTGTCTGTGTCATGGGATTTACTGCGAAAGTTTGTTAATGGAAAGGAAGCCGCCAAAGTTGCCGACGTTATTGCGGAACTTACAACCGCTCAGGCATTTGCTGCATTTATCCTTCGTGATATCGGACGTTGGCTGGTCATATTCATCCGCGACAGCCGGACCGCTATAACCGCACTCGTCACCGCGATAGGTCCAGGTGCAGGTGTTGGCCAGCATGATACGTCCCGGAAAAACAGCGCCATCCGTTTCCGTCGGCGTGGACAGTACAAAGGAGGCACTCACCGCGCTCAGTTCGCTGCACTGCTCAATGCGCCAGCGGCTGATCACCTCCTGCTCCGGATCGGCATAACTGTTTCCGTTGACGAAGTTCACCGCATCCAGAAAACGGGCGTAAACCTTACGCCGGACCACCGTTCCGCCGACCAGACTCTGCATATCTTCCGCCATCCCGGTGACCATACCGTACAGGTTAGAAACCGTCAGCGTGGGGCGCGTACTGGTGCCTTTGCCATTCAGTTCAAAACCGCTCCCCTGAATGGGATACGGCTGATACTGTCGCCCCTGCCAGGTGACCGGCTCACCTTTTTCGTTCTGCTCATTACAGAAAAAATAACGTTCTCCACCGACCTCTGTCAGGTCGATTTCCCAGAGCACCACGCTGGCCGACTGCTCCGCACGGGTGCATTCATTCAGTGTTTCCTGCCGGATATCCTGCATCAGTTCACCACCTGTTCAAACTCTGCGCTGAACTCAACACGCAGCATACTGACCCGCGACGACCATTTTGCGCAGGTCACCTTTATCTGCCGCCACTCATAAGGCGGCGTCCACAGAAAGGATTTCCAGCCCCCGTGCTCTTCCAGAAACGACTCCAGTACCGTGGCCTCCTCACGGGGGACAGAAAGCGTCACGCTGTACGTTTTCAGGTTGGCATTCAGCCCGGCAGGCGCTCGCTGAGAATAGCCATCACCAAAGCGCACCTTTCTTACAGAAGGGACCGAAGCCACATCCATACCGGGTTTCACTTTCCAGCGGAAGGTCTTCATCGTCCACCTCCGGAGAACAGGCCACCATCACGCATCTGTGTCTGAATTTCATCACGGGCACCCTTGCGGGCCATGTCATACACCGCCTTCAGAGCAGCCGGACCTATCTGCCCGTTCGTGCCGTCGTTGTTAATCACCACATGGTTATTCTGCTCAAACGTCCCGGACGCCTGCGACCGGCTGTCTGCCATGCTGCCCGGTGTACCGACATAACCGCCGGTGGCATAGCCGCGCATCAGCCGGTAAAGATTCCCCACGCCAATCCGGCTGGTTGCCTCCTTCGTGAAGACAAATTCACCACGGTGAACAATCCCCGCTGGCTCATATTTGCCGCCGGTTCCCGTAAATCCTCCGGTTGCAAAATGGAATTTCGCCGCAGCGGCCTGAATGGCTGTACCGCCTGACGCGGATGCGCCGCCACCAACAGCCCCGCCAATGGCGCTGCCGATACTCCCGACAATCCCCACCATTGCCTGCTTAAGCAGAATTTCTGTCATCATGGACAGCACGGAACGGGTGAAGCTGCGCCAGTTCTGCTCACTGCCGGTCAGCATCGCCGCCATATTCTGTGCAATACCATCAAAGGTCTGCGTGGCTGCACTTTTTACCTGCGACATACTGTCCGTGGCGCTCTCTTCCCACTCACTCCAGCCGGACTTCAGGCCTGCCATCCAGTTCCCGCGAAGCTGGTCTTCAGCCGCCCAGGTCTTTTTCTGCTCTGACATGACGTTATTCAGCGCCAGCGGATTATCGCCATACTGTTCCTTCAGGCGCTGTTCCGTGGCTTCCCGTTCTGCCTGCCGGTCAGTCAGCCCCCGGCTTTTCGCATCAATGGCGGCCCATTTTGCCCGTTGCTGCTGTGCGAATTTATCCGCCTGCTGCGCCAGCGCGTTCAGGCGCTCCTGATACGTAACCTTGTCGCCAAGTGCAGCCAGCTGGCGTTTGTACTCCAGCGTCTCATCTTTATGCGCCAGCAGGGATTTCTCCTGTGCAGACAGCTGGCGACGTTGCGCCGCCTCCTCCAGTACCGCGAACTGACTCTCCGCCTTCCACAAATCCCGGCGCTGCTGGCTGATTTTCTCATTTGCTCCGGCATGCTTCTCCAGCGTCCGGAGTTCTGCCTGAAGCGTCAGCAGGGCAGCATGAGCACTGTCTTCCTGACGATCGCCCGCAGACACCTTCACGCCGGACTGTTTCGGCTTTTTCAGCGTCGCTTCATAATCCTTTTTCGCCGCCGCCATCAGCGTGTTGTAATCCGCCTGCAGGATTTTCCCGTCTTTCAGTGCCTTGTTCAGTTCTTCCTGACGGGCGGTATATTTCTCCAGCGGCGTCTGCAG
>NZ_VNXE01000088.1:0-2755 GCF_009820115.1 Escherichia sp. HH41S
GGTGAACGGGGCGATTTCGCCCCATTTGCCGCTTTGCAGTTCCTGCCAGATGCGCTTACCGATTGTTGATGTATCATCAGGAGTGGCAGTGTAAGGGACTGGCTGCGGCTGGCCGTCAAACCAAACGTCACAGTCTACAGCGCTATTTTCTGTATAGCGGGGATTAATGATTTCTTTGATTTCCACGATGCATTCCTCACGCTGTGCGAATAAAAAGCCCAATCATCGCGTCGGAACCATAGGTGTTTGTTACCCCGGACAGGGCGCGATATGTACCCGGTAATGAATGACCTGCATTTCCCATAACGTAGAATTGCGGGCTTGATGAATACGTTCCGGCTGGATTGTAGGGCGCTGAAATTCCCACCGGCCCCAGCCGTGAGCCTGCGTAATATTGCCCCCTCACAAGCTTGATTTTTGTATCTCCGTCAGTCGTTCCCTGGTATGCAGCAATAATCAGTCCACCAACATCAGGGTCTCCCCACTCATTGCTGATGGTCCCCCCCATAACATTATAAATATCGGCTGTGGATATCTTTATTCGCTCCCAGCCAACAAGACGCCCGTAAATATATCGGTTAAACCAGATATCACCGTTTCCTGCATAAAACATTATGCATTTTGCAGCATCTGACGGGGGCTTTGTTTCGTACTGGTTCATCTGCCAGATAACATCAAGAATACCCGTAAAATAAACACCAGGTATGATTGTTCCCTGATTAGGGACGGTTACCGCATAACGTCCCGGATAAGCGTTTGTTACCCACGTGGTCAGCTCCGATGTGTTTTTAAAGGTGAGCTGGTCTTCTTTTCCAAACGGATAACCAAATCCGAATGCACCAGGAAGGGCCAGTTTATCTTCCGCCCGGTCATAAATATCACTCTGGGCGCTGTACGTATTCTTTTGCAACTCAAGAACAGACAGCATGTCTTCCGCTGTAGTCTGAGCAAGCAGCAGCCGGGCTTTTTCTGACAGTGGAGACAGTGAAGCATTCCCGTCCTGATTAAAGCACAGAAGATTATCTGCCCGTTGCGTCAGTTCACTGATAGCCGTCAGCACATCGTTCAGCGGTTGTTTACCGGCCAGCGCGTTCATGATTGTCGTCGCAAAGTTCGGGTCATTACCCAGCGCCGCTGCCAGCTCGTTCAGCGTGTCCAGGGCTTCCGGTGACGAGTCAACCAGTGCAGCAAGCAGTTTGCGGACAAACGCCGCATTGGCTATTTCATTACCTGCTGCATCATCTGGTGGTGTTGGCGTGGACGGCGTTCCGGTCAGTGCCGGGCTGTTCAGTGGCGCACAGGTTTCAATCAGTGCCCGGAGTGAAGCCTCGTTGACTTTCAGGTTTTCCCAGCCAACCAGATAACCATCTCCGGTAGTCCAGTAGCGATTGTAATAAATGTGGCCGTTAATACCGTAAAAAATAATGATTTTAGCCACATATGCCGGATTGGGGTTGGTTTGAGGTTCCGGCCAGATAATTTCAACGGTGCCGCTGAACAGGACTCCGGGAATCACTTTATCTGCGCCACAAACGACATAACGACCGGGTTTTGCTGTTTTTACCCAGCGGAGAAAATCGGCCTCTGTTTTAAACTCGGTCCTGTCGCCGCTGGAAAATATTTTCCCGAATCCGAACATGCCAGGAACCGCCAGACGGCCTTCGGTGCGGTCGTAAATACTCTCCTGCGCATCCTTTTGTGCTGCATTGCCCAGTTGTGGCGTCAGATTCGTCCAGGTGACCGGGGCGGAGAGGTTATCACCACGAACGGTCATAAGAATCCGTCCGTCTTTTCCAAAAAACAGAACCAGCTTTGTTGCTGTCTGGCTGGTTTTGTCGTCCCAGCCATTATCCAGCCAGATAATTTCTGTTATTCCGGTTGTTTTTTCCGTTTGTGTGGAAAAGGTGTAATACCGTCCCGGGTGCAGGTTGTGAGCGGTTCTGGCTACAGTCGCCATATCGCTGGCAATAATTGAACGTGCTCCGGCGTCCGTCATTCCGTAACCATACGCACCGGGAAGCGCAACACGGCCTTCCATGCTGTCGTAAAGGTCTATCTGAATATCCCTTACCGCTGCGCTTTTCAGCTCAAGCTCATTGCGCATGGCTTCCACTGTGGCCTGTGCCAGCAGTGACCGGGCTTTTTCTGACAGCGGAGACAATGAAGCATTTCCGTCATGATTAAAGCACAGAAGATTATCTGCCCGTTCTTCCAGATTACTGATTGCGGTTAACACGTCACTGAGTGGTTGTTTACCCGCCAGCGCGTTCAAGATTGTTGTCGCAAACTCCGGGTCATTGCCCAGCGCCGCTGCCAGCTCGTTCAGTGTGTCCAGGGCTTCCGGTGACGAGTCAACCAGTGCAGCAAGCAGTTTGCGGACAAATGCCGCGTTCGCCATCTCCAGCCCGGTCGCATCGTCCGGCGGGGTTGGTGTGGTGGGCGTGCCGATGAATGCCGGGCTGTCCAGCGGCGCTTTTGTTTTCGTCTCGTCCATGACGGCTTTGACGGCTTTTGGTGTGGCTGCCAGTTCTTCGCTGTCGTTGTCTGTATCACTACAGAGTTGCACCAGGCCTTTTTCTGTCGTGGAAGCATTGCTTCCCTTCAGGTCATCAACTATCCGTTGCGCCTCGTCCCTGTGCTGTTTCGCGCTCTGCTCGCTTTTTGCTGCCGCTTCGGCGCTGGCTTTTGCCTCACCGGTCAGCGTTGCGGCATCAGCAAGTTTATCGACCGCTTTCTGGACTATCTTATCGGCATC
>NZ_VNXE01000066.1:0-2571 GCF_009820115.1 Escherichia sp. HH41S
CAGGATCATATCGTCGGGTCTTTTTTCCGGCTCAGTCATCGCCCAAGCTGGCGCTATCTGGGCATCGGGGAGGAAGAAGCCCGTGCCTTTTCCCGCGAGGTTGAAGCGGCATGGAAAGAGTTTGCCGAGGACGACTGTTGCTGCATTGACGTTGAGCGAAAACGCACGTTCACCATGATGATTCGGGAAGGTGTGGCCATGCATGCCTTTAACGGTGAACTGTTCGTTCAGGCCACCTGGGATACCAGCCCGTCGCGACTGTTCCGGACACAGTTCCGGATGGTCAGTCCGAAGCGTATCAGCAACCCGAACAATACCGGCGACAGCCGGAACTGCCGTGCCGGTGTGCAGATTAATGACAGCGGTGCGGCGCTGGGATATTACGTCAGCGAGGACGGCTATCCTGGCTGGATGCCGCAGAAATGGACATGGATACCCCGTGAGTTACCCGGCGGGCGCGCCTCGTTCATTCACGTTTTTGAACCCGTGGAGGACGGGCAGACCCGCGGTGCAAATGTGTTTTACAGCGTGATGGAGCAGATGAAGATGCTCGACACGCTGCAGAACACGCAGCTGCAGAGCGCCATTGTGAAGGCGATGTATGCCGCCACCATTGAGAGTGAGCTGGATACGCAGTCAGCGATGGATTTTATTCTGGGCGCGAACAGTCAGGAGCAGCGGGACAAGCTGACCGGCTGGATTGGTGAAATTGCCGCGTATTACGCCGCAGCACCGGTCCGTCTGGGAGGCGCAAAAGTGCCGCACCTGATGCCGGGTGACTCACTGAACCTGCAGACGGCTCAGGACACGGATAACGGCTACTCCGTGTTTGAGCAGTCACTGCTGCGGTATATCGCTGCCGGACTGGGTGTCTCGTATGAGCAGCTTTCCCGGAATTACGCCCAGATGAGCTACTCCACGGCACGGGCCAGCGCGAACGAGTCGTGGGCGCACTTTATGGGGCGGCGAAAATTCGTCGCATCCCGTCAGGCGAGCCAGATGTTTCTGTGCTGGCTGGAAGAGGCCATCGCCCGCCGCGTGGTGACGTTACCTTCAAAAGCGCGCTTCAGTTTTCAGGAAGCCCGTAGTGCCTGGGGGAACTGCGACTGGATAGGCTCCGGTCGTATGGCCATCGATGGTCTGAAAGAAGTTCAGGAAGCGGTGATGCTGATAGAAGCCGGGCTGAGTACCTACGAAAAAGAGTGTGCAAAACGCGGCGATGACTATCAGGAAATTTTTGCCCAGCAGGTCCGTGAATCGATGGAGCGTCGTGCAGCCGGTCTTAAACCACCCGCCTGGGCGGCTGCGGCATTTGAATCCGGGCTGCGACAATCAACAGAGGAGGAGAAGAGTGACAGCAGAGCTGCGTAATCTCCCGCATATTGCCAGCATGGCCTTTAATGAGCCGCTGATGCTTGAACCCGCCTATGCGCGGGTTTTCTTTTGTGCGCTTGCAGGCCAGCTTGGGATCAGCCGCCTGACGGATGCGGTGTCCGGCGACAGCCTGACTGCCCAGGAGGCACTCGCGACGCTGGCATTATCCGGTGATGATGACGGACCACGACAGGCCCGCAGTTATCAGGTCATGAACGGCATCGCCGTGCTGCCGGTGTCCGGCACGCTGGTCAGCCGGACGCGGGCGCTGCAGCCGTACTCGGGGATGACCGGTTACAACGGCATTATCGCCCGTCTGCAACAGGCTGCCAGCGACCCGATGGTGGACGGCATTCTGCTCGATATGGACACGCCAGGCGGAATGGTGGCGGGGGCATTTGACTGCGCTGACATCATCGCCCGTGTGCGTGACATAAAACCGGTATGGGCGCTGGCCAACGACATGAACTGCAGTGCAGGTCAGCTGCTTGCCAGTGCCGCCTCCCGGCGTCTGGTCACGCAGACCGCCCGGACAGGCTCCATCGGCGTCATGATGGCTCACAGTAATTACGGTGCTGCCCTGGAGAAACAGGGTGTGGAAATCACGCTGATTTACAGCGGCAGCCATAAGGTGGATGGCAATCCCTACAGCCATCTTCCGGATGACGTCCGGGAGACACTGCAGTCCCGGATGGACGCAACCCGCCAGATGTTTGCGCAGAAGGTGTCGGCATATACCGGCCTGTCTGTGCAGGCTGTGCTGGATACCGAGGCTGCAGTGTACAGCGGTCAGGAGGCCATTGATGCCGGACTGGCTGATGAACTTGTTAACAGCACCGATGCGATCACCGTCATGCGTGATGCACTGGATGCGCGTAAATCCCGTCTCTCAGGAGGGCGAATGACCAAAGAGACTCAATCAACAACTGTTTCAGCCACTGCTTCGCAGACTGACGTTACTGACGTGGTGCCAGCGACGGAGGGCGAAAACGCCAGCGCGGCGCAGCCGGACGTGAACGCGCAGATCACCGCTGCGGTTGCGGCAGAAAACAGCCGCATTATGGGGATCCTCAACTGTGAGGAGGCTCACGGACGCGAAGAACAGGCCCGCGTGCTGGCAGAAACCCCCGGTATGACCGTGGAAACGGCCCGCCGCATTCTGGCAGCTGCACCACAGAGTGCACAGGCGCGCAGTGA
>NZ_VNXE01000106.1:0-2536 GCF_009820115.1 Escherichia sp. HH41S
CTGCAAGCCCGGGGTTTTCACGCATCGGACCGTAGCGACAGCCCGAAACCGCGCCAGCGGGTTCGGCGGAGACTGGCAGGTGCGCCAGCAGCTGTCTGTCGGAGTCGGGCCTGACGACCGGATGCCGCCAGGCAGCCGGGAGCCGAAGGTGCGCGTGCGACAGGAAGTCGCTTAACGTATTGTTTTACATTGATAAAACCAGCTATCCCATTAGCTGTAGCCTACCGGGACAGGCGTTGCCGGCAACGGCGGGGTCTGAAGCTCCCGGGACAACGAGAGCCGGGCGTCAGCCCGGGTAAAGCCCCGTGAGGGGCTTTACCTTGCTGCAAGCATCATGCGGCAGGAGAGCAAGGCTGGTCAGAAGGGTTAACACATGTGAACTGTTGATAAACACCGTTATCGGCAACAGGCCAAAGATGCTGACAGGCCTGAACCAAAAGGTACGGGGTCCGGTTGCTACCTCGCGCACAGGGAGCACATGGGCGCAGAGACCCCCGGTGAAGAGACAGAACCCGCCCTGACCCTCTGTATGTTAAGCGGAACCTGGTAAACCCGTATCGCTGCCTCACAGGCAGGTGAACCGCAAGGAACACTGTTAGCGGTGCGGGCATAGGAGGACGGAAAAAGCGAATGCCCGGCTGTAATAACCGGGATACGGGGCAGGTTCCCCGACGCGAAAGCGGGCAGACTTCCGTCTGGTCTTTAATTGCATGAAAAGCTGTAAAGCAGTCAAAAGGATATCAGCGAGATGAATACACACATCAGTGTGTCCACGATACCCCACCCGACAGGCTGGCACACCATAAACTGGAAAGCATGCCATGCCCGGGTGCGAAAGCTACAGTTACGGATTGCAAAGGCAACCCGACAGCAACAATGGCGGCAGGTCAGAGAACTACAGCGCATCCTCACCCGCTCATTCTCCGGCAAAGCCGTGGCTGTCAGGCGTGTAACTGAAAATACCGGTAAAAGGACACCCGGTATTGACGGAAAAATATGGCACACACCGAAGGAGAAATGGGAAGGAATATGCAGCCTGAATCTGTGTGGTTACAGGCCACAGCCACTACGGCGAATACATATCCCAAAATCAAACGGCAAAACGCGACCGCTGGGCATACCCACAATGAGGGTCCGGGCCATGCAGGCACTGTGGCTGCTGGCTCTGGAACCCGTATCCGAGACCACTGCTGACCATAACAGCTATGGTTTCAGACCAATGCGCAGCACGCATGACGCCATTGAGTCCATTTTTCTGCGGATGAGCCAGAAAGTATCGCCCAAATGGATACTGGAGGGCGATATTAAAGGGTGTTTCGATAACATCAGCCATGACTGGCTGCTTTCCCATATTCCGATGGACAGGAGACTGCTTAAAAAATGGTTGAAAGCAGGTTACATGGAAAGAGGCGTGTTTAACCATACGAACAGCGGGACACCGCAGGGAGGCATCATATCCCCTGTTCTCGCCAACATGGCTCTGGACGGACTGGAGAAGGAACTGATGCAAACGTTCAGGAAAAGTGGTTATCACAGTGCAAAGCACCAGGTGAATTATGTGAGATATGCTGATGATTTCATCTGTTCAGGCAGCTCCCGTGAATTGCTGGGAAATGAGGTCAGACCACTGATTGCAGCTTTCATGCGCGAACGAGGGCTGGAACTGTCGGAAGAAAAAACAGCGATCACACATATAGATAAAGGCTTCGACTTTTTAGGGCAGAACGTCAGGAAGTACAACGGTAAAATGCTGATTAAACCGTCGAAGAAAAACCTGAAGAACTTCCTCTGTAAAGTCAGAGAAATAATTAAACGCAATCCGACGCTCCCGGCATGGAAACTGATAGGCCAGCTAAACCCGGTGATCCGGGGATGGGCTACCTATCACCGACACGTCGTGGCGAAAGAAACATTTAATTATGTCGACACCCAAATCTGGCGAGCTATATGGCGATGGTGTGTAAGACGGCATCCCCGGAAAGGATTGCGGTGGATCGCCGGACGATACTTCTCCTTTGAAGGCAGGCGCTGGATCTTTAAAGCCATAACCCCGGAAGGGAAAATTCTGACACTCTTCCGGGCAATGGAAACACCGATAAAGCGCCATATAAAAATCAAAGGCGAAGCAACACCATACACCCCCGGAATGGAAATCTACTTTGAACGTCGTCTGGATCTAATCTGGAAAGGCAAATCAAAGAAGATGAAGACAGTAGTTCAACTCTGGAAGAGGCAGGGGAAACACTGTCCGCAGTGCGGACAACTCATAACCAACCAGACCGGATGGAATATACATCACCGGATCAGGAAAGTTATGGGCGGCAGTGACGAACTGACCAATCTCGAGTTGTTACATCCGAACTGCCACCGACAGTTACACAGCAGGGAAGCCGGTGCTCACCGAAAGCACTTATAAAGGCTTGAGCGGAGTGCGGGGAAACTCGCACGCTCCGTTCTTAGGGGGCGGCGGCGCAGCAATGTGCCGCTGCTACCCGACCCGGCAGACAGGACAACACTGCAGTAGTCAGAATCAGAG
>NZ_VNXE01000085.1:0-2475 GCF_009820115.1 Escherichia sp. HH41S
TTCGCGGGTTCCGACAGCGGTGGCGAACATGCGGCGGTGTTGTACTCGCTGATCGGCACATGCCGTCTGAACAATGTAGAGCCAGAAAAATGGCTGCGTTACGTTATTGAGCATATCCAAGACTGGCCGGCAAACCGGGTACGCGATCTGTTGCCCTGGAAAGTTGATCTGACTTCTCAGTAAATATCAATACGGTTCTGGCGAGCCGCTTACCTTTATTCTAATTTAACGCTGAGGATAAAAATTTTGTCAAGAGAATTATTCTTGATAAAATCCCATAGAGTCGAGAAAGCTCATGATAAATCTCATTATTTAAATCTATAAAGTGATATCATAAGGTTGTCTATATGAAACTGGCTATTCTAATTGGTGTTAGTGACTACAATTCTCAACAAAATCTTCCAGCAAGTAAAAATGATGTTAAACTCATTAAGTCTATGCTTGATTTTAGTGATGAGTATGATGATCTATTGTATATAGATACTGAGACTAATACGAGACAGATTAAAGGGAGATTGTCAGAGTTCATTGAGAGACATTCTAGTGATGATATTGATGAGTTGTTTTTCTATTTTAGCGGCCATGGTCTTTTTGACGGGAGTGATTTCCATTACATACTATCAGACTTTGATGCAGAAAAGATAAAAAGTACCTCGCTTGAAAATAGCGAGCTTGATACAATGATCAAATCATTAAAACCGTGTTTAACTATCAAGATTGTTGATGCATGTAACTCTGGTGTTTCTTATATAAAAGATCCTGCGGCTTTTAGCAAATACATTACAGATTCGAAATTGCATTTTTCAAAATGTTATTTTATGTTTTCATCGGAAGATACCCAATTTTCTTTCGCTGACCCCCACCTTAGTTTCTTTACTAAAGCTATTGGTGAAGCAGTTGCATATACTCCTGAAAGTTCCATTCGCTATAAAGATATAATTGACTATATCTCTGATAAATTCAGTAAAAATGAAAAGCAGTCCCCTGTTTTTATCAATCAAGCATCATTCACTGAGGTATTCATTAAAAATATCACACCTGAAAATAGAAAAAACATTGAGGAAACTCTTTCGATTGTTTCTGATAGTAAGGCTGAAACCAAAAGGCAACCTCTGAAGGAACTGGTGATAAAAGATGCCGAACGTTACTTTACTGAGGAAAAGGCAATGAGCATTTATGAATCTGTTCCAGATGCTGTTAAGGAACAGTTTAAGTTCAAGGGAGAGGCCAGAGAGCTTTTTGAGTTAATAGTGGAGACTCATGAAAGCTATGATGACGTTCCTAAATTGCCTCTCCTGGCTGAGTGGGTTGATAAAAATAATGATGATTTATTCGTAAAAGCCAAATCTGAGAAAAAGGAAAGGACTGTAAAGAAACTAAAAAACAGAGGCCTAGCAACAACTTTAGCCAGGATAAATACGTGGATTGATTATGATGATGATGACAATTACAAGTGGGTTACAGAATATTACTTATCGCCTGTTAGTATTGAGTCATTACTAACTTGCTCATATAACTTAATTACTGTGCAGGCAAAATCAAAATACCCTAACATAAACAGTACCAAACTATATATATTACCATTCTTATCGAAGACGAGACTAGTTATTTTATCTTGCATGGCTTTTTATAAACCATCTGGTTGGGACTCTGAAGTGTTGATTGACAACAATATCAAATGGACTCCTCACATAATTGAGCTCATTACCAGCAATGACATCAAAAAACACCTCACTGATCTAGCAAAAAACTTTGAGAATGAAACACTTTACCCCATATTGAAAGCTTTTAAATTGCTACCTGATTCGGATAAAAAATAGAGACAAATAAGATTATTGTAACAATAACCCCCCTTCATTTGCCGTTGTTCTTCTACAGCGGCATTATTTACAACATATAAAAAGTGATATCCATATAGAATCCCCATTTAAAAGACTCCAAATACCAGAATTAAACTATTCAACAAATAGTGTTTTTTCTCAAACAAGACATCGCTAGCGAAAAAATATGAACAGAAATTTCACTACAATAATTGCAGGTAATCAGCACAATTATTATTCATGGTGAATTTTTCTAGCAGTTGGTTACCAGTTGCTGCAATTAAGCTAACTGTTAGCCGGTAGAGAGTGAATATTCTCCTGTTACTCCCTGTTCCGCGAAACCATACAAGCTTTCAGCGATGATGTAGTATAAGTAAGCTCTTTTAACCCCGTTAGCGTAGCCGCGCAGTATCGGAAACTTGGTACTGACAAGCCTGCTGGCAGTACTTAAGGGCTGTACGACTGAATTTAAGCGATTTTTTCTTGACAGAACACGGTAGCTGTTGAGTTTCGGGAGCCGCGGTTTTGACGTTTTGCGGGGACCTGTCTTTTGTTCCCTCCGGTATTAACCATCACCCGTTTGAGAACCTTCGCCGCAAGGGGCATCACTGCCACGGCCGGAAACGACTGTCCGGGGGCAGACCGCAAAAGTTTT
>NZ_VNXE01000107.1:0-2126 GCF_009820115.1 Escherichia sp. HH41S
GTGTGCCGTAGGCACAAAGATGCAAAACGGGACGTTTTGCATGTAATAAGCATAAGCTTGTGAAGAGATGGTGGCAGGCCCACCGGGATCTGCTGTCGGAAGTCGGTCCCAAACAACCCCGGCTGCTGTGGTAAAGAGCCATGGTAGTGAGCGCAGGGGGAACGATCAGACGAGATCTGATCCTATGTGAGATACAGTGAGATGAGTAAACCCGAACCTGTGTTGAAACGTCGTTAGTCCTAAGTGACATCAAAACCGGAGGTTTCGTGATACCGCCGGGATTAATTTACGGGTGAATTCCGAATGCTGCGTGAATGGTGTCCGGTGTATAGCAGGCATGACGCTGTATCAGGCTCTTTGCAGGAACTACGGGAACCGGTCGTCGCAATGTCAAGAGAGAAATACAAATAACCGAAATTATGAGTATGAGAGTATCGATGTGCGAAACCGGGGCAGAGCTGTTCGTAGTAGTGAGGAAGCGTTTGTAATGAACGTGGAGCGAAGGGACAGCGTCGGGCAGTCTGCATCACAGCCCAACTGTAGGCAGGAGGAGGCTGTGTGTGAACAGACAAAACCGTTTCAGGTCAGTAAATTGCATGTGGTGGAAGCGTACCGGCGGATAAAGGCGAATGCCGGAGCTGCCGGAGTGGATAACCAGACGCTGAAAGATTTTGAGCGGGATCTGAAAGGAAATCTGTACAAAATCTGGAACAGGTTATCGTCGGGAAGCTGGATGCCGCCGCCAGTGCGTGCGGTGGAAATTCCGAAGAAGGATGGCAGCAAAAGACTTTTAGGAATACCGACAGTAAGCGATCGAATAGCGCAGATGACGGTGCTGGTAACGTTTGAACCATTAGTGGAGCGTTATTTCCTGAATGATTCATACGGATACCGGCATGGAAAATCAGCGCTGGATGCAATAGCAGTCACCAGAAAACGTTGCTGGCAATACGACTGGTGTCTTGAGTTTGATATTAAAGGGTTATTCGATAATATCCCCCACGATTTATTACTCAGGGCAGTGGATAAACATTGCGTGGATAAATGGGTAAGACTGTCTATTCGCCGGTGGCTGACAGCGCCGGTGCAGATGCCGGATGGAACACTGAAGGAAAGAAATAAAGGTACGCCACAGGGTGGAGTCATCAGCCCGGTACTGGCGAATTTATTTCTGCACTATGTGTTTGATAAATGGCTGACGTTACATTATCCGGAAATTCCCTGGTGCCGTTATGCAGATGATGGATTAATTCATTGTGGCAGTAAACAACAGGCAGAGGAATTACTGAATAAGCTGGCAAAACGTTTTCAGGAATGTGGACTGGAATTACATCCGGAGAAAACGAAAGTAGTTTACTGCAAAGACAGCGAACGACAGGCGAACCATGAAACAGTGCAGTTTGATTTTCTGGGGTATACGTTCAGAGCGCGAAGAGCACGTAACCACCGGCGGGGAAACCTCTTTACGAGTTTCAGCCCGGCGGCGAGTAACCGTGCGCAGAAAGGCATGATTGGAAAACTCAGGAAACTGTGGATCAGACGCAGGGTGGAGATGAGTCTCGAAGATATTGCGAAGTGGCTGAATCCGATAATATCGGGGTGGCTGAATTATTACGCGAGATACCACAAATCAGCGATGAAGAAAGTATGCAGATATATTAATCTGACGCTGATTGCGTGGGCGAGAAAGAAATATAAAACCCTGCGGTATAGAAAGACGAAGGCGTGTCAGCTAATGGAAAGGCTGTCAAAAGAGAAGCCGGAGTTGTTTGCCCACTGGAAAGCAGGACCAGGAAGCGCGTTTGCCTGACGGGAGCCGTATGAAGCGAGAGTTTCACGTACGGTTCTGCGAGAGGCTGTCGGGGAGGTTCCGGTGGCCTACTCACTTAACGCTGCTTTTTTGTACTAAACAATTCGCATTTTATGTTTAAAAATTGAGATATTCCTCATTACCTGAAGCTGTTTTTTATTGCTTATACATGATCAAATACTCCTTACATAATTAAGGAGAACAAAATGGAACTTAAAAAATTGATGGAACATATTTCTATTATCCCCGATTACAGACAAGCCTGGAAAGTGGAACATAAATTATCGGATATTCTACTGTTGACTATTTGTGCCGT
>NZ_VNXE01000005.1:0-2047 GCF_009820115.1 Escherichia sp. HH41S
ACCGTGCTGCGATCTTCTGCCATCGACGGACGTCCCACATTGGTGACTTTCACCGTGCGGGTGATCACTTCCTTCGCCGTCACCGCCTTACCGATACTGCTGACCCAGCCGCGGAACACATCGACCGTGCCGTTCGGGAAGCGGATTTTATAGGCACGGGTATCGCCTTCATTAAACCACGCCAGCAGCGCCTGCTGCCCCTGCTCTCCGGGCATCCACGCCAGCGTGAAGCTGGTATCTCCGGCAGATTTCTGCCCCTGCCCGGTCGCAGTCCAGTCTGCATCTTCATCATCGAGATAGCTGTCGTCATAGGACTCAGCGGTCAGTTCGCCGGGCGTCAGGTCTTTAACTTTTGCCAGACGCGACCAGTCAACGTCTGAAAGCGGATTCGCATAAGGGTCACCGCTCCCCTTATAAACCCACAGGGTGGTCCCGGCACCTTTCACCGGCATTGTAGGATTTGGTACAGGCATAGCGTCCTCACATTTCATAGGTAATGACATAAGTCAGATCGGCTGAACTCCACAGGCCCGCATCATCGTCGCGCCGGTAGTCATAGCCGCTGGCCACCATACTGGTGATCAAATCTGACAGTGCCGGGATATCGCTCATCACCGGATAAATCCGGGACTCCATCCACGCATCCAGCTCTGAATCCGGCACCTGAGCAGGCAGGAAAACTTCGATATGCAGCTCCGCCTGCCAGGTATCGCTGTCCAGCTCTTCGCCCGTGTATTCAGCGCCGGTGAGATAAACGGCAACTGCCGGAAAATCCGCCTCATCAAAAACAGCGGGGCGACCATCAAAAAACGTCGCCCCGGTGTCATGCTTCTCCAGTGCATCCAGTACGGCTGCACGGAGTTCAGTATGTTTCATCGCTTTATTACCATTCTCAGTTGATGCTGCAGCGCATAGCCCAGCTCTTTCGGAAGACGTTCACGCCGTATCCGTTCAATATTCTGTTTAAACGCCGTGGTAAGCGGCACCGCCATCGGGATTTTCACCACATCAATGGGGTAACGGTTTTTCCCGGCCACACGCTGCATGACATGCCACCGGCCATTTTTCAGTTGCTGAATAAACGCGCCGGGAATACGACGGTTTCCCACCACAAGCACGCTGCCGCCACCTTTCAGGGATGAACGCTGCCCCTTTTTACGACGTCTGCGGCGGGAAAGGACAACCCGCGCGTTACCCAGCTTGATTACGGGCAAATCCCCCCGGTTAACCCTGATTCTGGCCTGCGGATTTTTGACCGTGGCCCTTTTCAGCCTGGCCCTTTCCTTTACCAGTTTCCGGCGTACCTTTGTCTCACGGGCAACCTGTGCCACCGACTGCGATATCGCGGATGAAGCAACGCGGTTAATGGCCATTGCGGCGGCACCGGGCACCGCCGTTCTGCTGATACGGCTGAGGTTTTCAACGGCCTGCTCAAGACCTTTTATGGCCATACATCCCCCTTTCAGCGGCGACGGTTAACGGCAGGCGGTACGCCCCGCCCAAGCCAGAGATGACAGCTTCCGCCATCATCCGGCGAAATCCGGTCTATCCAGAAGTTTTCCTCACCGATGGTCAGCGTGTCGCCGCGCCGCAGCTGCCGCACATCATCAGTCCGGACAAACAGGGACGGGCTGGAGCCTTCAACGCGCACGCCCTGTCCGGCATAGCTGATATTTTCAGGGTCATCAAAAACACCACGTATCACAGCACCGGACTGCTCACCGGATGTCATGGTGGCTGACGTTCCCATGTACCCGCGTATCGTTTCATCGGCGCAGGCAATGGCAGCATCGAACAGGTTATCGAAATCAGCCACAGCGCCTCCCGTTATTGCATTCTGGCCAGGCCGCGCTCTGTCATTTCAGCTGCCACACCGGCAGAGACACGGAACGCCGTTCCCGGCAGCACAAATGCCACAGCCTCATCCCGCGTGGCGTGAAGTGCATCGGTATGCAGCGTCACCAGTGCCACAACCGTGACCAGATCAGCCGTATCAGTCACGGTATCCGGCTGCGCTGATACAACCTCATTTTCATGTCCGGTCAGC
>NZ_VNXE01000108.1:0-1926 GCF_009820115.1 Escherichia sp. HH41S
ACAGATAGCGGAAGCCACCGGAAAGAAAAACATGGCTTCGCACTGGTTTGGTACCAGTCAGTGGCAGTTGCCGAACGAAGGCGATTATCTGAAATTACAGGCGTTGTTTGCGCGTGTTGCAGCAGAAAAACATCAGCGCGGTGAACTGGAAAAGCCACACCACCAGCTGGTCAGCACATACAGTGAACTGAACCGGCAATATGCCAGCCTGCTGGATGAGTACAAATCTCTGCGGCGTTATTTTTCCGTATCGGCTGCCGTTCCGTATACGGATGTCTGGACGCACAAGCCTGTGCAGTATTACCCCGGCAAACATCCCTGTGAGAAACCGGCGGATATGTTGCGTCAGATAATTACCGCCAGCAGCCATCCGGGAGATTTGGTTGCTGATTTTTTTATGGGGTCGGGATCAACAATAAAAGCAGCATTATCGCTGGGACGGCATGCAATAGGTGTGGAGCTGGAAGAAGAGAGATTTAACCAGACTGTAAGCGAAATAAAAGAAAATAGTTAAATATGTGTGTGATTATTTGTAATCAATCACGAGTGATAGAAATTTATACATATATTTACTAATATTGACACTATGTTTATTGAAATAGTGTTTGCCCTCATTAATATCGATAGTCGGTTCCGAGGAGATGACAGGGAAATAATGCATATATCGGTCGTTTTATTTTTTCCGAGGAACCGTTGCCGATTTAACTTAGCAGACAAAGCAACTGACTTGTAATCACCGGGTCGCCAGTTCGATTCCGGCAATCGGCACTATATGCGGGTATCGTATAATGGCTATTACCTCAGCCTTCCAAGCTGATGATGCGGGTTCGATTCCCGCTACCCGCTCCAGCAGAGGACAATAGATGCTAGGTTGTGTTAGGCACTGACACATTATATGTGTGGGATGTTTTTGTTTTACCCTGACTCCTTACTACATCCCGTCCTGTAATGAATGTTATTTATTACGGTATCAGTGCTGATTTTTTTATAACATCGGAATGGCGCATTGTCGGTGGAGATTTTGTATTTCCTGACAGGGTCGGTGATGTGTCATCCCGATGTTGTAAACATCGCTAAAAATGACATTGAGATTAATCATATACTAAGCAAAACCTGGAAATACATCCTTTACCGCCTCCACCGGGCGGTTTTTTTTATTCTGAACCCTAAAAAAAGAAACACGGACACTGATAATGCCCGTGTGGCAATGCCATGTAAGTTAGCGATGAATATGGCGCAAAAAAAGCGCGGCCGTCGGATTAACGCCGCGGGACAAAGTCCATGAAGAATCATAAGTATCTGTCTCCTTCAGGAGACGAGTTGATATTACTAAGCTTTAAAAATGGTTTAAATCCTCAGATTAACCTTAATTTCAGGTAAGTCTTATTTCATTTCTTTGCGCCACGCCCGGCGCACATCAAAAACCACAGAGCCTTTCAGGGGTGAGCTTACGGGATGGTCAGTGTGACTTTCTCTGTGGGCTGGTCACCCCCGGGCGCAGGCTCACCCACTAAAAGGAAAAGTCACGATGTTTGGTATTTTCAAAAAGAAAACCCGCAAGGCCATTACTGAAGTAAAGAAAATGGAGAACCGCGACGCAGTGGAGGCGACCGTCTGGGGTGCGTATTCCATTGCATATGCTGACGGCACCTGCGATGCGAAAGAAATCGCGGTACTGGAGAAAACCATTGCAGCACTTCCTGCCTTTGCGTCGTTCTCCGGTGAGATTGCACAAATGAGTGCAAATATCCGCGCCCGTTATGAAGCGTCGCCGCGCTCTGCCAATGCTGAAGCCCTTCGTCAGCTGGCTGACGTGGCAGGTACTGATGACGCAGTTAATGTGCTGTGCCTGTGCCTTGATATCGCTGACCAGGATGGCATTGGTCCGGATGAAGAAGCACAACTCAAGAAAATTGCTCAGGCGCT